>NZ_DYZD01000088.1 GCF_020741345.1 Nocardiopsis listeri
CGTCTGCACGGTCATGTGCAAGGAGCCCATGATGCGGGCGCCGCGGAGGGGCTTGCTGTCCCCGTACTCGGCGCGGGTGGCCATGAGGCCGGGCATCTCGTGCTCGGCGAGGCGGATCTCGTCGCGGCCGAATTCGGCCAGGGAAAGATCGGCGACCTTGAAGTCGAATGCCATGCGTTCCTCACTCGTCAAGTCGTGGTGGCGACCTCGATTCTAGGGGCGCATCCCGACCCGGGTCACAAAGTTGACGACCGAACGTTAGATTCATCGCGTGCACAGGTGGGGGTGGGTTAAAGTCGCGTGCATGGCCGCCCGCGACACTCCTTCCATCGAACCCGACGATTCCACCGACCCCGCCCCGGTGCCGATCTCGGCGGCCGCCGAACGCGTCGGCAGCACGGCCCGTATGCTCCGCTACCGCGAGGGGCTCGGGCTGCTCCCCCGCACCCAGGACCCGCCGACCGGGCGCGGCCACCGCCACCGCCGGTTCACCGAGGAGGACCTGCGGACCATACGCGGTGGGTTGGAGCTGGAGCGCGAGTTCGACATCCCTCCGGCCGCGCTCTCCTTCGCCCTGCGGGTCCTGGCCGAACCCGAGGTCCTGGCCCGGGTACGCGCTCATGGTGAACGTCTGGGCCGGCTGGCCCCGGCGCCCGCGCGGGCCCTGGACTTCGAGAAGGAGAAGGCGATGCGCCTGCTCCGCCCCACCGTTTGAGACCGAGGATCCCCCTGGGTTCGGGCGCCCGCCGGGTCAGGGACAGGTCCGCGAAGGACTCCCTCCGACGGCGCCCGAACGGTGACCCCTGAGTCACCGGGCGGAACCCGGTCACCCCCGGCCCCATGACGCTCTTGGAACTCTCCGGTTGTCCCGGGTTCACGGCCGTCTCCGGACACCCGGACCAACCGTTCGGCATGTTTTGGCAAACCGTCCCCGGGCTACGTGAACACACGTGGACAGCCAACTCGGCGCCCCCATCCTGGAGTCCCTTCCGGATCGCGTGCGCACAGAACTCACGGACGTCGACCGCCTTCGGGCGATCTGGGCCCGGCACCGCCAGTGCCAGACCTTGGAGGCCCGGGCCGCGGCCCGACGTTCCCTCACCCACGACCGCGTCCAAAGGTGGGGCGGCGGTCCTGCGCTCGCGGACCTGCTGCTCGTCGATCCGGTCGAACCCCACCCACCGATGACCGCCGACCACATCGCCGGTCTCGCCGGTCGGGTGGCCGAACAGGCCGCCGCCTCGGGCACGCCGGAGTCCCCACTGTCCGCCGAACAGACCCGGGCCCTGGCCGAGGCCGCGATCGTGCCCGCGCACCCGGTGGTACGCGCCGCCCACGTCTACGCGGAGTGCGCGCGAAGGTTGAACGAGCTGAACGGGCCGCCCCCCGGCGCCCCCGAGGGCGCGCCCACCCGAATCCTCCCGTGGGTGCTGGCCTCCCGGGTGCTCCAGCGCGCCGACCACCCGCCGTTGCTTCCGGATCCGCGCACCCCCGCGCCCCCGGCCCGGGTCGGACCGGGAGAGGGCGGACACTTCGCCGAGCTGGTCACCCACTTCGCCCGACTGGTCACCGAGGCGTTGCGCGCGGAGATCGGGTGGGGCCCGAGGTTGGATCCCGTGATCGACGCTCCCGTGCCACCGCTGAGCGCCGTCACCCGAAGGAGGGTCCTGGACTACGTGCGCTCCCGCGGTGCCCCGGTGGAGCTCATCCTGCGAGCGCTCGATCCGAAGGCCCGCGCCACCGTGACCTCCGGCGACGGTACTTCCGGGGCCGGATGCGGAGTCGCTCCACGAGCACTGCTCACCCCCGGAGCCACGCACTGGTGGACCCGCCTGGAGCTGGAGGTCGGTGAGGTGCGCCTATCGCTGTACGTGGTGGTGCAGGACGTGGGCAGGCCGCCCTCGGGCGTGCTGGCGGTGACCGCGAACGCGCGCCTGACCACACCGGAGGGCGTCCAGGACGTCCTGGAGATGTCGGGCAGCGACAGCGTCACGGTGATGCCCAGCGACTGCGTCGACGACCGGTGGCCCCAGGTGCGCGACCTGGTGGACGAGGCGGTCTCGCGTTCGATGAACGCACTCACCCGGGCCTGAGGGCGCCCGGGCCGGGTCGGTCAGCCGCTGATCGCGAGGATGAGCACGAGCAGGAGCAGGATGACGATGGTGATGAGCACGAGCGGGATGACCCAGCCCTGCTGCAGCACCGAGTCCTTCTGTTGCTGCTGGTACCGGCCCCCGTAGGTCTGGTTGGGGTGCAGCCCGCCGGTCATCATGGGGTTCCCGCCGGGCTGCATGGCGTATCCGCCGTGTCTGGGATCCGAGCTCATGGGGTGCCCCGGCATCCCCGGCCGCGGGTTGGACACACCGGGGTTGCCCACGCCCGGGGTGGGGTTGGCGAACCCCGGGTTCTGGCCGGTTCGCGGGTCGGAGACACCCGGCGGGTAGGCCATTCCGGGTCGTGGTCCGGTCTGTGGGTAGGGGCCCGTCTGTGGCTGGACCGGCGGCAACCGCGCCCCGTTGAGCAGACCGGTCTGGGCCACCTTCTCACCCCGCTCGAACGCGTCGGCGGTGTCGTCGGCCTCGTGCCCGAGCAGCCGCATGAGGAGCTGCTGGGCGTTGGGACGGTTGTCCGGGTTCTTGTCCAGGCACGACTCGACGATGGGTCGCAGCGCGTCGTCGATGCCGTCCAGGTCCGGTGGAGCGCTGACCACCCGGTGCACCACGGCGGGCACCGTGTCGGAACCGAAGGGCGCCCGTCCGGTGGAGGAGAACGCGATCACGCATCCCCACGCGAAGATGTCGCACTTGTCGGTGATCCCGCGCCCCTCGATCTGTTCGGGCGCCATGTAGGAGGGCGTGCCGACGATCGAGTTGGTCATGGTGGCGGTGCCGTCGTCGACCCGGGCGATGCCGAAGTCGATCACCCGCGGCCCGTCCGGGCCCAACAGCACGTTGCCGGGCTTGAAGTCGCGGTGGACGATACCGGCCTTGTGGATGGCCACGAGCGCGGTCGCCGTGGACACCGCCAGTCGCTGGAGCGCGGCCCCTCGTACCGCGCGCCCCTTGGCGACGGTCTCCTGGAGGTCCTTGCCCGGCACGAACTCGCTCACCACGTACGGCGGATCGTGATCGAGTCGGGCGTCGATGATCGCCGCGGTGCAAAAGGACGCGACCCGCTGGGCGGCCCGCACCTCCTTCTCGAACCGCTTGCGCAGATCGGAGTCCTGCGACCACTGGTCGTTGAGGACCTTGACCGCGTACTCCTCACCGTCGGGGGCCTCGGCGAGGTAGACGACACCCTGGCCGCCCTTTCCGAGTCGTCCGGTCACGCTGTAGTCACCGAACGATGAGGGGTCGCTCGGCAGTAGCGATTCGGGACCGGGCATCGGTGTCCTCCAGGGAGGTCGTCTTGTGCGGGGCGCGCAGGACCAGGGTACGGGTAGGGTACGTCGCTTCGGCGTGCTGGGAGAGACGGGACCCCGTGGGTCACCGCCCGACCGACGTACCCCCTATGACTGCCCGAACGCGTAGAACGTTCCGTTTCGGCCCGCACCTTTTTCGATCCTGCCGGGGGGACCTCGTAAAGGCCCCTGGGCGAGGGGCCGGGCGCCGTCTCGTGAACCACGGAGGGTCACCGTCGACCGCCGGGCCGTCCGTTGAGGGCGGTGGCGGGCGACGGGTGGGAGGGCGAAGCGGCGAAGCCGAGGAACACCGCCTAGGACTGGGAGATCTTGCGCGCCTCGTCGACGAGCAGGACCGGGATGCCGTCCCGGATTGGATAGGCCAGGCCGCTCTCGTCGCAGACCAGCTCGTCGGTCTCGGGGTCGTGGCGCAGCGGCGCCTGGCTCTGCGGGCAGGCCAGGATCTCCAGCAGCCAGCCGTCGATCTTCGTGCTCATGATTCTCGTTCCTCGTGTGCCGGCCTCGTGCGAGGTCGGGTCAGGCGCGGACAATGTCCAGGACCTCGTCGCGCAGGCGCGCGACCTCTGTGTCGTCGGCGGCCTCGACGTTGAGCCGCAGGAGCGGCTCGGTGTTGGAGGCACGCAGGTTGAACCAGGCCCCTTCCGGCAGGGTGACGCTGAGGCCGTCGAGTTCGTCGACGGTGACTCCGTCCCGCCCGACGAACGCCTCGCGTACCGCCGCCATGCGACCGGGGGCGTCGTCGACCTTCGAGTTGATCTCACCCGAGGCCGCGTAGCGGGAGTACTCCTCCGTGATCCGCGAGAGCGGCCGTTGGTCCGCCCCCAGGACACGGAGGACGTGCATCGCCGCGAGCATACCCGTGTCCGCCCGCCAGAAGTCCCGGAAGTAGTAGTGGGCGGAGTGCTCACCACCGAAGATGGCCCCGCTCTCGGCCATGGTCGCCTTGATGAAGGAGTGGCCGACCCGGGTGCGGACGGGTTCGCCGCCGTGTTCGGTGACGATCTCGGGGACCGCCGCGGAGGTGATGAGGTTGTGGATGATGGTCGCGCCCGGTTCGCGCTTCAGTTCCTGGACGGCGACCAGAGCGGTGACCGCGGACGGGGGGACCGGCTCGCCCCGCTCGTCGATGACGAAGCAGCGGTCGGCGTCACCGTCGAAGGCCAGGCCGATGTCGGCACCGGTCTCGCGCACCTTGGCCTGGAGGTCGACCAGGTTGTCGGGGTCCAGCGGGTTGGCCGGGTGGTTGGGGAAGGTGCCGTCGAGTTCGAAGTACAGGGGCACGATCTCCAGCGGCAGGTCGCTCAGCACCGCGGGGACGGTGTGGCCGCCCATGCCGTTTCCGGCGTCCACCACGGCCTTGAGCGGCCGAGATCCCGAAAGGTCCACCAGGTCCCGCAGGTATTCGGCGTAGCCGGCGAGCAGGTCCTTCTCACTGACCGTGCCCTTCGGGCCGTCGTGGGCGGGGATCCCGGCCCCGTTCAGGCTCTCCTCCGCCAGACGACGGATGTCGTCCAGGCCGGACTCGTCACTGATCGGCGCGGCCCCGGCCCGGCACATCTTGATGCCGTTGTACTCCGCCGGGTTGTGGCTGGCGGTGAACATGGCACCGGGCATGTCCAGGGCACCGGACCCGTAGTAGAGCAGGTCGGTGGAGCCGAGTCCGGCGAACACCACGTCCACGCCCTGGGAGGTGACCCCGTCGGCGAAGGCGTGGGCGAGTTCCGGTGAGGAGGGGCGCATGTCGTGGGAGACCACGACGGAGGAAGCGGCCACCACGCGGGCGAATGCCGCACCGATCGCTCGGGCGATATCGGCGTTGAAGGTGTCCGGAATCACACCCCGCACGTCGTATGCCTTGAAGATGCTTCCGAGGTCAACCACGTCTGCTCCGGCCGGGTCGGTTCTGCCACGAGTTCGGTCCAGCGTCCGGATTCCGGACGCTGTACAAAACTAGCAAGGTACCGGCCGAGAGCCCCACGGGCATCGCCCGGGGGTCGCCCGTTCAGCCGTGCGGCCGGCGGGGGTCGCGCTGTTCGGAGCGATCGGACTTGACCACGCGCAGATGGCCGCGGCGCAGGATCTCCTGGCCCTCGCCCACGGGCTCTCCGGGGGACGGCTCGGAACGCGCGGGCGGCCGCGCCGCCTCACGTACGGCGTCCGCGAGCGCCTCCAGGTCATCGCTGCCGGGACCTCCGCCCGACGTCTCGACCGGAAGCCGGACCACCTCCCATCCGCGCGGTGCGGTCAGGCGCTCGGCGTGCATGGCGCACAGGTCGTAGCAGTGCGGTTCCACGTAGGCGGCGAGCGGACCGAGGACGGCGGTGGAGTCGGCGTAGACGTACGTGAGCGTGAATACGGCGGGCTGCCTGCACGCGGTGCGGGAACAGCGTCGAACATGGCTCACAGCGTTCGACTGTATGCCTTTACCGAGGGACACGCCAGCATCGTGTCATGAGCTGTACGTTTTCCGGGCCCACTCGCCGGCTCCGGGCGTATTCGCGGGCTTGGCGGCCCCCACCCTGGTCTTCGGTCCCGAATCGGATGGGGGCTACGCCGAGGGCCCGGGATGGCTTAGGCTCGAAGTGTGCGACGAGTGCGCCTTTCCAGTGGCCAACCAGATCGAGTCCGGCGCCGGGACCGCCGCGGCCGAGGCATCCGCGGTCCTCTCGTGCCCTCCGACCTTCCGGTGTACCGCAGCCGAGCGCAGGCTTTCGACGACCTCGTGTTGGACGCGGTCGAACGCCTCGAACGGTTGTGGGCACGTGAGCTGGCGAACGTCGACTTCCTAGTGGAGGACGTTCCGCCGGTCCCGCCCCGCGGCGAGCTGTCCGAAACGATCCCCTTCTCCCGCCTGGAGACCGACCCCGAGGGTCGGGCCAGGATCGTCGTCTACCGCCGTCCCGTCGAGATCCGGACCAAGGATCCGGACGAGATGGCCCTCCTGGTCCACGAGGCCGTGGTCGAGGAGGTCGCCAACCTGCTCGGGGTGGAGCCGGAGTCGGTCGACCCGGAGGGGTAGCGACCCGGCCCGCCCCCACGAGCCCGGATCCGGCCGTGCCAGCCCGCACGAGCCGGATCCCACCCCTGTCCGGAACCCCCTGCTAGGGGACCACCCCGGTCATGCCGTCCCGGACGACCGGCAGGCGGACCTCGGTGGGCGCGGGCCGCACGGGCAGGACGCTGATCCCCGAACCCGAGCGCAGCACCCGGGCCACGTACACCGGCCCGGAGTCGTCCAACAGCTCCAGGCGCACCGCGTATCCGTCCGCGGGGTCGGATCCCGAGGGCGGGGCCCAACCGTCGGTGTCCGTTCCGAAGACGTGCGTGGTGCCGGCCGCCACGTCGGCGCGCACGGCGTCGCCCATGCTGCCGTCGGCGGAGATGGGGGTGGCCACGACCCGGGCGTCGTTGTCGGGGGCGCCCAGGACGAGTTCCACGTCGACGTCCTCGGGTACGTCCGGGATGACGGCGGTGTCGTCCAACGGGGCCATGAGCGGATCCACGGAGGCCGTGTAGGCGGTCTCCACGACGGCCGAGTCGTCGGGGTCGACCTCCTCGACGATCACTCCGGCCACGACCGGGGCGTCGGACTCGACCACGATCGTGCCGGGGAGGCCGGCCAGGGCGCTCTCCATGGTCATCCAGGCGGAGGCCGCGGGTGGCACGTTGAGGATCATCGGATCGTCCACGGTGCCCTTGCCTTCGTTGCCGTCGTCCTCGGCCTCTTGGTCACCGTCCTCCTCGGAACCCCCCTCGGGGATCACGTACGCGCGGGCCACGACGGGTTCGTCACCGGGGGCGGCCACGATCAGGCGCCGGACACCTTCGCCGGAGGGCAGGCCGGGGATGACCTGTTCGACGTCGGGGGCCCGGGTGGGGTTGACCCAGTCGGTGTGTCCCTCGGCGTGCTCGGCGAGCAGGGAGGCGGCGACGCGACCCGTGCTGGTGCGCACGTGCACGCCGATGGAGCCGGTGTTCTGGATGAGCTCGGTGACGTCGATGGTGGTCGACTCCCCCGGTTCCAGACCGATCCCCCGGCTCTCCGGTGAGTAGGAGGGACCTTCGGCCGTGTAGACGTCGATGCTGGTGGTGGCCCGGAAGTCCTCGGGGTTGGTCAGGTGCACGGTGAGGGTCTCCAGTTCGACCCCGTCGGCGCCGCCACCGCCGGGCAGGGCGAACCAAGCACCGATACCGGGTTCACCGCAGCGGACCTCGGTGACGGCGTCGTCGGACACCGTGGTCTGGGCGACGTCCAGGCCGGAGGCCAGGGAACCCTCGGCGTTCAGCGCGGTGGGCAGGGAGACGTCGCCGGTGTCGGTACGCCAGACCCGGCCGGGTTCGGTGAGTTCCTCTCCGATCAGGTCACCGCGTTCGTCGGCGCCACCGGGACTCGGGGACCCGGCGTCGGTGTCCTCTTCCTCGGCGTCCTCGTCCTCCTGCGGGGTCCCCTCGACGGGGGTCGCCCACAGGGCCCCCTCGTCGTCGCGACCCACCCGGGGCGCGAAGGCCGCGATCGAGCTCTCCGCTCCGTCGTCCTCGGACTCGTGGGGCGCCGGGCACACGCGTGCGGCCAGTTCGGGACGGACGGTCTCGGACCGGGACACCCCGAGTTCGGGGTTGACCGGCCGAATGACGAAGGCGACCCCGAACAGGGCGAGCAGGGCCAGCGCGACCAGTCCGAACAGGGCGAACCTGTTCTCCACGATCAGGCGCATCTAACCCTCCCTCTCATCGTCGGTGCTCTCCGCGTCGTCGCGGGATTCGCCCTTGCTGTCCGCTCGGCGCTTCTTCGGAGCCCTGCGGGTACCGGCCCGCCTGGTTCCGCGCCTGCCACGGCGACGGCCGCCGACCACAGGAATGGACCCGGTGGTGGTGGGCCCGTCGTCGGGCTCGTCGACGTCCTTCGGGGAGACGCTCTCCTCGGCCGTGTCCTCCGGCGGGGCCTCGGCCTCGACGGTGGCTCCCCTGCGGGTTCCTCGGCCCCTGCCGGTCGCCGACGGGCCCTTGCGCGGACGGCGCGGACTCGGCATCGGGGTGGACTCGATGAGACGCCGTTCCTCCTCGGTGCGCACACCGGGCGCGGCCAGCACCGACACGATCAGCAGCAGTACGCCCTGGGTGAGAACCCAGGCCCGTTGCACCAGGTCGGTGTGCCGGATCCGCAGTTCGCCGCCGTGCACCGGCAGGGTCCAGGCCTGGGTGCCGTTCTCGGTCTCCACAGGGGTGAGCTCGACACCGTCCAGACTGGCCTCCCAGTCGTCATCGGCGGTTTCGGCCAGGGCCAGGCGGCGTCCGGTGTGGCCTTCCTCGACCCGGGCGGTGAGCTCGTCGGCGGAACCGTCCACGGTGAGCGTCTCGGCGGTCACACCGTCCTCGGCGATCACGCGCAGCGCACCGGTGGGCTCGGCGATCCGCCAGAGCCCGTAGTGGTGGGAGAGCGACTGCCGGCCCAGGCCGGGGGTGCCATCGAGGATGTCGACCATGGTGGCGTCCGCGGGTCCGCTCAGTTCGGGCCGGGGGTAGAGCACGTACTGGATGCCATGGTCGAGCAGGGTGACCAACTGGTCGCCCTGACCGGCGGCGAGTTCGGCCACCGCCCGGTCCATGGCGGCGCGGGTCTCGGGGTCGGGCACGAGCCGTTCCTCACCCAGACGGGGTTCGCGGCCTCGCGCCACCACGTAGTCGAAACCGCCGTCATCGGCGGGGGTGACGATGAGGGTGCGGGGTCGGGTGCCGTCGCCGCTGACGCTGATCAGGGCGCCGGGAACGGCCGGGGTGGCGTCCGCGGTGAGGGGCCCGTCGACGCCCTCCCACATCCACAGACCGGCCGCGGTGAGCGGGGTGGCCAGGGCGAGGGTGGCCACACCCAGGGCGAAGTACCGCTTGAGGCCCCCTCCCCTGATCATGTTGCCGAACGCCCGTGCCGCCGTGGCCGCCGTGAGCAGCACGGCGGTGGCGACGAAGGCGAGCGCGACCCCGGGCCAGACCTGGGCGGGCGGCCCACCGAAGTAGGGCTCGACCACGACCCTGCTGGTGAGGATCGCGATGAGCAGACCGAACAGGGCGAGCGACCAGCCCGCCGCCACGATCATCCGGTTGCGGAGCAGCAGCAGCGAGCACAGCGCCGCCGCGATGAACCCGGCGGTGACCCAGTACGGCGGGGTGCCGGGACCGCCGGGGGACAGCATGAGCAGCTCGACGGGGGTGGCCCCGGGGTCGGACAGCTCGGGCCGGTGCAGCCCCGCCTCCAACAGCCACAGGCTCGGGTGCAGCAGGAGTTCGAGGGTCCACGGCATGAGCAGCACCAGCGGCACGCCCAGGCCGATTCCGATGCTGACGTAGATGCGACGGCCCAGGTGACCGAAGGCCAGCGCCACGAGCACCCCGGTGACCAGGCACAGCAGCCAGACGAGGGGGACGAAGGCGGTGGCCACGGTCAGGGTCAGTCCGAGTCCCCAGGCGGCCCGTCGGGAGGGCTTGGGCGGCATGGACACGAGCCGGACCAGCAGCAGTCCGAGGATCGGCAGGAGTGCGTGCACCAGGGCCGTCCCCAGGCGGCCCTGGGCGACCGCACCGGTGGCCATCGGCATCAACGCGTAGGCGCCGGCCATCCACAGACGGGCCGGACGGTAGCCCAGCACCTCCCTGGCGAGCAGGTAGGCGGTCAGCCCGGCCAGGGGGACGCAACCCAGCAGGATCACCATGACGGCGGCCCAGGGTTGGCCCAGGGTGACGGTCGACAGCAGCGCCAGCACACCCACGTAGGGCGGGACAGGGCCGTCGGTGCCCACACCGATGTCGGGATGCGCGGACAGGTACAGGTTCCACAGGTCGGCGGCGTTGCCCGCCACCGCGGGCAGCGCGCCCCCGGCGAGCAGGTCGCCGAAGAAGAGCGAGCGTTCGGCGACGATCGTGATCACGGTCAGCCCGATGACCAGCATCGGACCGGGCTGCAGGACCACCCGGCGCAGGAACGAGTTGGAGTCGTCGGCCACCCCGTCCTCTTCCTCACCGGGCGGGACGGTCACGGCCTGGTGCCGACCCGCGGTGTCGCCGACCGGTTCGCCGGTGAGGAGGCCGGTGACCGCGTCGGCGAACTGCCTGGCGGCCACGCCGTGGGCGAGGAAGGGACGGATCGCGCTGTAGGTTCGGCGACGGTCGCGTCGGCGGCGGAACCGGGCCTTGGCCAACCGGAACGGCCTGCCGTAGACCATGGTGATCGCGGCCGCCTCGTCCAGCGCGTTGGCCGGCTGTTTGATGAACAGGTACAGGATCACCCGCAGCAGTGAGGCGACCGAGTTGCGCAGTAGGGCGAACACCATGCCGCCGGCGGGCAGGTTGGCGAGCAGCACGAACACCGCGTGCCTGCGGTCGATCCGGCGGGGGTGGTTGCGGGTGGCCGTGATGCGCCTACGACGGCGGGCCGAGGCCTCGGCGTGGTAGGCGACGGCCTCCGTGACCAGGCGCACCCTCAGGCCGGCGCCGCCCACACGCCAGCAGAAGTCGATGTCGTCGCGGAACAGGGGCAGCGCCGGGTCGAACCCGCCCAGCCGTTCCCACACGTCGCGGCGGACCAGCATGCCCGCGCTGGAGACGGCCAGGACCTGGCGGGTGCCGTCGTGCTGACCGTGGTCGAACTCACGCTGTTCCAGACCGGTCTCGCGGCGGCCGGCCCCGTCGATGGTGACACCGATCTCGACCAGGAGCCTGCGGTCGAACCAGTCACGGAGCTTGGGGCCCAGGACAGCGGTGCGGGGGTCGTTGTCCGCCGCGGTCAGCAGCTGTTCGAGGGTGTCCTTCTCCGGGGTGAGGTCGTCGTGGATCAGCCACAGCCACTCGGTGGCGTCCTCGTCGAAACCCCGCACCTCGGTGGTGGAACGCGGCAGGTCCAGGGCGGCCCGGATCGCGTCGCCGTACCCGGTGTCGTCGGGCAGGTCGATCATCGCGTCGTCGGGCAGGTGATCCGCGAGGATGTCGGTACTTCCGTCGGAGCTGCCGGTGTCGGCCGCCACCACACGCTGGACCGGCCGGGTCTGCGCACGCAGCGCGGACAGGGTCTCCGGCAACCAGCGTGCTCCGTCGTGGGACACGATGACAGCGGTGACGACGTGACGGGCGGAATCCAGGTCATGCACGGCTGTGGTGGGTTCTCTCCGGGAGATGGGGTGGCACCCGTGCTGCACGGGCCGGGGGTGTGCTCCGGCCGATCCGGCCGGTCGGCGCCTTGAGTGCGCCGGGCGGATCGCGGGCGCGAAGGCGGGACATCACGATACGCCACCCCGCACCATTACGGGTCTATTCGGGCCGGGGGGACGGTGCGACCATATCGGAGCATTCGCACCATCTGTGGGGGGAGGGCATGGCCCTGGGCCGCCCCCCACATGAGAAAAGCGCGCCCGGGCTCGTGCCCGGACGCGCTATGGCGCCGGCTCCTCAGAGCATGTCCGCCAGGAAATCGAAATCTCCCCCGGCGGCTTTCTTCAGCCTTCGGCGCTCGCGCTCGGAGAGTCCCCCCCAGATGCCGAAGCGTTCATCGTGCTCCAGCGCGTATTCCAGGCACTCCGCACGCACCTCGCACGACTGACAGACCTTCTTGGCTTCCCTGGTGGAGCCGCCCTTCTCGGGGAAGAACGCCTCCGGGTCGGTCTGCGCGCACAAGGCACGTTCCTGCCAGCCCAGATCTTCATCCGAGCCGTGCGCCAGCGGGATGACCTCGCTCATGCGCACCTCCTGTAGCCCCCCAATAGATGTCCCGACCCTTTTCATCCCCCGGGTCGGGCGGAAATCCCACATTGGAATTACACGTGGATGCTCGACCTACGGTCAAGCGCCCTGCGTGGTAATCCACTGAATATCATGCAACGAGCCTCCAACGGCAGGCCCGCGATGTCCGTTCTGTGGATTACCACGCCATTCACGTACCTTCCAAGGTGCGCTCCTGGGAGGCCTACCAGGATGGATCAGCGCTGGCCGTCGTTGCCGTACCAGTTCTGTTGGCCATCGGTCCCGCCCTGTCCTTGCTGGTCAGAGCCGTAACCGGCACCGGATCCGTACTGGTTCCCGTAGGTACCGGCGTTCGGATCCGACGTCTCGCCACCAGTGTTCTCACCGGAGTTAAAGAATCCTTCAACTCCGCCTTCGGAAGGCGTCTCCTGGCCCGGCTGGGCCTGGGCCTGGTTCTGGTACCAACCGTTCTGGATGGCGTCCTGGGCCTGCTGGTCGGCGGCCGGCTGACCCTCGTAGGGCTGCGGGGCGTACTGGGAGGGGTCGTAGCCCTGCCCGTACTCGGCCGGCTGCGCGGCCTGCTGAGCGCCCGTGCCGTACTGCTGGGCGTAGGCGTCGGCGTTGTACTGCTGACCGTAGGAGTCGGCCCCGTACTGCTGTCCGTAGGCGGCCTGCTGCTGGGCGGCCGCGTCCGGCTGCTGACCGTAGGGGTCCTGACCGTAGGCCTGCTGGGCACCGGTCCCGTACGCCTGCTGGTCGCCCGTGCCGTACTGCCGGCCGTAGGCGTCCTGACCATAGGCGGCCTGCTGAGCGCCGGTGCCGTACTGCTGGGCGTAGGCGTCCTGGCCATAGCCCTGCTGAGCGCCGGTCCCGTACTGCTGGGCCGCCGAATCCTGGCCGTAGGCGACCTGCTGCTGGGCGGCGTCCTGCTGCTGACCGTAGGGGTCCTGGCCATAGCCCTGCTGGGCGCCGGTGCCGTACTGCTGGGCGGCGTCCTGCTGCTGACCGTAGGGGTCCTGGCCGTAGGCCGCCTGCTGCTGCGCGGCCTCCTGGCCGTACTGCTGGGCGTAGGCCGCCTGCTGCGCCGCCGGGTCCTGACCGTAGGCCTGGGCCGGGTCGGCCGACGGGTAGCCCTGCTGGGCGAAGCCCTGCTGCGCACCGGTGACCGGGGGGAACTGCTGCGGGTACTGGACCTGCTGCTGCGGCTGCGCGCGCGGAACCAGGTTCGGGTCGTTGAACGCCTTCAACAGGGCGAACCCGAAGAAACCGAGCACCGCGCCGAGGGCGGCCCGGGACAGGAAGCCGGAGAACGCCAGACCACCGTTGTTGATGTCGATGAACCCGCTGATCAGACCGATCAGGCAGAAGAGCAGCCCGACCCCGACCATGATCATCGCGGTGAGGACCACCGGGAAGGAGTTCGGGCGGGTGCGCTCACCGGTCAGCACCAGGGCCACCGCCGCGACCAGCAGCAGGGTGACGTTGAAGCCGTAGAAGGACGAACCGGCCCCTCCCATGGCCCCGGCGAAGCTCCCGCCGATCTCGCTCGAAACGATGATCAGATCGATGAGACCCGAGAGCATCGTGACACCCACGGCCCCCAACAGGACCCAGGCCCCGGGCAGGCGCAGGCGTTCTAGTGTTTCGTTGTTCAAGAGAGGTTCCCCTCTGCTGCTTCGCCATCGCGTCGGAGGAAGCTTGGCATATCGTCGGACTGTCGGGTGAATCGGCTCGACCGTGCGTGGGCGGGACTTAAGGGACACCGAACGCGGAGCCGATGGGGTGGGATGGTGACCGCCACCAGAAGGTTCGCAAACCGCTTGCACCGGATCGGTCACGATGGATCGCGCCCACCGTGGGGCAGACGACCCATACGCCTCCCCAGCCTGCCAGACTTGGGCGCATGCGGATAGTCGTACCGGCCGGCGGTATCGGCGGCGCACGTTTCCTCCGCGGCCTCAAGGCCGCCTTGGGAACGGACGCGTCGACCGGCCCGGACCAGGCCACAGACCACGAGATCACCGTCATCGGCAACACCGGTGACGACATCACCCTCTTCGGCCTCCGGATCTGTCCGGACCTGGACACCGTGATGTACACCCTGGGCGGTGGGATCAACGAGGAACAAGGCTGGGGCAGGACCGACGAGACCTTCACGGTCAAGGAGGAACTCGCCGCCTACGGGATGAAACCCACCTGGTTCGGGCTCGGCGATCGGGACACCGCCACGCATATCGTACGGGCGCAGATGATCGCCGCGGGTTTCCCCCTCTCCGCGATCACCGAGGCGCTGTGCGACCGTTGGAAGCCGGGGGTGCGGCTGCTCCCGATGAGCGACGACCAGGTCGAGACGCACGTCGTCGTCGAGGACGAGCAGGGGCGCCGGGCCATCCACTTCCAGGAGTGGTGGATCAAACACCGTGCCGCGCTGCCGGCCTCGGAGATCATCTCCGTGGGAGCGGACACCGCCAAGCCCGCCCCCGGCGTGCTGCGCGCCATCCGTGACGCGGACGTGGTCCTGCTGCCACCGTCCAACCCGGTGGTCAGCGTGGGCTCCGTCCTCGGTGTCCCGGGGATCCGCGAGGCCCTCGTCGACAAGACCGTGGTGGGCGTCTCCCCCATCATCGGCGGCGCGCCCGTCCGCGGGATGGCCGACGCCTGCCTGACCGCGATCGGGGTCCAGACCAGCGCGGGGGCGGTCGCCGAGCACCTGGGCTCGGACCTGCTGGACGGATGGCTGGTCGACGAGGCCGACTCCGACACCAAGGTCGACGGGATCGAGGTCCGGTCCCGCCCGCTCTACATGAGCGATCCGGAGACCACCGAGGCGCTGGCCCGGGCCGCACTGGACCTGGCCCTGGAGCTGCGCGGGGACGAGGCCCGGTGAACGCCGGGTTCCGGGTGCGCGGGGTCGCCGGGATGCCGGAGGTGCGCGAGGGCGACGACCTGGCCGCGCTCGTCGTCGACGCGGTGGCGGCCTCGGGCGAGCCCCTGGTCGACGGCGACGTGTTGGTCGTCACCTCCAAGATCGTCAGCAAGGCCGAAGGGCGCGCGGTGCGGATGGACCGTGAAGAGGCCATCGACGCCGAGACCGAACGGGTGGTGGCCCGCATGGGCCGGACCCGGATCGTGCAGACCCGGCAGGGGCTGGTGATGGCCGCCGCCGGGGTGGACGCCTCCAACGTCGAGCCCGGGACGGTGTTGTTGCTGCCCGAGGACTCCGACGCCTCCGCCCGCGCCCTGCGCGCCGGGATCACCCGACGTCTGGGCGTGCGTGTGGCCGTGGTGGTCTCCGACACCTTCGGTCGCCCCTGGCGGGTGGGCCAGACCGACGTGGCGATCGGGGTGGCGGGGCTGCGCGCGGTGCAGGATCTGCGCGGCACGGTCGACACCCACGGCAACCTCATGGAGGCCACGGTCAACGCGGTCGCCGACGAGATCGCCGGCGCCGGTGAACTGGTCAAGGGCAAGACCAGCGCGGTTCCGGTGGCGGTCGTGTCGGGCCTGGGCGGCCTGGTCACCGAGGAGGACGGTCCCGGCGCCGCCGAACTGATCCGTCCGGCCGACGCCGACCTGTTCCGCTATGGCTCGCGTGAGGTGGTCCCGGCCCGACGGACGGTGCGCTCCTTCTCCGACCGGCCGGTCGACCCGGCGTTGGTGCGCCGCGCCGTGGCCACCGCGGTGACCGCCCCGGCTCCGCACCACACCACGCCATGGCGGTTCGTCATGGTGGAGTCGTCCCACACCCGCAAGCGTCTGCTGGACGAGATGTTGCGGGCGTGGGTGACCGACCTTCGCGGGGACGGATTCACCGAGGAGCAGATCGCCCGGCGGACCCGGCGCGGTGACGTGCTGCGCCAGGCCCCTTACCTGGTGGTGCCGTTCCTGGTGGCGGACGGGGCGCATCCGTACCCGGACGAGCGCCGGGCCGACGCCGAGCGGTCGATGTTCCAGGTGGCGATGGGCGCCGGGGTGCAGAACCTGCTGGTGGGGTTGGCCATGGAGGGGCTGGGTTCGGCCTGGATCTCCTCCACCATGTTCTGCGCGGACGTGGTCCGAGAGGTGCTGGAGGTCCCCGACGACTGGCGTCCGATGGGTTCGGTGGCCGTGGGGTACGCGGCCGAACCTCCCAAGGACCGCCCGCCCCGGGATCCCGACGACTTCGTCGTGGTGCGCTGAGCCCCGCTCCCCGACTCCTCGGTTCCACGTCAGGACGCGCCGCCCGCCACACGGGCGGCGCGTCCTCGTGTCGTGGCCGCCCGACCGCTGCATGCTGGTCCTGTGCGCGACCGACGATAGGGCGTGTTCCATGGATGCGCCGCGCAGCAGGGCAAGTATTCGCGGAACACACCCTAGGGGGCCCGGGTGCGCGTGGAAGAGTACGTGATCGCCACGTTGATCGTGGTGGTGGCGGTCATCGTGGGGCAGCTCGTCTCCGGGCGGATCCGGGTGCCCGGCGCCGTGGTGCTGGTGATGCTGGGGATGCTCCTGGGCGTGGTCCCGTGGATGCACTCGCTGTCGATCACCCCCGAGGTCATCCTCCTGGTCTTCCTGCCGCCGCTGATCTACAACGCGGCGTTCTTCTCCTCGCCCAAGGACATGCGCGACCTGATGCGACCCATCATCGTGATGTCGGTGGGGATGACCCTGGCGACGGCGTTCGGGTTGGCCGCGGTCGTCCACCTGTTGTTGCCGGGCACCGGGTGGCCCGCCGCGATCGCCTTGGGGGCGGCGATCGCGCCGACCGACGCCGTGGCCGCCTCGGCGATCCTCAAGCGCGCGGGAACACCGCGCCGGGTGCTGACGATCCTGGAGGGCGAGTCCCTGATCAACGACGGGGTGGCGCTCACCCTGTTCGGTCTGGCGGTCACCGCGATGGTGCACCCCCTCACCCCTGGGGACGCCGCCCTGGAGCTGGGCAAGGTCGTGGTGGGAGGGGTGACCTACGGGGCGTTGGTGGCCGTGGTCGTCGCCTGGGCGCGCGGCCGGATCCGGGACGCCTCGTTGCAGCTGATGGTGTCGTTGGTCATCCCGTTCGTGGCCTACATCCCCGCGGAGATGGCGGGGTTCTCCGGGGTGCTGGCGGCGGTGGTGGCCGGGTTCTACCTGGGCACGCACGGGGAGGGTCTGTTGCCGCCCCGGGTACGGGTGAGCGGCCAGACCATCTGGGGCACGCTGGTGACCCTGTTGGAGGCGATGCTGTTCGTCCTTTTGGGATTGCAGTTGGACGCGGTGGTCACCACCGTGCGGGAGAGCTTCGACTTCCTGTACCTGGTGTCGGTGGCCTTGGCCGTGACCGCGACGGCGATCGTACTGCGCGCGCTGCTGATGCTGTTGTTCGTCCCCCCACGACGTCTCGTACCGCGGCTGAGATCGGACCTCCCGTCCTTCCGTGAGCGCGTCGCGATCGGATGGAGCGGTATGCGCGGGGCGGTGTCCCTGGCGATCGCGCTCTCGTTGCCCGCGACGCTGGACGGGGACCCGTTCACGGACCGGGGCGGGCTCATCTTCGTCGCCGGCGTGGTGGTGATGGGAACCCTGGTCGGGCAGGGGGCGACGCTGCCGTGGCTGCTGCGCCGTCTGGGGCTGACCGACGAGGGCACCCGGCGCAAGGAGTACCTGCGGGCCGAATACGAGATGGACTGCGCGGCCGTGCGCAAGGTCGACGAACTGCTCACCTCGGGCGAGATCGAGGACGAGGTGGCGAATGTGGTTCGAGAGAGGTACTCACGGCGGATCGGACGACTGAAGAAGCTGCTCGACACCGAGGAGGGCGACCTGGACCGGATACGACGGGACCGGGGCGCGGTGTTCGGACAGATCGACCAGGCGCGGCGGGACGCGTTGATGTCGCTGTACCGCTCGGGGGAGATCGACCACGACGTGTTCACCGGGATCGGCAAGGAGTTGGACCTGCGTGACAAGGGCGGCGGGATCGGCCCCTGATAACGGTCGGTACCGGGTACCCAAGAAAACTACAAACTTTCTTAACCATTTCCGTTGACGGGCACCCACGGTAACTCTAAGGTCTCCTAACAATTACCGGATCACAGAGCACCTTCGTCTCCCTGCTCGACGAAAGGAACAACCCCCTCATGCTCATCACCCGAAAGGCCCGGCTCGCCCTCATCGGCGGCCTCGCCGCGGCCACCACCGCGCTCGTCTCCTCCTGTGGCGCGACCGCCGAGCCGGCCGAGACCGTCGCCAACGCCGAATCCGTCGAGGTCCAACAGACCGACCAGTGGCTGACCGGCTACTGGCACAACTTCGACAACGGTTCCGTCGTGATGCCGCTCGCGGACGTCCCCTCCGAGTACAACCTGGTGCCGGTGGCCTTCGCCGACAACCACCCCGAACTCGACGGCGGCATCACGTTCGACCTCGCCAGTGACGAACTGGGCGGGTACACCGACGAGCAGTTCCGCGAGGACATCACCACCCTGCAGGCCGAGGGCCGCAAGGTGATCATCTCCGTGGGCGGCGAGACCGGACACGTCGACGTCACCGACCCCACCCAGGCGCAGAACTTCGCCGACACCACCTACGAGCTGATGCAGGACTACGGGTTCGACGGCGTCGACATCGACCTGGAGCACGGCATCGACGCCCAGCACATGAGCGACGCCCTGCACGACCTCAGTGGCCGGGTCGGCTCCGACCTGATCATCACGATGGCCCCGCAGACCATCGACTTCCAGAGCCCGGACGCCGGGTACTACCAGCTGGCGGAGAACATCTCCGACATCCTCACCATCGTGAACATGCAGTACTACAACTCCGGCTCGATGCTGGGGTGTGACGGCAACGTCTACGAACAGGGCACCAGCGACTTCGTCGCGGCCCTGGCCTGCATCCAGCTGGAGATGGGGCTGAGCGCCGACCAGGTCGGCCTGGGCCTGCCCGCCACCTCCGACGCCGCCGGCGGCGGGTACATGCCGCCGAGCGACGTGGTCGCCGCCCTGGACTGCCTGCAGACCGGCGGAAGCTGCGGCGCCTTCTCCCCGGAGAGCCCCTACGGCCAGATCGGCGGAGTGATGACCTGGTCCGTCAACTGGGACTCCGTGAACGGCTACGACTTCGCCCAGACCGTGTCCGCGGCCCTGGTGTAGAAGGGAACCATCCGCGGGAGCACTCCCACCCGCGGCCTGGCGCGGCCCGCACCTCCCCTCGCCGGGCCGCACCGCACGAGGGGCGGGACGCCATCACCGGCGTCCCGCCCCTTCGGGTTCGGGGCCCTTCAGACCACGGGCAGGTTCGGGCGCAGGATGCTCGGGGCGACGCCATCGCTGGCCTCGGCCACCCTCCGGCGTTCCTCCGGGACCGGACCGTAGGTGGTGGTGCGCTGGCGAACGGGACGACCCGTCGGCCCCACCAGGGCCTTGATGTCGCTGATCGTCTTGTACGAGCCCTG
>NZ_DYZD01000089.1 GCF_020741345.1 Nocardiopsis listeri
GCACTCGTCCTGGTCGGGCACGGTCAGCGTCTCGGCGCCCACCCTGCACGCCATGGTCGCCGACATCGCCGCGTCCTTGCGCGCCTCGGGAACCCCCAAGCTGGTGGTGGTCAACGGGCACGGCGGCAACCACGTCCTGGCCAACCTGGTGCAGGCCTCCGGCGGTGACATGGCGCTGTTCCCCGGCCCGCACGATTGGGAGGCCGCTCGCGAGGCCGCGGGGATGGGCACCACCAACGACCGGGACATGCACGCCGGGGAACTGGAGACCTCGGTGCTGTTGCACATCCGCCCCGACCTGGTCCGTGCCGGCTATGAGGAGTCCGACCACCTGGCCGACCGGCGCGACCACATGCTCACCACCGGGTTGAGCCGTTACACGCGCTCGGGGGTGGTGGGTCTACCGTCGCGCGCCACGGCGAACAAGGGGCGTGACCTGTTGGCGTCCCTGACCAAGACCTTCACCGGGTATCTGAACGTGCTCGACGGGGCGTAGCCGCCACAGCAGCACCACCACGCCGGGAAGGGCCGCGACCAGGGCGAGCAGTCCGTAGAGCACCGACACGGTCAGGCCGGTGGCCGAGCCCAACCCCGCGGTTCCGAAGGTCAGCGCGGCCACCGCCTCGCGCGGCCCCCAGCCACCGATACCGGCCGGCACGCTCATGGCGACCAGGGCCGAAACCGCCAGTGGCACCAGGGTGGACAACGGGGCGGTGACCCCTGTCGCGTGCGCCGCGACCAGGAACAGGGTCACGTGCCCGGCCAGGGCCGCCACCGACGACACCAGGACCCCGGGGCCGGTGGTCGCGGTGAACAGGCCGGCGCGGGCGTCGGCGATGGCGGCCGCCAAGGCGTGTCGGCGACGGGTGTGGTGTCGCCTCGTGAACAGCAGGCCGGCGCCCACCGCGGCGGCGACCAGGGCCGGTAACGCCAGGGAGGCGGCCACGGTGAGCAGCCCGGGGCCGAGCAGGGCGGCGGGCAGCGTGAACAACAGGATCGCACCGGTGGCGGCCAGGACCACCTGTCCGGCCGCGCGTTCGAGGACCACCGCGCGTACGCCCCGGGGCAGGTCACCGGCGTAGCGGCCGTGTCCCAGGGCCCGGTGCACGTCGCCCAGGATCCCCGAGGGCAGGACGGCGTTGAGCAGGATGGCCCGGTAGTAGTCGCCGACGGCGCGGACCCAGGGCAGGTGCAGACCCACCCCGCGGGCCACCAGGATCCAGCGGGCCGCGCAGAGCACGGTCGTGACCAGGCCGATGGCCGAGGCGGCGAAGAGGGTGCGGCCATCGAGTGAGACGAAGGCGTCGGTGAAGGCCTCCACCGGATACCACCAGGCCAGGGCGGCGAGCAGGGCCGCGCCGATGAGCGGTCGGGTCCGGCGTCGCAGGTGCTCGCTCATGGCGACCTCACGGGTGTCCCGGGTAGCCGTTGGGGAGGGCGAGAAGGTCGGTGTGGTGTACGACCGCCCCGAGTTCGCTCCGTTCGCACTGGTCCATGCGGTGGCGCAGGTGGTCGGCGGGTATCGGCCCGCGCTGTTCCCCGGCGGCCCGGAGCCTGCCGCGCAGCCAGGCGCGGATCAGGTCGCCGTGTTCGGGGAGCAGCCTCCAGGGGCTGGGATAGGTCAGGACGCGTCGTCCCAGAGAGCGGAGGGTCCGGGCGGTGAACGCGGTGGCGTCGGGCCCCAGGCGGCCGGCGCGGCGTTGGTGGTCGTTGAAGGCGTCGGTGATGGAGGCGTCGGCCGGGTGCGCGGGGTGCAGGTCCACGCGGCCGGTGACGGTGAGGGTGAACAGGACGGCGCAGCCCGCTTCGTCCGCGGCCCGGGCGATGGCCAGAACCTGGTCGCGGGTGAGCAGGTCGAGCAGGGCCGAGCCGGTGACCAGGTCGGTGTCGGCCAGGTCGGCGGTGGTGATCCGGTCGAGGTCGCGCAGGCACATGCGGGCCCGGACGGTGGATCCGTCGGCGGAGACGCGGGGCATGTGGGCGCCGGCCAGGTTCAGCAGGTGGGGGTCCAGGTCGTGGAGCATCCAGTTCTGGGGGCCGGCAAGGCGTGGGGCGAGCCAGCGTCCTTGGGAGCCGGTGCCGCAACCCAGGTCGGTGATGCGGATGGGGCGTCCGCCGAGGCCCGCGCCGCGTTCGGCGAGGTGGGTGCGGAGGGGGTCCAGGGGAGCGGTGGCCCGTGCGTGGCTGTCGGCCTCCTCACGCAGCGCGAGCCACTCGGGGGTGAAGGCCTCGGGCGCGTGGTCGGGCGTTGGGCTCAACGGGATTCCTCCGTGTGGAGCGGGCCGCCGGGCGGGCGGGTGCTTTTCCCTTCACCTTGCCGGTTCGGTCGGGTCGAGGTGGGCGGTTCGCCGAACTTCGACCCGTGTTCTCCCTCTGTGGGGGAATCAGATCCCCTCTTCCCCTCGTTGGAAGGAGCCTTCCCGGTACCGGACGTCGGTACGCAGGACTGCGAAGCCGGGCGGCGCCGTGAGGCGCGCAGCACCACCCCGCCCGTCGAGCCGCGGTTCCATGGGGAGGGTCGGGCCTTCAGGCCTTCTTGGCCGGTCCGGCGTACCGGGGCAGGTCGTGGACGGTGCCGACCTCGGTGGGTTCGGGCCGCCGGCGGAGCACGGAGACGACGCCGGGTTCGACCGGTTCGAGACCGTCGAAGAATCGAGCGAACTCCTCCACGGTGCGCATGTGGTGGGGCTGGGCGAGCTTCTCCTGCCAGGGTCGCATGCCCTGCGTGGCGCGTTCGCCGAGTTCGGCGTCCATGTGGGCCGGGACCCCGTCGCAGACCGCCAGGAAGCCGCCGGGGCCAGTGCGTCGGTGTAGGCGCCTACGATCTCCAGGGCCTCGTCGAACTCGAAGCGGCCCATCGTGCCCATGAGGGTGAGGTCGACGGTGGTGTCGATGGGGGTGTCGGTCATGGGGGGCTTTCGGTTCGGATGGCCGGTGGGGCCGGTTTCGGTATCCGAAGTCTGGTGCCCTGGTGGGGTGGTCGGCCAAGTTTGGAAGCCTTGCCGGGTGGGGGTTCTGGTGCGCCCCGGAGGAAGGTGTGCCCCTCCGGGGCGCGGTGTGCCGGGTCAGGTGGGAAGTGGGTGATCCCCGTCCTTGTCCTGGAGTTCGGGGTCCTGGTCGGTGGGCTTCTGGGCGGCCTCGGTGGTGGTGGATCCGGGCATGTCGATGGTGTCGCGCAGGCGGACGTCGGGCAGGAAGAACGCCACGGCCAGGCCGACGACGGCGATGCCGGTGGCCACGAGGAACAGGTCGCCGGTGGCCGATCCGTAGGCGTTCTCGACGATGGTGCGCAGGAACGGCGGCATGCCGGCCAGGTCCAGGGTGCTCGTGTCGGGGCCGCCCTCGGGGAGGGCGATGCCGGCGGAGGCCAGGCCGTCGGTGATGTTGCCGGCGACCCGGTTGGCGAGGATGGCGCCCAGGACCGAGACGCCGATGGTGCCGCCCAGGGAGCGGAAGAAGGTGATCGATCCGCTGGCGGCGCCGAGTTCGCTCAGGGGCACGGAGTTCTGGACGACCAGGACGAGGTTTTGCATGGACATGCCCACGCCCATGCCGACGGCGAGCATTCCCAGGGAGACCAGGGGCAGTGGTGTGTCGGCGTCGATGAAGGACAGGGCGATGAAGCCGACGGTCAGGGTGGTCAGGCCGGTCAGGACGTAGGGCTTGACGCGGCCGGAGCGGGAGACCATCCAGCCGGCGATGGTGGAGGCGCCCATGGTGCCGAGCATCAGTGGGGTGGTGAGCAGGCCTGCGGCGGTGGGGGAGTAGCCGCGGGCGAGCTGGAAGTACTGGCCCAGGAAAACGGCTCCGCCGAACATGGCCATGCCCACGGCGACGCTGGCCAGGATGGCGATGGCGGTCTCGCGGCGGGTGACCAGGTGCAGGGGGATGACGGGTTGGGCGACACGGCCTTCGACCCATACGGCCAGGGCCAGGAGGAGGACGCCGCCGGCGACCATGGCGGCGGTCTGCCAGGACAGCCAGGCGAAGGATCCGCCGACGAAGGTGACCCACAGCAGCAGGGTGCTCACGCCCGCGGCGATGAGGGTGGCGCCGACGTAGTCCACGCGGGTGTCGGGCTTGCGGGCGTCGTCCAGGTGCAGGGTGCGGGCCAGGACGACGAGGGCGACGACCATGAAGGGGATGCCGATGAAGAAGCACCAGCGCCAGCCCAGCCAGGAGATGTCGGTGAGGGCGCCGCCGATGAGGGGTCCTCCGACGGTGGCCACGGCCATGACCGATCCGAGGAGGCCGTTGAGCCGGCCGCGTTCCTTGGGGCTGACGAGTGCGCCGATGATGGTCTGTACCAGGACCTGGGAGGCGCCCATGCCCAGGCCCTGGATGGCGCGGAAGCCGATGAGTTGGCCGGTGTTCTGGGCCAGGCCGCACAGGAGTGAGGCCAGGATGAACAGGACGATGGAGATCTGCAGGAGCAGCTTTTTGTCGAAGAGGTCGGCGAGTTTGCCCCACACGGGTGTGGACGCGGTGGAGGCGAGCAGGGTCGCGGTGACCACCCAGGTGTACTGGGATTGGGTTCCTTGGAGGGAGCCGACGATCTGGGGGAGGGCGACCGAGACGATCGTGCCGCTGAGCATTGTCACGCCGAGCACGATGAGGAGTCCGATGAGGCTGCGCCTGATCGTTTTGCGTGCGGTGTTCTGGGATTGAGGGGTACTCAAGGGCCGACCTCGGGAAGCTGAACGTGCAGGTGGAGAAATCCTGCTTGCGGAGCAAAAATACAGAGCAAGAATTTTTGCAGTGAGTGCACGATATCATCGCGGATGTCCGCACGAAGTGAGAAGTGGGCGAGAAGCGGATCACACCGGGACGATCTCAGACCTGGTCCAGGACATGACGGAGGGCTCGGGCCGCCTCGGCCCAGCTCCGGAGCGTGGTGCGGCGCGCGTGTGCGGCGACCCGCCACCGGTGGCGCGAGCGGGGATCGCTCAGCCACAGGCGCAGTGCCCGGGCCCATTCCTCGACCCGTGCCGGGGGCACCAACATCCCTGGTCTGCCGGAGGGGGAGGAGCCGCCCAGGGCCTCGGGCACCCCGCCCACATCGCTCGCCATCACCGGAACGCCCCGGGCCAGGGCCTCGGTGACGACCATTCCGTAGGTCTCGGCGAGGGAGGGCAGCACCAGCAGGTCGGCCCGGTCATAGGCGGCGTCCAGCGCCGCACCGCGCAGAGGGCCGGTGAAGCGCACGCCCTCGGGGGCGGGCGGGGGCCGGCCCGGACCCACGCACACGCATTCCCACTCCAGGTCGGTGAGGTGTTCCAGCGCCTCGAAGAGCACCCGGTGTCCCTTGCGCGGGGTCAGCGAGGCCACGCAGAGCAACCGGGGCGGGGAACCGGGCGCCGTGCCGCGGGCGAGAGGGGCGGGTTCCACGCCCGGGGGCACCACGGCCACCTCGGACAGGCCGTGGTGCGCGCTCAGGTGCCCGGCCGCCCACCGGCCGGTGGCCACCACCGAGGCGCACGACTCCAGCACCCGGCGTTCGCGTGCGTCCAGGTCACGGGCGGTGGCGGGATCCAGCCCGACCTCCAGGGCCAGCGGAAGGTGCACCAGTACCACCGGGCGCAGCCGACGCGCGCGGGGAACGATCACCTCGGGCAGCGCGCAGGCCACCAACCCGTCGAGCAGCACCCGGCCGCCGTCGGGCACCCGGTCCAGGGCCCGCTCCAACGCCCGCACCCCCGCAGGGCCCGGGCGCGGCCACTCGCCCGGCAGGGCGACGATT
>NZ_DYZD01000090.1 GCF_020741345.1 Nocardiopsis listeri
AGGACGGCGAAGGCGCTGGTGGCCAGGGCCATCCCCACGTAGACGGAGGCGCCCGGGAAACCGGCGGTGAAGGCACGTCGTCCCGTCGCCGAGGACTCGCTGGCCATGGTCATGGCCCCGGCGAACTCCGCTCCCGCCCCGGCGCCCTGGAAGATCCTGAGGACGATCAGCAGGATCGGCGCCCACAGGCCGATCGATTCGTAGGTGGGCAGGACGCCGATGAGCGTCGTGGCGCTGCCCATGATCACCAGGGTGACCAGCAGGGTGCCCTTGCGCCCGAGCTTGTCGCCGTAGTGGGAGAGCGTCAGGCCGCCCAAGGGACGGGCCAGGAAGCCCACGGCGAAGGTGGCGAAGGCGCCCAGGGTGCCGGCGAGGTCGCTCCCGCCGAAAAAGAGCGGGGCGAAGACCAACGCCGCGGCGAGACCGTACAGCGTGAAGTCGTACCACTCGATGACGGTTCCCACGGAACTGCCGATGACGGCCCGTCGCCGCTGCCGACGCGAGTCGAGACCGGCGCGGTCGATGTCGTGTGAGACGGCCATACCACTCTCCCTTGTGATTGTCGTGCGGCCGGGAGGGCGCACGGCGCGATGGCGGGGGGCTTGGACCCGATCGGGCCATCAACCAAATTAGTGGCGGCCGTCACATTCGTGATATGTGTCTTCCCTACGTTGATCAGCTCAATTTATGAGTCTTCATCCCATCCTGGTGTGGCACTGCGGAGGTGTTCGTGGAGAACTCGGCGGGGACCGATCGGTCTCGCGGAGAACAGCCCCTGTCCAGGGAGGAGGCCGTGTCGATGCTCGTGGCCTCGATCACCGACGCCCATCCCGGGAGTGTGGCCGACGCGTTGCGGGCACTGTCCTTCCTCGGGTTGGACGAGCGCACCGGCCGGGACCTCTCCGAGAGGATCACCAGGAACAGACGCGAGCTGGCCCGCCTTCGCCGACGGGAGCACGAGCTGGGGGCGCTGTTCTCCAGTGCCCGTGAGCTCGCCGCCGAGCGGGACGGGGACGTGCTGCTGGAGAAGATCGTCGACCGTGCCCACCAGATGATGGGCAGCGACCTCACGTACCTGTCCGAATACGACCCGCGGACCCGTGAGCTGTTCGTTCGCCATACGATCGGCTCCGTCTCGTCGGACTTCCAGGTGCTGCGGGTGCCTCCGGGGAAGGGACTGGCGAGCCTCGTGGTGGAACGCAGATCCGGAGGATCGGTGTTCAGGTACGCCGACTTCGAAGCGGACCGCCGAGAGGCCGGGATCGACACGGCGGTCAAGGCGGAGGGCATCGTCTCCATGCTCGGTGTGCCCATGCTGGCGGACGACGAGGCCCTCGGCGTGCTCTTCGTGGCCACCAGGGAGGAGCACGAGTTCACCCCCGAGGACACCGCGCTGCTGACCGCACTGGCCGACCACGGTTCGGTGGTCCTCCAGACCGCCCGGACGTTGCGCAGCCTCCAACGCGCCGAGGACGAGTCTCGACGGGCGCTCTCGCGCCTGACCGAACACATGATCGAACGGGACAGGGCTCACAGCGTGCACCGGAAGCTGGTGGAGGCCGTCCTGACCGGTGGGGACTTCGGCACGGTGGCCACCACGCTCTCCGAGGAGCTGGCCAGGCCCGTGGCCCTGTACGACCAGGTGGGGAACTCCCTGGCCGAGGCGGGGCAGGGGCTGGCGGAGGTCGACATACCCCGGGACGAGGAGATGGTCCGGGCGCTGCGCCGCAGCACGGAGTCGGGGCGCCTCGTCGAGTTGGAGGACGACGGGCCCGTGGCGGGTGTGGTGGTCTTCGCGGCGGGAGAGCGCCACCTGGGCACGGTCCTCCTCGGTCGGGGCGGCTTTCCCCTCACCGACGTGGACGCCCGCACCGTCGAACGAGCCGCGCAGGTGTGCGCGTTGCTGCTGCTCTCACAGGAGGCCGTGGCCGAGGCGGAATACCGCGTGCACAGTGAACTCATCGCCGACCTGCTCTCGGCGGACGAGGAACGACGTCAAGACGCCGTCGCCCGGGGCCGGCAGCGGGGCATGGAGACCGTGGACCTCACCTCGCTCCTGGCGCTCTCCGTCCCGACCGGACAGCGTGGCCGCGCCGTCCGGCTCGCGGTGTCGCTGGCCCCCTCGCCCTCGCTGGTGGGCGAGCACCAAGGGCTGGTCGTCGTCCTGGGCAGGCCCGGGCTGGAGACCAGGGCCGAGGAGATCCGAAGCGGGGTCGCCCAGCACCTCAAGGGCGGGGTGCTCGGCGTGATCCCGCCCGAGGGGGAACAGGGCGTCCAGTTCCCGCTGGTGAAGAAGACCGTGCGCCTGTTGGAAGCGCTCAAGGTCTCCGACGTCCTCGCCGAGACGAGCGACTACATCCCCTACGCGGCCATCTTCGACACCGATGCCCCGGGGATGACGCACTTCCTGCACCGCGCCCTGGGCGAGGTCAAGCGCTACGACGCCGAACGGGGCACGGAACTGCTCCGTACCCTGAGGGCCTTCGTCCACCACGGGGCCAGTCCCACCCAGACCGCACGCGCACTCAACTTCCACGTCAACACGATCCTGCAGCGTCTGGAACGGCTGGATCGAGTCCTGGGCGACGGATGGCGAGAGGACGAGAACTACTTCCGGATCTCCTTGGCGGTGCGCATGGACGAACTGCGGGAGCGGTTCAACGGGGGCGTTGAATGAGGCAGGCATAGACTCTCGACACAGTGATTCGCGCTTTTCATGTATTCCAGAACCATGCTGCGCGGCACGGGGCGACCATATTCTCGCCACTGAGTGTGAGAAGGAGGCCCGGCGACCCGTCGGG
The DNA here is from genome assembly GCF_020741345.1 of Nocardiopsis listeri. Taxonomy (GTDB): domain Bacteria; phylum Actinomycetota; class Actinomycetes; order Streptosporangiales; family Streptosporangiaceae; genus Nocardiopsis; species Nocardiopsis listeri_A. Next base: position 2,802 of record NZ_DYZD01000090.1, read on the forward strand.
CGCCGTGCGCCAGGAGGTGGATTCTTGCCCGTCAACAGTCGTATCCCAGGGCTCCGGGAACTCAGTGTTCAGGAGCGCCGTGTCAGGGTCACCGAGGATTCCGAGGTGGACGTCGGGGCCTTCGAGCCCCAGAGCGGCCTCGTCTTCGAGCAGGCCGACCAGATGATCGAGAACGCCGTCGGCGTCTTCGGTGTCCCGTTGGGGATCGCGACCAACCTGACGGTCAACGGCCGCGACTACCTCGTCCCCATGGCCATCGAGGAGCCCAGTGTGGTGGCCGCGGCGTCCAACGCGGCCCGGATGGCCAGAGGACTCGGCGGGCTGCGTGCCTCCACCTCCGGACCGGTGATGATCTCCCAGGTCCAGCTCGTGGACGTCCCCAACCCGGAGGAGGCCCGGTTCAGGATCCTGGAGGTCGAGGAGGAGATCCTCGCCCGGGCCAACGAACAGGACCCCGTCCTGGTGGAGCTGGGCGGCGGAGCCCGGGCCGTGGAGGTTCGCATGGTCCCCACGGCCTCGGGGACCCACCTCATCGTGCACCTGATCGTGGACGTCCGCGACGCGATGGGGGCCAACGCCGTCAACACGATGGCCGAGGCGCTGGCTCCCCGACTGGCCGAGCTCTCCGGAGGTAGGTCGCTGCTGCGCATCCTCAGCAACAAGGCCGACCGACGACTCGTGCGGGTACGCGGTGAGTTCGACGCCGAGCTGTTGGGCGGCTCCCGGGTGGTCGACGACATCGTTTTGGCCGGTGACTTCGCCTCCGCGGACCCGTACCGGGCCGCGACGCACAACAAGGGCATCATGAACGGCATCTCCGCCGTGGTGCTCGCCACCGGGAACGACACCCGCGCCGTCGAGGCCGGATGCCACTCCCACGCGGTGAAGGACGGCCGCTACACGGCGCTCTCTCGCTTCGAGAAGAACGCGGCCGGGAACCTGGTGGGCACGCTGGAGGTGCCCCTCGCCGTGGGCCTGGTCGGCGGTGCCACGCGAGCGCACCCCACCGCCAGGGCCGCGATCAGGCTCTTGGGGGTCGCCTCGGCCCTGGAACTGGGCGAGGTCATCGCCGCGGTGGGGCTCGTGCAGAACCTGGCCGCCTGCCGGGCCCTGGCCGCGGAGGGGATCCAGCGCGGACACATGGCCCTGCACGCCCGCACCCTCGCGGCCACCGCCGGCGCGGAGGGAGCGGAGGTCTCGGAGGTGGCCGCCCGACTGGTGAAGGCCGGACGCATCCGGGAAGAGTACGCGCGCGAGGTACTGGGCGAGTTGCGGGGAGCCTCCGCTTGACCTGTGCGAAGGACGTCTCCGGGGGTTGAACCCCGGCCCGGACCCGCACACAGCCCGACGACAGGGAGTGAGAACGCTTTGAACACCACGCAGGAGATCATCCGCCGGCTGGGCGGTGGAGATGGGGCACTCGACGGGATCGTGGTGCTGGACCTCTCGCGGGTACTGGCCGGGCCCTACGCCGCCCAGATCCTCGCCGACATGGGAGCCACGGTCATCAAGATCGAGAACCCCAACGATCCCGACGTCTCCCGCGGCTTCCCCCCGTACCTGACCGCCCCGGGAGGCGCCGAGGGCGACGAGGGAGCCGAGAGCACCGGGACACAGGAGTTCAGCGGCTACTACGGGCAGTACAACCGAGGCAAGCTGGGCCTGACCATCGACCTCGCGCGCGAGGAGGGAAAGAAGGTCCTCAAGGACCTGGTGGCCAAGGCGGACGTGCTGCTGGAGAACTTCCGGCCCGGCACCATGGAGAAGCTCGGTGTCGGCTACGAGGTGCTCAAGGAGGTCAACCCGGCGCTCGTGTACACGGCCATCTCCGGCTACGGGCACACCGGTTCCCGGAGCCGCCGCCCGGCCTTCGACAGCACGGCCCAGGCGGCCGGCGGTCTGTGGTCCATGAACGGATACCCCGGAACCGCCCCGGTCCGGGTGGGCACCACGATCGGAGACCTGTCGGCCGCACTCTTCGCCGTCATCGGCACCCTGGCCGCGATCCGGCACGTGGAGCGCGGCGGAGTGGGACAGAAGGTCGACATCGCCCAGGTGGACAGCATCATCGCCCTCACCGAGACGGCCGTGGTCGATTACACCGTCAACGGCAAGGTCGCCGAACCCGCCGGCAACGAGCACGCGTGGGTGCGTCCCTACGGACTCTTCGACTGCGCCGACGGCCAGGTGTTCTTCGCCGGGTACACGGACAAGCTGTGGCGGGTCACCTGCGAGC
>NZ_DYZD01000091.1 GCF_020741345.1 Nocardiopsis listeri
GGCTCGGGCACGTCGGCGATGACCAGGGTCCCGGCCGGGAGGGAGTCGATGGAACCGATGTCGGCGATCTCCACACGGGAGATCCTGCGCCCCCTCTGTGGTCCCGCCACCGGGCGGATACCCATCCTGGCGGATTGTCGAAGGAGGTGCTCAACGCCGATGTGTGCCATCAGCCCAAATTACTCAACTTTCCTGTGCCATCACAACATTGTCTTTGAGTGGAGTCTGTCTAGGCTCCGAATATGACAAGAAACATAACCTCCGACGATGTCGCGGCCCTGGCGGCCGGGGCCGCCATCTTCGGAACCGGCGGCGGCGGAGCCGTCACCACCTCGCAGTTCGGTGTCGCGGACGCGCTGAGGAAACACGGTCCCGTGCGGCTTCGCGCGGTCGAGGAACTGACCGACGACGACATGGTCATCGTGATGGCCGGCATCGGGGCCCCGACCGTGGGGATCGAGATGCTCCCCTCCGCGGAGCAGCCCGAGACCCTTCTTCGGGAGGCCGAGCGGGTCGCGGGTCGGAAGATCACCGCGGTGATGGCCACGGAGATCGGCGGCACCAACGGTGTGGGCCCGGTCGGCTGGGCGGCTCAGCTGGGACTCGACGTCCTCGACGCCGACGGCATGGGTCGGGCGTTCCCCGAGGCCACGATGGTGGCCATGAACGTGGCGGGCGTGCCACGCGACACCACGGTCCTGTCGGACGTGGTCGGAAACGTCATCGTGATGCGGACCATCGACGCCACATGGTTGGAGCGCCACGTCCGGGCCTTCTCCGTCGCCGGTGGTTCCCTGTGCCTGGGCGCCTCGCTGCTCGACGGCAAGGACGTTCCCGGAGCGGTCATCGAGGGGACGGTCAGCCGGGCCATCGAGGTCGGCCACGCCATGCTCCACGCGGAGGATCCGGTTCACGCGCTCGCCGAGACCCTGCGGGCCGACGTGCTGATCAACGGCAAGATCATCGACGTCTCACGCCGCACCGAAGGGGGATTCGTCCGCGGCTCGGTGACGATCTCCGGTACCGGGGCGGAGCGGGACCGGTTGCTCAGGGTGGAGTTGCAGAACGAGAACCTGGTCGTGCTGGAAGACGGAGAGATCCTGGTCAGCGTACCCGACCTGGTCACGCTGGTGGACAGCGAGACCGGCCACGCGATCTCCACCGAACTCCTGCGCTTCGGCCAGCGGGTGTCGGTGCTGGCCTGGGCCTGCGGCCCCCTTTGGCGCACCGAACGTGGACTCGACATCGCCGGCCCCCGGGCCTTCGGCTACGACATCGACTACGTGCCGTTCGACGCGGGCCACCACCCCCGGCCCTCGACGGAACGGGGCAAGGAACCGAGCACAGCAGGAGCGAACACGTGAAGGTCGATCTCGTGAGCACCGAACCCCGTTCCCCCGACCACGGCGACCTGTCGCTCGGAGTCGACGTCGGCGGTACCAACACGGACGCCGTCGTCCTGGACGCGTCCAACAAGGTGATCGCCCACACCAAGCAGCCGACCACCGATGACGTGACCGGCGGCATCCGCGCCGCGATCGCCGCCGTCCTGGAGACCCTGGGGGATCGACGCGGCGAGGTCGCCCGCGTCATGATGGGCACCACCCACGCCACCAACGCCATCGTGGGCCGCCGAGGTCTGGGCCGTGTGGCCGTCATCCGCCTCGGCGCACCGGCCGCCACGGGCTTTCCGCCCCTGACCGGTTGGCCGGAGGACCTGCGGGACAGGGTCCTGGCCGGCTCGGCCGTACTGCCCGGCGGCCACATGGTGGACGGGATGCCCATCTCGCCGTTGGACCCCGAAGCCGTCAGGGACTTCCTGTCCGGTCTCGAACAACCGGTCGACGCCGTCGCCGTGTGCGGCATCTTCAGCCCGTCCTTCCCGGAACAGGAGGCGCAGGTCGCGGAGATCGTCCGTGAACACCTGGGCCAGGACACCCCCGTCTCGCTCAGCCAGGACATCGGCGCCATCGGCCTGCTCGAACGTGAGAACGCCACCGTCCTCAACGCGGCGCTGTACGGAATCGCCCGGGGGGTGGCCGACGCCCTGCTGACGGTGGTGGAGGAGCAGGAACTCTCCGAGGCGGCCGTGTACTTCGCGCAGAACGACGGCACCCTCATGGCCCTGGACTTCGCGGCGCGTTTCCCGGTGTTGACCATCGGTTCCGGCCCGGCGAACTCCATCCGGGGAGCCGCCTTCCTCTCCGGGGCGGAGAACGCCATCGTCATCGACGTCGGCGGAACCACCAGTGACCTGGGCGTGGTCGTGGGCGGGTTCCCCCGCGAGTCGACCCTGCCCCGCGAGATCGGGGGAGTGCGGACCAACTTCCGCATGCCGGACGTGCTCAGCATCGGAGTCGGCGGCGGTACCCACGTCGATCCCGAAACGGGGCGCATCGGACCGGGCTCCGTCGGCCACCGGCTGAAGACCGCCGCGCTCACCTTCGGCGGGGAGACCGCCACCCTCACGGACGCGGTCGTACACGCCGGACAGCCCGAAGCGGTCTCCGACGAGTGGAGCCTCAGCGTCCCCCGGGACGTGGGCCGCGCACTGGAGGCGGCGTTGGGCCGAGCCCACGAGTGGCTCCAGGAGTCCGTGGAACGGCTCTCGCACGGAAAGCTCGACATGCCCCTGGTGGTCGTCGGCGGCGGCGCGTTCCTGGTCCCGGGCGAACTCCCCGGAGCCGGAACCGTCCTGCGTCCCGAACACGGGGACGTGGCCAACGCGGTCGGGGCCGCCATGTCCCTGGTGGGCGGCCGGGCACAGGAGATCGGGACCTACGAGGACCGCGACGAAGCGGTCGCCAAGGCCTCGCGCGCAGCCGTCGAACGCGCCATCGAAGCGGGCGCGGACCCGCTGAAGGTGGAGGTCATCGACATCCTCGAAACCCCCATCTCCTACAGCGCCCAACAGACCATTCGAGTCTCGGTCAAGGCCGCGGGCCCGTTGACCCGGCTGGGAACCAAAAGCCCGACACCGGCCTGAACTCCCAGGAAGACGCCCGCTCGCACTCACCCGTCTCGTCGGAACAGCGCCTCTGGAAATCTTGAAGAGAAAGTGCCGATCATGCGTACCAGAAAGACCATCCGAGCCACCGCGCTGTTGAGCGCCGGAGCTCTCTGTCTCACCGCCTGCGGAGGAACCGGGGGCGGTGAGGGAAGCCCGGAGCTCGTCTCCGGAGGGATCTTCACCGCCGCGGTGACCGGGGAGGTGAACGACACCATCCCCATGACCGGAAGCCAACCCCAGGAACGCCAGGTCATCACCTACGCCTACGAGTCCATGATCCACATCGGGGAGGACGGCGAACTCGAGCCCTGGCTGGCCGAGTCGTGGGAGGAGAGCGAGGACGGAAGCTCGATCACCCTGGAGCTGAAGCCGGGGGTCACCTGTCACGACGGCACGGACTTCGACGCCGAGGTGGCCGCCGCGAACCTCCGGTACCACGCGAACCCGGACAACACCTCCGTCCACACCGACTCGCTCGTCCCGGCGGGCCTGGAGGCCGAGGGCGACGGACTCGCCCTGGAGGTCACCGCCCCGAATTCCGACCCCTTCCTCCTGAGCAAGGTCGGAACCGTGGAGATGGTGTGCACGGCGGGGCTCGAGGACCCCGACAGCCTCCAGGGAGTCTCCAACGGAACCGGTCTCTACGAACTCACCGAGGCGCTTCCCGACCGTTTCGTCTACACCACGCGGCAGGACTACGACTGGGGACCCGGCGGGCTGACCTCGGAGACCGAGGGCGTCCCCGACGGGCTGGAGGTCCAGGTCATCACCGACGAGTCCACCCGGACCAACCTCCTGCTCTCCGGAGAGCTCAACGCGGCACGGATCACCGGTGCCGACCGCGCCCGCGTCGAGGCCGCGGGATACGACTACACGGGGGTCGTCAACCCCATCGGCCAGATGCTCTTCAACGAGCGGGACGACCGGCCCACCCACGACCCGCTGGTCCGCGAGGCGCTGGTGACCGGTATCGACCACGAGGAGGCGGCCGAGGTGGTCAGCGGTGGTCACCCGGTCGAACTCGAATCCCTGATCACCGAGTCCCCCTTCCTCTGCGTCCCCGAGAACGGCCCGCTCTGGGACGTCCCCGGGTTCGACCCCGACCGCGCCGGTGAGCTGCTCGACGAGGCGGGCTGGGAACTCGGCGACGACGGACTGCGTCACCGCGACGGCGAGCCCTTGGAGGTCGTCTTCATCTACGACGCCGGGAGCGAGACGCACGCCCCCGCCGCCGAGCTGCTGCGCGAGTACTGGCTGGAGATCGGCGTCGAGACGAACCTGCGGGCCATGGACGGCGCCGCGTGGTCCGAGCACCTCTACGAGACCTTCGACTGGGACACCGGCTGGATCCAGATCTCCTCCGGTGGGCCCACCATCCAGGACGCCTTCTACGGAGGCGCCACCCCCGACGAGGGAGGCCTGAACTTCATGGCCACCGATAGCGCCGAGTACGACGAGATCGCCGAAAAGGCCTTCACCGCCGCTCCGGACGAGGCCTGCGGATACTGGGAGGACGCCGAGAAGGTGCTGGTGGAGAACTTCCACACCTTCCCCGTGACCGGAACGCTGCTGTCCACCTTCATGAACGGCGCGGTGTTCGAGGAGACCTCCTACATCCAGGCGCCCTCCATCCGGATGACCGAGTAGGGCCCATGAGCACCGCACCGAGAACGCATCGGCTCATGGCCCCCGTGACCGCCCTCGCGCGGTTCAACGACCGGCTCTCCCCGCGCGGCTCCTTCGCGATCCGCCGGACCGGACGCCTGGTCGCCTCACTGCTGATCGTCGTGCTGGCGAGCTTCTTCGTGGTGCACCTGGTGCCCGGGGACGCGGTACGCGCGGCCCTGGGACCCACCGCTCCGGTGGGGCTGGTGGAGAACACGAGAGCCGACCTCGGCCTCGACAAGCCCCTCACCCGGCAGTTCACCGACTACGTGGCGGGTTTGTTCCAGGGCGATCTGGGGACCTCCATCCAGTCCCGGCAGGACGTCGCCGACGTGATCACCTCCCGGTTCCCCACGACCATCACCCTGGCCACGCTCGGCTTCGCGGTGGCGATCGTGGGGGCCCTGCCCCTGGGAATGGCGGCCGCGCTCATCGCCCGTTCCACGAAGGGGAGGTCCGCCAACTCGGTCATCTCCGGTGGACTCGGGGTGCTCATCGCCATCCCCGACTTCCTGCTCTCGGCCCTCCTCATCGCCGTTTTCAGCGTGTGGCTGGGGGTCCTTTCGCCCGCGGGCTGGGGTGACCTGCGTTCCTTGGTGCTGCCGGTGCTCGGTCTGTCGCTGGGGCCGATGGCGTACCTGGCCCGCATCGTCCAGGTGGAGATGATCAAGGTCCTGGACTCCACCTACATGACCACCGCGCGGGCCAAACGACTGCCTCAGCGGATCGTGCTCTTTCGGCACGCGCTGCCGAACATCGTCACCGCGACGTTGACCGTGGGAGGCCTGCTGCTCTCCGGGCTCACCGCCGGCACCGTGATCATCGAGACGGTCTTCGCCATCCCCGGTATGGGGACCACACTGATCTCGGCCGTGCAGACCAAGGACTATCCGATGATCCAAGGGGTCGTGCTCGTCTTCGCCCTGATGGTCCTGGGAGTGAACCTCCTGGTGGACCTCATCCTGATCACCGTCGATCCGCGCACTTCGATCTCGGAAGGATGAGCCGATGAAAAGACTTGTCGGTCCGGCCGGCCTGGCCGCGCTCCTGGGAGCCGCCGTCCTTCTACTGATCACCTACGCCGGTCCCGGAATCTGGGGGGAGGCCGCCACGACACGTTCGGTGTCCGACCGGTGGACGCCCGCCGGGGCCGAGTACCTCTTCGGCACCGACGACCTGGGACGCGACATCTTCGCCCGGGTCATGGTGGCCACCCGACTGTCCCTGCTGCTCACCCTGGGAGCCACCGCCATCGGTGTCAGTGGGGGCGTGGTCGTCGGCCTGACCGCGAGCATCCTGCCGAAGTACCCGCGCCGGCTCCTCATCTGGCTCATGGACATGTTGTTGGCCTTCCCCTGGCTGTTGCTGGTCCTGTTCTTCACCGTCATCTGGGGCGCCACCGCAACCGGAGCGATGTTCGCCATCGGCCTGGCCGGGATCCCCAACCTCACCAGGCTCGTCTACAACCTGGCCTCCTCGGTCTCGGGGCAGGACTACGTGCGCGCGGCCCGGGTGGTCGGGGTGGGCCCCTTCGGAATCCTCTTCCGGCACATCCTGCCCAACATCGCCAACCCTTTGCTGGTGCAGGTGTCCGCGTCCGCGAGCGTCACACTGCTCTCCTTCGCGGGACTGTCCTTCCTGGGGCTGGGCGTACAGGCCCCCGCATACGACTGGGGGCGCCTGATCAACGAGGGCATCGGGCACATCTACACCAACCCCATGGCCGCCATCGGCCCCGGCGTCGCCATCGTCTTCGCCGGGCTCGTCTTCACGATGATCGCCGAGGCGCTCGCCGACCACCCCGGGCAGGGGCTGCGCAGCGTGGCGGCGGCCGGCCGGGCGTCCCTGTTCCCCCGCGGGACCGCACGCAGGGTCCGAACCGACGCCGCCGCCCCCTCCGGGGCCGGGGCCGACCCGGGCGATGATGGAGCCGCACTGGCGGAGGTCACCGACCTGAGCGTCTCCTTTCCCGACGGGGAGGGCGGACTCGTCGAACGCGTCCGCGGCGTGAACCTGTCCGTGAGACCCGGCGAGATCGTCGGCATCGTGGGCGAGTCCGGCTCAGGGAAGTCCCTGACCGCCATGGCCCTGGCCGGATTGTCGGACAGCACGGCGATCGTGAGGGCGCGAAGCCGTCGCTTCGACGACATCGACCTGAGCACACCGCTCTCGCGCAAGGAGGGCAAGCGTCTGGGAACGGAACTGGGCATCGTCTTCCAGGATCCGCTGACCTCGCTGAACCCCGCCCTGACCATCGGGCGTCAGCTGACCGAGGTCTCCCGGACCCATCTGGGCATGAGTCGCGAGGAGGCCCGGCAGCGGGCGGAGTCGGGGCTCGACGCCGTCGGGATCGCCGAACCGCGCCGGCGTTTGAAGGACTACCCGCACCAGTTCTCCGGAGGCATGCGCCAACGCGCCATGATCGGCATGGCGCTCACCGCCGGTCCCCGACTGATCATCGCGGACGAACCCACGACCGCCCTGGACGTCACCGTGCAAAAACAGGTGCTCGACGTGTTGCACCGGGCCCAGCGGGCCACCGACACCGCCATCGTCCTCATCTCCCACGACGTCGCCCTGGTCTCGGGGTTCTGTGACCGGGTGGTGGTGATGAAGGACGGCGAGGTGGTCGAGAACCTCGACGCCCGGCGTATCCGCGAGGAGGCCCGGCACCCCTACACCAAAGGGCTCATCGCCTGCCTTCCCGACATGCGTTCCGACCGCACCCGCCCCCTGCCGGTGATCGACGACCGACCGGGCACCGGGGAACAGGACGGTGGGACGCCGAAGGTGGGCGCGGTGTTCGGCGCCGCGAGAGCAAGAGAGGAGAGTCCGCTGTGACGGCTCTCGCGTTGGAGAACCTGAGCATTCGATACGGAACGCGGCCCGTTGTCACGGACGTGTCGCTGAGCCTCGCGCCCGGGCGCACCATCGGACTGGTGGGCGAGTCGGGCTCCGGGAAGTCCTCGATCGCCAACGCCGTCGTGGGCCTGGCCCCGATCAGCGCCGGTGACATCCTGGTCGACGGTGTCGGCGCGGTCGGGCGGGGCAGGCGGGCCCGGGAGGCCCGCCGTGGTGTCCAGCTGATCTTCCAGGACCCGTACTCCGCCCTCGACCCCCGGATGTCCGTCGGCGATTCGATCGCCGAGGCCACCCGGGCCACGGGACGCAGGTGGAGCAGGTCGGAGCGGGACCACCGCGTCCGCGAGCTGCTCGAACGGGTGCACATCCGTCCTGACCGGGCCGATGACCTGCCCGGCGCGTTCTCTGGAGGGCAGCGTCAGCGCATCACCATCGCGCGGGCCCTGGCCGGTGAACCACAGGTGCTGATCGCCGACGAGGTGACCTCGGCGCTGGACGTCTCCGTGCAGGGCACCGTGTTGAACCTGCTGCGCGAACTCCAACAGGACCTGGGGCTTGCGATCCTCTTCATCTCGCACAACCTGGCCGTGGTCCGCTACATGAGCGACGAGATCCACGTCATGTGCGGCGGAGTCGTCGTCGAGTCCGGCCCCACGGAACCGCTGCTGGACGACCCAAAGGACCCTTACACCCGGCAGCTCCTCAGCGCTGTTCCGGTACTGGGCGAACGTATGACCTTCGAGGAGCACGTGAGATGACGACCCATCACCCAGGCCCGGAGAACACCGGTGGCACTGGGACCGCGGTGCCGGAGAACCCCTTCGTCCCCGCCGCCGAGGCGCTCCTGCCCGAGCTGCGTACGTTGCGTCGGCGCCTGCACGCCCGGCCGGAGGTGGGCCTGCGCCTGCCCGAGACACAAAGGGCCGTGCTCCAGGCCCTGGAAGGGCTGGGCCTGGAGATCGTCACGGGAACGTCCCTGAGTTCGGTCGTCGCCGTTCTGCGCGGAGGCGCCGCCGGTGACGCCCAGGGGCCGGTGGTGCTGCTGCGCGGCGACATGGACGCGCTCCCCGTCGAGGAGGCGACGGGTCTGGACTTCGCCTCCACCAACGGGGCGATGCACGCCTGCGGGCACGACCTGCACGTGGCCGGGCTGGTCGGTGCGGCCAAGCTGCTCCACGCACGTCGGGACGAGCTGCCCGGAACGGTGCTCTTCATGTTCCAGCCCGGGGAGGAGGGCTTCGGCGGCGGCCGGATCATGATCGAGGAAGGGGTCCTGGACGCCGCCGGTGAACAGCCGGTCGCGGCCTACGCGATCCACGTGGACGCGAAGACCCCCTACGGGCGCTTCGTCACCAGGAGCGGCCCGATCATGGCGGGGGTCAGCGCCCTGCGCATCCGTTTCGAGGGCACGGGCGGCCACGCGGCCGCCCCCCACCTGGCCGTGGACCCGGTCCCGGTCGCCGCCCAGGCGATCCTGGCGGTCCAGAGCTTCGCCGCGCGCCGTATCCCGGCGAGCGATCCGGCGGTGATCACCATCGGACCCCTCTCCAGCGACTCGAGCGCGGGCAACGTGTTGGCCCGATCGGTGAGCATGGAGGCCAACATGCGCCACTTCTCCGAAGGGACGCTCGCGCTGCTGCGCGACGAACTCCCGGAGTTCCTTCGAGGCCTGGCCCGGGCCCACGGCTGTGAGGCCACGGTCGAGTTCGTTCCGTCCTACCCGGCCACGGTGAACGACCCCCACGAGACCTCGGAGGTCGTCGCCGGGCTGACAAAGGTCCACGGGCCCGAGCGTGTGGTGACGTTGGCCGACCCTGCCATGGCCTCGGAGGACTTCTCCTACGTACTCCAGAGGATTCCCGGAGCGCTGGTCTTTCTCGGAGCACTGCCCGAGGGCACCGAACCGGAGGGCGCAGCACCGATGCACTCGGAGGGCGCGCGGTTCGACGACGGGGTGCTCGGGCTGCAGGCCGCCACCCTCGCCGACCTGGCGTGGCGCAGACTCGAAAAGGCCGCGGCACCGAACCCGGTGAGCGGGGACGGAGTGAACCGATGAGGGAGAACCGCCACTACGCGCTCGAGGACACGGACACGATCAAGGACCTCATCCGGGAGAACCCCTGGTGCACCTTCGTGTCCTCGGTACCCGGCCACGGGCTCGTGGCCTCGCACTACCCGGTGCTGTTGGACGAGGAGGCCGAGGGCATCGTCCTGCTCAGCCACGTGGGTCGGCCCGACGAGACCAAGCACCGGCTCGGAGACCACGAGATGCTCGCCATCGTCCAGGGCCCGCACGGGTACATCTCGCCGTCCTGGTACGGTCACCGCCCCAACGTCCCCACCTGGAACTTCGCCGTCGCCCATCTGCGTGGAGTCCCGGAGATCCTCGGCGATGAGGAGAACCTGCGGGTACTGGACCGTCTCGTCGCCCATTTCGAGCGGGTCCTGCCGGATCCGCACCTGTTGCACGCCACCGCCGAGAACAGCGAGTACGCGCACCGGATCGTCACCGGCACGGCGGGGTTCCGCCTGCGGGTGGACCACGTCGAAGCGAAGGAGAAGATGAACCAGGACAAGTCCGAGGAAACCATCGACAGGATCATCGGCCACCTGGGCGAGCCGGGGCCCTACAACAACCCGGCGCTGGCCGCGCGGATGGCACGGGTCAACGGTGTGGCGCCGGCTCAGGGGCGGCCCGTGGACACGCTCGACAACGCGGTGACTCAAGGTTGACGAAGGGCGCGAACATGACACCAGACGAACACACGACGTTGATCAACGCGTCCGTTCCCGGGCGCGAGGGCACTTATGACATCCGGCTGAGCCACGGTGAGATCGAAGCGGTCGTCCCAACGTCGGCCGGTGCCCGTCACGGCACGCGGGTCACCGATGTGGACGGGCGTTTCGTGATGCCCGGGATGTGGGACCACCATGTGCACTTCGCGCAGTGGACGGTCCAACGCCGACGTCTCGACCTGTCCGGAACGGCCAGTGCGGCCCAGTGCCTCGAACGTGTTCGGCGGGCGGTCGCGACGGCTCGCGCCTCGAACCCGGCGGACCCCTCTCCCATCGTCGGCTACGGGTTCCAGGACGGCGCGTGGCCGGACCGTCCCTCGTCGGAGGCGTTGGACGAGGTCGCACCCGAGATCCCCGTCGTGCTGGTCAGCAAGGATCTGCACTGTGCCTGGATGAACACCGCCGCCGCACGGATGCTCACGCTGGTCCCGGAGGAGACGACCGGTCTGGTCCGGGAGGGTGAGTGGTTCGGAGCCCTGGACCGGCTCCAGTCCCCGGCCGACCTGTCCACCGACGACTACCGTGAGGCCGCACGGGCCGCCGCGCGCCGCGGCGTGGTCGGGATCGTCGAGTTCGAGAACACCGACAACCTCAAGCTCTGGCCCGAACGGGTGGAGCAGGGCGTCGACTCACTGCGGGTGGAGGTGTCCGTCTGGCCCCAAAGGCTCGAGGGTGCGATCGCCAAGGGCGTGAGGACCGGAGACCCCCTCGACCCCCGAGGGCTCATCACCATGGGCCCGCTCAAGGTCGTGGTCGACGGTTCCCTGAACACCCGCACCGCGTGGTGCTGGGACCCGTATCCCGAGATGGACCGTGCCCACCCCCACGCCTGCGGGATGGAGACCGTTCCGCTGGACACCCTGCGGGAACTGATGGCCAGGGCGAAGGAGGCGGGTATCGCCGCGGCGATCCACGCCATCGGCGACCGCGCGAACACGGGGGTGTTGGACGCCTTCGAGGAGCTCGGAATGACCGGGGCCATCGAACACGCCCAGCTGGTCCGTGAGGAGGACTTCGCTCGTTTCGGTGAGCTGGGTCTGACCGCGAGCGTGCAGCCCGAACACGCCATGGACGACAGGGACGTGGCCGAACTGCACTGGCCCGGCCGCACCGGGCGCGCCTTCGCCCTTGTGTCGTTGCAGCGTGCGGGCGCGACGCTCCGGTTGGGGTCCGACGCTCCCGTTTCTCCGCTGGACCCCTGGATCGCGATCTCCGCCGCCGTCTCGCGCAGCCGCGAGGGTCGGCGGCCGTGGCATCCGGAGCAGCGGATCGGCGTCGAGTCGGCTCTGGCCGCCGGCACCAGAGGGCGCGTCGGTGTCGTGACGGGCGAACCCGCGGACCTCGTGGTGGTGGAGCGGGATCCGCTGTCGTGCCCTGCGGAGGAGTTGCGGACGATGCCGGTGGCCGCGACCCTGCTGGGAGGCAGGTTCACCTGGTCGACGTTGACGCATTGACGCTCGGCGGCTTCCGACCCCGGTCGGCTCCGGGGGAGTGAACTTCGTGGGCCCTGCGCGGCGCACACCTTCGCGGCGTAGGGCCTCCCGGGTCGTTCCTGAGCGCCTCCGGGCGCGAGAACGCGAGACGGGCCCAGGAAGGGGATGCCCGGCGTTCACCCCCGTCGACGCCCCGGCACCCATCTCACGCCGAAGATGAGGAGCACGGTGTCGACTCGGTCGGCTCCCGAGGTCCGGCCCACCTTCCCAACGAATGCCGATGCCTCTACCAGGTTGGGCAAAGGACCGTGTCCGGCAGGGATTCCCCGGAAACGAGCGGGAAGAGTTCCGAGTCGAGTCGCGGATCGAGGGAGGCCATGGATGAGTGGGTGGACCGAGAACCAGCTCGACAGGATCGGTGACGCGGGGGAACTGCGGATCACCTCCCGGGGCGATGACGGTCGGCTGAGACGTTCCCGGGTCATCTGGGTGGTGCGTGAGGGCGACGAGCTCTACGTCCGGTCCGTCAACGGACCCGGATCCTCTTGGTACCGGGGCACCCGTGACCACCTCACGGGACACGTCAGCGCGGGCGGCGTCGACGCCGATGTGGTCTTCGAGGACGCCGATGAGTCCCTGGACGACCGGATCGATGCCGCCTACCGGGCCAAGTACGGGGCGGGCTCCACCGCGGTCGAGCGGATCACGAGTACCGGTGCCCGTTCCACCACGATGAGGTTGGTGCCGGACTCGGGCTGAGCGTTCGGTGAGCGTCACAGGGCTCGGCCGCGCTCATGGGAGCGCAAGCCTGTGGGCCCTGTTCCGGGTATCCGACACGAGTGTCATCGACGGAGGCGTGCCCTGCTCGGTCTCGTGTCCGTCGTCCTGTGGGGCGTGGCGATCCTGCTTTGTGCCGCTCTGGCGGGCCGGACCCGTGTGCCCGCCTCGCGGGCATCGCCGTGATGAGCACCTTGCCGGTCATCGCCACCGGTTCCGACGACATCCTCGATCGGGACGTCGGTATCGCCCCGACCGTCCGGTCGCCCTCCTCAAGCCTCCGGGATGTCGGCTCCGAAGTTCTCCAGGGTGACGTCCTCGGGCTCCGGTCCGCCGCGTACACCGGTGTCGAGTGCGTCGATGGCGGCGAGTTGGTCGTCGGTGAGGTCGAAGGCGAAGACGTCGATGTTCTCCGCGATCCTCGACGGTGTCACCGATTTGGGGATCACCTGCCGGTTCTGTTGAAGGTGCCAGCGCAGCATCACCTGGGCGGGTGTCCTGCCGTGCGCCCGGGCGATCTCACCGATGACCGGGTCCTGGAGTGTGGAGCCCGTGCTCCCGTCACGGTAGAAGGTGATGCCGCCGATGGGGGACCAGGCCTGGTTGAGGATCCCGTGCTCGGTGTCGAAGGCGAGCAGTTCGGACTGGCGGAAGTACGGGTGCACCTCGATCTGGTTCACCGCGGGCACGACCTCGGTCCGGGCCATGAGTCGCCTCAGGTGGTCGGGCATGAAGTTGCTGACCCCGATCGCCCGCACCCTGCCGTCGGCCAACAGCGTCTCCAGAGCCTTGTAGGCCTCGACGGTGCGGTCGAACTCGCCGGGCAGGGCCTGGTGGAGGATCAGCAGATCGATCCGGTCGACTCCGAGCTTGCCGGCGCTCTTGTCGAAGGCGTGCAGTGTCTCGTCGTACCCGTAGTCACTGATCCAGATCTTGGTCTCGATGAAGACCTCCGAGCGGTCGTGGCCGGAGCGGCGTATCGCCTCGCCGACCTCCCGCTCGTTGCCGTAGGCGGCCGCGGTGTCGATGTGGCGGTAGCCGATGGCCAGGGCCGTCTCGACGGCGGGGACGGTCTGCTCGGGCGGTGTCTGGTAAACACCGAATCCCAGAGCCGGGAGCTCGACGTCGTTGTTCAGGGACAGGCTCGGAACGCTCATGACTCTCACACTAGGCCGACGCAATGTCGGGAGGGAGGCACCGCCGTACCGTGTTGTCGGATCCCTTGCCGGATCCGGAACTCGGTGTCGCGATACCTTCGGCGAGTCACGCCGGGGTTGAGGAGGACGGTGTGTGGTCGAGGAGAGGCCCGGTCCTGTACCACGGGACCCGGGGAAGGCGCGTACATCCGCTGCTGAGGCCGTGGGCCATCGGTAGGCGCCCCGTGGGCCGCCAGCGAGCAGGCCGAGCCACCCGCTCCAGGGTGGTTCGGCCCCATCGGTGCGGAACCCGTGTGTGGGCGAAGTCGAAGTGTTCGTCGTCTTCGAGTCGCGCCATGACGCTGACGAGTGGAGCGTCACCCACAGTCGGTCGACTCGGTCCCATCCGTCCGCCGAGTTCGCTCACGCTCAGTCCGGGGTTCTCCAGGAGTGAGGCCAACGCGGCGAGTGTCTAGGACGTTCGATGGATGATCTTGTCGACAACGTGCGTGAGTGGTCCGATGGTGATGATGATTTTCGGCACGTCCTCTTTCGTCCGATGCAGGCGCAGGGTGAGGTCTCGCTCCGTTCTGTTTCCGTCCGACTCATTGGCCAGGTGCTGGTCGAGTCGACGCTTCAACCTCTCGTGGTCGAACCCAAAGACGAAGACCTCGGCGAACAGATCGATGAACCCGCGGAAGTTTCTGGGGCCGCCGCAATTCGTTGCAGGCCGAGATCCTGTCGGCTCTGGAGCCGAACTTCGATCGGTAAGGTTCGCGTGTCCATCGCCGGATCGTGCGAGTACGCTTCAAGCGTGCGAGAGCTCCCATGTCTGGTTGCACCGCCATCGTCGAACGGGTGATGGAGGTGTTCCCTCTGGCCTCTCGTTGGTCGCAGGATGCTGGCCTGAATGGCCTGTTTGTCAGCTTTGTCGGGGAAAGGGGATCTGTGTCCAATTCTCAACTAGTTGCAGATTCGAGTATGTTCCCCGGGTAAAGCCGCAGGTCAACGAGACTGCTCCCCGCGCACGCGGGGATGGACCCGTCCAACTGCGCACAAGCTGGTTCGGGCTGACCTGCTCCCCGCGCACGCGGGGATGGACCCCGCGCCCCCGTCGTATTCGGGGTGCTCATGCCCTGCTCCCCGCGCACGCGGGGATGGACCCCCGCTCCGCGTCGCCCCGTGGACACTCCTGCTCCCCGCGCACGCGGGGATGGACCCAAAAAGTTCGCCTAATTCTGGGTAGGCGAACCCTGCTCCCCGCGCACGCGGGGATGGAC
>NZ_DYZD01000092.1 GCF_020741345.1 Nocardiopsis listeri
GTCGGCGCCCACTCCGGAGCGGCCGATCTCGGACATGGCCTGGACGACCTCCTCGGCGGTGAGCGCCTCGGCCAGGTCGGAGGTGGCCTTTTGTAGTCGGGCGGTGCGCATCGCCGCTTCACTGAGCTGCTGGTTGAGCCGCTGACGAAGCTCGTCGGCCTCGCGTTCGGTGGTGATGTCGACCAGGGTGCCGACCCACTCGGCGGTCTCGGCGCCGTCCATGACCGGGTTGGCCCGGGCGCGGTAGTGGTCGTAGCCGCCCGAGCGCGTGCGGACGCGGAACATGGCGTCGAAGGGGGTCACGTCCAGGACGGCGTCGTCCCAGGCGCGTTCGACGCGGGAACGGTCGTCGGGGTGGACGGCGTCCAGCCAACCGTGACCCAGGTAGGAATCCAGGTCCTGCCCGGTGAGGGTGCGCCACTGGGGGCAGTCCTCGCGCACGTCGCCGCCGGGACCCGCCGACCAGATGATCTGGTTGCCGGCCTGCAGCAGGGCGCGCAGGCGCCGTTCGCCTCGGTGCGCGCCGTCCTCGTGGTCGCGGGCGGCGATGAGCGCGATGTGCTCGTCACCGCTGGACGGGTCGTTGACCGGGAACCAGGTCAGGTCCCAGGTGTGGCCCTCGGTGGTGCGGTGGTGACCGCGCACGGCCCGACCGCTCTCGCGCACCGAGGTCAGGGACATGGTCTGGGCGGCGGCGCCGGGGGCGTCACCGCCCTCTTTCAGGACCTGGCCCGGGCTACGCCCCAGACAGCGCTCGGGGGTGCTGCCGAAGACGGAGGCCATGCGGGGGTTGATGGAACCGAAGACGTCGTCGGGTCCGAGCAGGGCGAACCCGATGGGAGCGTCGGTGAGCAGGGTCTGCACAGCGTCCGGTAGTTCCGCCACATTGATTCGGGG
Source organism: Nocardiopsis listeri (assembly GCF_020741345.1). Taxonomy (GTDB): domain Bacteria; phylum Actinomycetota; class Actinomycetes; order Streptosporangiales; family Streptosporangiaceae; genus Nocardiopsis; species Nocardiopsis listeri_A. The sequence continues at coordinate 898 of NZ_DYZD01000092.1, forward strand.
AGGGGGAATGGACGTCTCGGCGCTCAACTGCTCGACACCTCCGGAACGGTTGGAATCCCCAGCGGGGCTGTTCTCGGACCGCGTGGTCCCCTGCGCACCGTGCCCGCCGCCCGTGTTCGATGACGCTTATGGCGCGGGGTGCGCGGCGCCGATTCCGTTCGGGGGGCTCCGCGGCTCCCAGGAGTCACGCTCAATGACCCCTCTCGGCCGCTGTCACGGCTCAAGCATAAGACACGACTCTGCGCACGCAACGTCCGTGGTTTCGGGGGCACGGTTGCGCACGGAAGGTAAATAGTAGGCCACCGGACGCCGTGCACACAGTCGACCGGGGGCTTCGCGGGCGTGTTCTCCCATAATCCCAGACGATGACCGACTTGCGGCGAACTCTCTGAAACAGGACCGTTATATGTCCGAAACGTCCATTTCGTGGTGGTGGCCTGCGTGGATGACGCGGCTCGGGTAAACGGTACCTCCCCCAGGTTTTATCAACAGCGTGCCGCGCGAGAGGTTGACAGTCGCTTCAGAACAAGTGGAATAGGTGGAGGTCACCGTCCAGACCATCTTCAGCTAGGGGTGTGAGCAAGAATGCTCCAGACCTTCCCGGTCCAGGATCTCAGTCGGATCTCGGCAAGGCTTCATGACGAGTTCAGCGCGCTGTCCCACCGATGCGTGGAACGTTGCGTCAGCGACACCTGGAACTGTGCCGAACACCTGGGCATCACGGTCACACCACACCTCGTCGAGAGGGTCGCCCGAGAGCACCTCGAGGCGATGGTGAAGTCCGTGCCGCCCTCCCGACATACCGCACGGCGTCCGGGAACCACGCTGTTCACCGGTCGACGCGCGATCCCCGAACCGCGCTGATCCGACGAGGGCACCTCCGGCCGCCGGCCGGCATACGCTCGGAGCGTGCCCTCCGCTACGCCCCCGCCCACAGGACCCGACGTTCCCGTCGCAGCGTTCGAAGAAATGCTGCGCGCGGCCAGAGCGCTGCTCGCCATGCGCCACCCGCTGGACGCCGAGCTGTCCTTCAGCGAGCTCCTGGGCTCCTGGTGGGGGCAACGGGTCCCCGGGGTGGACGTGGAACGGCTGCTCGGAGAAGGCCTCATCACCCACGCCACGGCCTCCGGGAAACCCGCCGGGCTGGGGGTGCTCGCCGCGATCACCGCGCTGGGCACCTCGGCCTCCCAACGCGAACTCGCCGAGCAGGGCATGATCGCGCTGCGCGAGCGGGGTCTGCACGCACCGGCCTGGGCCTCCCAGCTGGGCGAGGTCACCCCCGTGGCCGCCTACGTCAACGGCGACCGCTTCGGCGACACCGACGACGTGGTGTGCGTGTACGCCCGTGACTCCGGCGAACCCGAACACGCGCTCATCCTCGTGCTGGACCACAACAGCGGCGGCCTGCTGCGCGACGCGTGGGTGACCACCAAGGTGGACCGGCTCCTGGGCCAGTGCCGTGAACGCGCGCGCACCGATGACTTCGCCCGGTTCGAGGAGTCGCCGCTGCCCCAGGCACGGGCGCTCCTGCTCCGCGCACTGGAACGCACCGAGAACGTGGTGACCGGGGAGGTCGACAACCCCGTCGGGATCTCACGATCCGACCTCACCGGTGGTTCGCTGGCCGCCCACTTCGCCCTGGCGGCCTCCCGCATCAAGCGGCTGCCCGAGGGCAAGGCGCACCAGCCGATGTGGCGGCGTGACCGCCGTGCGGTCCTGGCGGCCCGCTTCCTCGCCTCGGACCAGGCCGCCGAGCTGTCCGACTCCTACGCCGCCAGTCGGTGCGCGGACCACATCATCACCTACGGCTGCGACGTCGACTCCGGTCGCCCGCTACGGGTCAGCCCGCGCAAGGTCGAGTCGTTCCTGCTGCACTGGCTGCCCGGTCGGGTGGTGTTGTTGCCCGAGGAGCAGGAGGCGATGCCGCACGTGCTCGCCGCCTGGGTGCGCTGGGCCGGGGCACAGAACGACCTGCCCGACGTCGCGGTCGGGGCCACCCTGGACACCGTGTGGGAGACCACCGCGGAATTCGCCCGCACCTACCGTGACCCCGCCCGCCCTCTCGGGCTGCGGCAGGAGGCGGTGCGCCGGTTGTTGCCCGACGGCGACTTCAGGTCCCTGGCCCGCCGCATGTTCGCGTTCCCACTGTTGGCCAGCGAGCTGATCACCGACGCCCCCGACGAGTTCGACCCGTCGACCTCCCGTGGCCGTCGCGCCCTGCTGCGTCTGGACCACTTCGGCGAGTACGAGGAGGCCCCGCACAGCGGCCGCCACCACTCCACCGGTCAGGAGCACTGGTACCGGCCCGTGCAGGGAACCGACCCCGAGCGCGAGAGGGAACTGGACCGTCACGAGCGTCTGGCCAAACGCCTGTGGGACGGCCGCCCCGCCAACCTGTGGGCGGCGGCCCGAAGGATGCTGGATCGCGGTCTGGACCGCCCCACCGTGCTCACCCACCTGACCGAGGCGCTGTTCGGCGCCACCGGCGAGAACGACCTGCGCCGCCGCCTCGACGACCTGTGACCGAGGCGCGGCGCACGTCGATCAGACGAGCATGCGACTCTTGAGGCCGTCGATGGTGGCACCGGTGAGCTTGAGGCCCCGCACGACGTAGTCGTCGAAGGACCCGTACTCCTGGTCGATGAGGGTGAAGGCGCTGTCCAGGTAGTCGGGCTTGACCCGGGTCATCGGCTCGATGTCCTCCCACGGCAGACCGCTCTCCTGGGACAGCAGGCGCATCCAGTGGTCGGTGGCGGCCTGACGATCGTTGCTGGCGACGTAGTCCGTCGTCACGACCTCCCGCTCCACGCCCAGGAGGGTGAGCAGCAGGGCCGCGCCCCAGCCGGTGCGGTCCTTGCCGGCGCTGCAGTGGAAGACCAGCGCGGTCGGCCCTTTGGCGGCGCGTTCGACCAGGTCGCGGTAGCCGTCCAGGGCCTCGGTGTCGGTGACCAGGCCGCGGTAGACGTCGTACATGTGGCGTTCGGCCGCACCGTCGCCGAACGCGACGCGGGCCTGCTCGGGATCGGCGAACAGGTCGATGAAGTTGGCGCCGGCCGAGTCGGTCTTCTGCACGCCGATCGCCGCGTACTCGGCGCCGTTCGGGATCAGGTCGGGGAGCCGGTCGCGTTCGTGGGAACTGCGCAGGTCGATGAGCTGACGGATGCCGAAGCCGTCGTAGGTGGCCCGCTCCTGCTCGGTGAGGGTGTGCAGCGCGTCCGAGCGGTATAGCAGCCCGGAGCGCACGGTGCGACCTTCCTTCGTGCGGTGGCCGCCGAGGTCACGGAAGTTGGGGGCACTGGGGAGGAGGAAACCGTCGTTCGTCACGATCGAGACGATACCCATCTCCCCGGTGCCCCCGCAGCACGGGGTACGACGACCGGATGAATCCCGGCCGCTCCCGGAGGTTCAGGCGCGCATGGCCTCGATCTCGGCCCCGGCCTCCTTGACGTCCTTGACGGTGTCGACACCGCGCCAGAACCCTTCGATGCGGTAGGCCGTGAGCCTGCCGGCCTCCGCCAGCTCGGGGAAGGTCGAGGACTCGTGGTCGCCCTTGGTCGGCAACAGCGGGGTGATGCCGGGCTCGAACAGGTAGACGCCCGCGTTGATCCAGACCGGCAGCAGCGGGCTCTGGGTGAACCCTTCGATACGGTCCTCGTCGTCGACGTCGACGATGCCCCAGGTGGTACGGAACCGCGACAGCGCCAGCGTGGCGAGGCCGCCCTTGTCCCGGTGCCTGCGGGTCAGTTCGTCCAGCGGGAACCAGGTGAGGACATCGCCGTTGAGGGCGAAGTAGGGGGCCTGGGGATCGCGCAGCCCGCCGGCGGCGTAGCGCAGTGCGCCGCCGCGGCCGAGCGGCTCGTCCTCCACCAGGAGGGTGATCTCGGGGCCCTCGGCGCGTGCCTCCAGGTGCCCGCGCAGGACTTCGGCCTTGTAGCCGCAGGACACGACGACCTGCTCGACACCGTGCGAGGCCAGCCATTCGAGTTGGTAGTCGATGATGGGCCGTCCGGCCACCTCCACCATCGCCTTGGGGCGGGTGTCGGTGTAGGGCCGCAACCGGGTGGCCTGTCCCCCGGCGAGGATCAGTGCCTGCGTGACGGGGGTTTCGCTGGATGAGGGTGAGGCGGTCATCGGATTGTCGGGTGGATACCCCGTCCTTCAGGGCGGGGAGGAAACACCCTTCTCCTTTTCCATTTCGGATACGTGTTCGTGGTCGATCCGGTTGTCCACCGGCTGTGGCGGGGAGGACCGTGAAGCGGGGGTACAAGTACCGTTTCTACCCCACCAACGTGCAGGCGGCGCGGCCAGCGCGTTCCGCCGCCCAAACGGCCACCTGACGTTGGCGAAGGTCTCCGAGCCCTTGGACATCCGCTGGTCGCGTCCTCTGCCCGAGTGCGCGGCGCCCTCCACGGTGACCGTGTCGCGGGACGCTAGCTCTGTTGGGTGGCGGCGGAGTAGGCCCGGCGCACGTCTTCGCTGGTGATCACGGTCAGGTCGGTGGCGGTGGCCGACTCCCCCAGTTCCCGGGAGACCCGCAGGTCCCGGTGGGAGCAGGCGCCCTCGTAGAGGGAACGGGCGAAACGGCCGTTGCCCAGCTCGTCGATCCATCCGGCCTCGCACACGTGCGTGAAGATGCTGTGCAGGTCCTCCCGGGCCGTGTCGTCGAAGACGTCGCCGGTGCCCGCCGCCACGGTGTCGGCGATCTCGGAGAGTTCGTCGGCGGAGTAGGAGGGGAACCGCACCCGCACGTTGAACCGGGAGGCCAATCCTGCGTTGGAGGCCAAGAAGCGGTCCATCTCGGTGGTGTATCCCGCCAACACAACCACCAGTCGGTCGCGGTCGTCCTCGGCGCGTTTGAGCAGGGTCTGGATGGCCTCGGCTCCGAACGCGTCGCCGCCGCTGTAGCCGGGGTTGACCAGTGAATAGGCCTCGTCGACGAACAGCACGCCGCCCAGGGCCCGGTCGATGAGCCGGTTGGTCTTGACCGCCGTGGCGCCCAGGTGCTCCCCCACCAGGTCTGCGCGTTGGGCCTCCACGACCTCGGCGCGGCCGAGCATCCCGAGCGCGGCGAAGACCCGGCCCAGAACGCGCGCCACGGTGGTCTTGCCCGTGCCGGGTGGGCCGGTGAAGACCAGGTGGCGCAATGGCGGCTGGTGCGGCAGACCCTGTTCCTCGCGCAGCCGGGCCACACGGAGCTGGGCCACCAGGGAACGTACCTGTTCCTTGACCGGTTCCAGACCGATCATGCCGTCGAGTTCGGCCATGGCCTCGTCCAGACCGGGGGCCTCACCGAATCCGGGCATACGGGAGGTGAGTTCGGTGTAGGCGGCCTCGACGTCGGCCGAGCGCACGGTGACCAGGTCGTCGGCGCTGGGTCGGGGGGCCGGTTCGTCGCCGCCCACCCCGGCGGTGACCACCCGCACGTCCCTCGCCTGGCAGCTCTTCTCCACCATGGAGCGGGCGAAACGGCCGTTGCCCAGCTCGTCCACGGCCTGACGCTGGACGGCCTGGTCGTAGCGGAGACGCAGGGTTCGGGCGGCGTCGGTGTCCAGGGAGTCGCCACGGGCGGCGACGAGACGCTCGGAGATGCGGAACAGTTCGTCCGCGCTGTAGCCGGGGAAGGTGATGCGCGTGGCGAAACGCGAGGCCAGACCCGGGTTGGAGGCCAAGAACGCGTCCATCTCCTTGTCATAGCCGGCGAGCACGATGACCAGGCCGTCCCGGTCGTCCTCCGCGCGCTTGAGGAGTGTCTGGACCGCCTCGTTGCCGAATCGGTCGGACTGGCCGTCGCCTTCGTTGACCAGTGAATAGGCCTCGTCGATGAAGAGCACGCCGCCCATGGCGCTGTCGATGAGCTCGTTGGTCTTGATCGCGGTCGCCCCGAGGTACTCGCCGACCAGGTCGGCGCGTTGGACCTCCACCACACGGGATGTGGGCAACAGCCCGAAGGAATGGAAGATGGTGGCGAGGGTACGGGCGACGCTGGTCTTGCCGGTGCCGGGCGGCCCGGAGAAGACCAGGTGGCGCAGGGGACGTTCGACGTTCAATCCGGCGTCGGCGCGCAGGCGGGCGGCCTCGATGGAGGCGGCCAGACCCCGCACCTGCTGTTTGACGGGGTCCAGGCCGATCATGTCCTCGAGTTCGGCCAACGCCTGGTCGACCGGAACGGGTTCGTCGTCCTCCCCTGTGCCCGCCTTGGCGGCACGGTGCCCGGGGGTGTCCGCCGCACGGCCGCGCATCGACGGGGCCTGGGCGTTCGTTCCACCGGATCCCATGGCCTTCTTGGGCCGGGTTCCGTCCTCGGCGCGTTTGCGTTCGTTCTCGCGGCTCTCCTTGATGACCTGGTTGGAGGCGAGCAGCCGCCACAACAGGCAGGCGCCCGCCGCGACGTAGAGCGCGGCGATCCCGGCCTCACCGGGGAAGGGTTCGACGACCATGCCGAACAGGGCCACGGAGAACCCGACGATGAGTCCCGCGGTGAGGGACAGCAGACAGGTGTGCCAGACGGGGAACTCGCGGACGCGGCCCGCGACCAGGGTCACCAACAGGGGCAGTGGGAGGACGAAGAGGACGACGGGTCTGCCCGGCAGGGGGATCTGGAACAGGGGCACGGCGATGGCCAGCCACAGCACGCCGACCAGCACGGTGAGGAACGCGTCGAGGGACCTCATCAAAGCGCTGAAGGCGACGAGGGCCAGGGCCGTGCCGACCAGGACCGGGAACACCGGCACGCTCAGGACGAGGGCGACGACCGCGATCACCGTGACCAGGACCAGTGCCGCCACGAGACGGCGGCCCAGCGGTACACGGTGGTAGGCCGCGCGTAGGCGGTCCAACCCCGAGGGTGGCGCCGCCCGCGTCGCGGCGGGGCTCGTCTCGCGCGTCATCCATGCCCCTTCCTGCGTGGGGGTCGCCTGGGCGGCCCGGGGGTGGGCCGGAGGGTGTGGGCAAAGAACAGCCTTGCCCCATCGGGGGTCGGATGTCCAGTGCGGGACCGCGTGTCGTGGGCCGGTGGATCGAGGTTCAGAACAGGGGCAGGGCGCCGTCCGAGACCGGTCGGATCACGCGAAGGTGGCGCCAGCGGGGCAGGGCGTCCAGGTAGGACCAGCTCATCCGGTGGTGGGGGGTCGGCCCGGCTTCGGCGAGGGTGGCGCGGTGGACGGGCGAGGGATATCCGGCCGCCTTCTCGAATCCGTAACCGGGGTGGTCCTCGGCCAGTTCGGCCATGAGCGCGTCCCGGTGGACCTTGGCGAGGATGGCTGCGGCGGCCACGCTGACGCAGGTCAGGTCGCCCTTGACCTGGGTGCGCACCCGCCAGGGGCGGCCGATGAAGTCGTGCCTGCCGTCGAGGAGTACTGCGTCGGGACGGGGGTCGAGGGCGTCCAGGGCGCGACGGCCCGCCCGGTGCAGGGCCTCGGTCATCCCGACCCGGTCGATCTCGGCGGGTGAGGACCAACCGAAGGCGTGGTCGGCGACCCAGGGTTCGATCTCGGCGGCCAGTTCCCGGCGGCGCTTGGGGGTGAGTCGCTTGGAGTCGGTGAGTCCGGGGGGCGGCTCACCCTCACCGGGGACGGCGGCGCAGACCAGGAGCGGCCCGGCCCAGGCCCCACGTCCCACCTCGTCCATTCCGGCCACCACGCGCGCGCCCGCGGCATGGAGTTCGTTCTCCACGTCCAAGGTGGGGGCGGGCGGGGGGCTGGGCTTTCGGGAAGTCGTCGGCACGCGTTCCACCCTAGATCGGCCGGCCCACCTCCCGGTCCGATTTTCGTGCCTTCCGGGAGAGGTCGGAACCCCGCCATCCGGGTTTTCCGGTGGGTTTTGCGCGACCCACCGGCCATGACAGTCGGTCATCGGGTCTTACTTTGGGTAGTTTCCGCTTGTCGCCACCGCCGGTCCCCCGGAAGGAATGGACATGCAACAGGGCAGGCCCCGACCTTCTCCCCCGCCTTGGGCCCGCGGCCGTCTCTACGACGTCGCCGCCGCCGTGACCCGTGTGGGCGTGGGCTGGGTGTTCGCCGAGTTCGGACTGTCGCTGCGCGGTCGAGAACACCTGGTCGCCGAACGTCTCTCCGATTCCGGTCTCGCCCCGCTCGCCTTCTTCGCCCCACTGACGCCCGCCCTGCTCGTGGCGTTCTCGGTCTCCTTCGCAGTGGGTCTGCTCACATGGCTGACCGGTCCCGCGCTCGCCCTCGCGGCCCTCGTCGGCACTCTCGGAGCGGGTACGGACCACCTGTCCCCGTTCGGCTCCTGGGGTGCTACCGCGCTGGTCACGGCGGTGTGCGTGCTCATGGCGATGGCGGGAGGACGGTGGTCCTGGGACCACCTGGTCCTCGGTGCCCGAACTCCCGGGCCCCTCCGAGGCGAAGGACGTACGACATCGACGGTGAGTGGGAAAGCTCCCGCGATTTCTCACCGACGCCCCGAACACGCCCCGCCACTGCTCTATCCTGTGGAACAGGCCGCGCTTCGACGGCCGTATCGAATGTGACGCGGCCCGTTCCCGCCCCCGTGCCGTTACGCCCGCCGCGTCGCCATGACCAGGATTCGGTGGGGGGAACGCCATGTCCGCCTCAGCCTCCGGTCCGAACCCTGACGGGTCCGTGGCCAAGCTGATCGAGATCGCGGAGAAACAGACGCTGGGGCAGCGACTGATCGGTTGGGCTTCGCGTCCGCCCGGTCATCTCTACATCCCGGCCTGCGCCCTGGTCGGGCTCGTCCTGCTCTTCGAGGACAGTGTGCCCGCCGGGCACCTGCCCACGTTCATCGTCGGCCTCGTCGGCGGTCTGCTGCTGGCCGGCATGGGCGCGCTGCGCCTGGGCATCGCGCTCGCCGTCGCCCGTCCGATGATCCGCCGTTACTGGCTGCGCTGGGTGAGCGCCCCGCTGATCGCGTTCGTTGCCATCGGCCTGGCCGTGGCCGACGTCCCGTTGCAGGCCCGTGTGAGCGCCTCGACCGACCAGCTCCTGGAACTACGCGAGGACACCGGGGTGGCCACCGCGATCTCCCGCAACGGCGAGTGGACCGGTCTGTACCCACTGCGCAGCGTGTCCCAGGACGGCGAAGTCACGCACTACGCCATCGAGGGCGCCGGCATGTTCCAGCCCGCGGGTCTGGCCCACAGCACCGAGGAGATCCCCGTCGGGGTGTTCGTCCCCGGCCAGGGCTCCCGGATCTACGAGCACGTGTCCGGTGACTGGTACGTGTGGGTCGACCACTGACCACGATCACCGCGTCGACGGCCCCGGGGTCCACCCCGGGGCCGTTCTCTCACCCTCCTCTTTGCCGGTTCCTGCCCGCCTCCAACCGGATTCTCACCCGGGACCTGTAGGCATGGTGGTACCCCCTGGGAGAGACCCCCTTCGGTTCTCCCTCGCCACGCCCACCCGAGGAGATGTCCATGCGCGAGTTCGTCCTCACGCTGCACCTACGGCTCCACGACTCCATCACCGCGCTGCGGCGCGCCCACGCCATCGGGGACGACGACCTGGCGACGTCACAGGCCGGTG
>NZ_DYZD01000093.1 GCF_020741345.1 Nocardiopsis listeri
GCCCACCGCGAACAACACCCACGAGGTCGCCCAGTCGGTCGCCCCCGAATCCAAGATCGTCTACGTCGACAACGACCCCTTGGTGCTCACTCATGCCCGGGCTCTACTGACCAGCTCCGAAGAGGGCACCACCGACTACATCGACGCCGACCTGCTCGACCCGCAGACGCTGCTGGCCCAGGCCCGCGAACACCTGGACTTCACCCGACCGATCGGGTTGATCATCATGGGCACGCTCGGCCACTTTCCCGCCGACGAACAGACCTACGCCGTGGCACGCACCTACGTGGACGCCCTGCCGTCGGGGAGCTTCCTGGCCCTGTGCGACAGCACCGACACCAGCCCGCAGATCGTGGAGGCGGCCAAGGCCTGGAACGAGAACGCGGCCCAACCCATCCACCTGCGCACCCCGGAGCAGATCAGCGCCTTCTTCGAAGGCTTGGAGCTGTTGGAACCCGGAGTGGTCTCCGTCCCCTTCTGGCGGCCCGAGGAGAGCCAGGTGGGCACTGTCCGAGAGGTCGCCCAGTACGGCGGTGTCGCCCGCAAACCCTGAGCTTGGGTGACTTCCCCGCTTTCCGTGCACGTACCGGCGTGCCCGGGCTCCTCGCCCGGGCACGCCGGTACCCCCGCTTCGTCGGTCCGGGTGTTTCAATGGGTCGATCACCGAAGGGGGTCGAGATGTCCGATCGGTTCAGCGTGGGTGACCACGTGAGGTGGAATTCGGAGGTGGGACACGTCTCGGGCACGGTGACGAAGGTGCACACGAAGGATTTCGACTACAAGGGCCACACCCGCCGGGCGTCCCCGGAGGAGCCGCAGTACGAGATCAAGAGCGACAAGACCGACCACGTCGCCGCTCACAAGGGCAGCGCCCTGCGGCTGGTCGATGAGTGAACCCTCCTTCACGATCGGGCATTCCAACCGGACTCTCGGCGAGTTCATCGAGCTGCTCCAAGAGTCCCGTATCGAGCTGGTCGTCGATGTTCGCAGGCTTCCGGGCTCTGCCCGGTGTCCGTGGTTCGACCAGGACCCGCTCTCGGTCGTCCTCGGTGAGGTGGGGATCCGGTATCGGCGCGCTGAAGGTCTGACCGGACGTCGGCCGGTGAGCAAGGACGTGCCGTTCGAGGTCAACGCCTGGTGGAAGAACCGCAGCTTCCACAACTACGCCGACCATGCGCTCTCCGACGAGTTCCAAAGTGCCCTCGCCGCGCTACGGGAGTGGGGACGCACGCGACGCGCGGCCGTGATGTGTTCCGAGGCGGTGTGGTGGCGGTGCCACCGGAGAATCATCGCCGATCATCTTCTCGCCCACGCCGAGGACGTGCGGCACGTCCTCGGCGTCGACCACATCGATGTGGCGCGGCCGAGTCTCGGCGCCGCCATCGATCCTCACGGCAACGTCACCTACCCCGCCACCGGATAGCGGCTCGCACGGCAGGAACCTCTCTCACCCCATGACGCGTCCTGTTCAGGCGCGCGAACTTCTCGATGGGCGGGGCTCTCCAGGGGCGCCGTGGGGGCCGGGCGGGGGCATGACGTGGACTTCGATGTGGTCGGCCTGCATGACCAGGCCCGATCCGTAGACGTCACCGACCACGTTGCGCGTGTTTCCACCGGCGACGTTCGTGGCCGGAAAGCCTTCCCGTGGAGCCGCCGGCGAACCCTCCGCCCTCCACCGGTCGTCCATTCGGTGATGGATGAACCGGAGGGCGAGGAAGGCCAGGCCGATCATGAAGACGCAGGCGGACAACCCGAACGCGATGGCCAAGAGGTATTCGAGTAACTGCCACGGGCCGACCTGTGGTGGGGGCGGTTCCAGATTTCGGGCAGCATCGGCATGGGCCTTCGCCCAAGTAATGTGGGCGAATCATCAGGCCGAACACGATGCCTTTGATGTCCTGGAATTCCCTCTCTGAGGCCGAATAGGGCTGTGGGCACGGTACACGATCCGGAGCCGTCTCTGAAGGGGTGCCGAGGATTCCGCCCACGCGGGGCCGGGACCGCGCAACGCGATCCCGGCCGCACCCGGCTAGTAGTAGCGGGGAAAACCCGACCAGTCGGGACTGCGCTTCTCCAGGAAGGCCGTCTTGCCCTCCACGGCCTCCTCGGTCATGTAGGCGAGCCGGGTCGCCTCCCCCGCGAACAGTTGCTGTCCGAGCATCCCGTCGTCGGGAAGGTTGAAGGCGTACTTGAGCATCCTGATCGCCTGCGGCGACTGGTCGGCGATGTCGGTGGCCATCCGTACCGCGGTGTCCTCCAGCCCCCCGTGATCGGCCACGCTGTTGACCGCGCCCATCTCCTGCATCTCGGTGGCCGAGTACGGCCGGGCCAGGAAGAAGATCTCCCTCGCCCGCTTCTGGCCGACCTGACGGGCCAGCAGCGCAGAACCGTACCCACCGTCGAACGATCCGACGGTGGCGTCCGTCTGCTTGAAGAACCCGTGCTGTCGAGAGGCGACGGTCAGGTCGCACACCACGTGGAGCGAATGTCCGCCACCGGCCGCCCAGCCGTTGACCACGGCGATGACGACCTTGGGCATGGAGCGGATCAGCCGCTGGACCTCCAGGATGTGCAGACGTCCCTGGTCGGCCTTTCGCTGCTCACCGCCGGAACCGTCGTCCTCGTACAGATAGCCGTCCCGACCGCGCACCCTCTGGTCGCCACCGGAGCAGAAGGCCCAGCCGCCGTCCTTGGGCGAGGGGCCGTTTCCGGTGAGCAGTACGGTACCGATCTCCGTCCAGGAACGCGCGTGCTCCATCGCCGTGTAGAGCTCGTCGACCGTGTGCGGTCGAAAGGCGTTGCGCACCTCCGGACGGTCGAAGGCGATACGCACCGCACCGATGTCCTTGCCCGCGCCACTGCGCGCGGGCCCGACATAACGGTGATAGGTGATGTCGCTGAAGTCGAAGCCTTCGACCTTCTTCCATTCGGACTCTCTGAACGGCTGCTCACTCGCCGACATTTACTCGTCCTCTTTCCCGTGACACCGATGGGGTTCAACGCCGCGCACCCCCACCCTTCGGCGGGGAGTGCCCACGTTGTGGCTACAGCCAAGATCATCCCAGGTGGCGTCGAGGGCGCGGTCGGGTCCCGTGGTCCCGCCCCGGGCGCACCGATCAGGCGCTGAGGCGGCGGAGGTGGGTCACCGTGGCGTCGGTGACGGGGTGGTCCGCCCCCAGTTCTTCCAGGTAGGCCTGGGCGGCCTCCATCTCGTGGACGCGTCGACCGGCGTGCAGGCGCGTGCCGTCGACGAGGCGGTCGACCAGGGCCGCACCGTTCTCACCGAACTCGGCGGCGATCTGGGCGCGGAGGTCGTCGGCGGCCCCGACGGCGCTCGCGGCGTCGAGTGACTCGATGATCAGTGCCGCGAGGCCCTTCATGAACACGCTGCGCAGCATCTTCCGGGCGGCGGCGTCGCCGGCGGTTTCGGAGACCGCCTGGACGGGGGTGCCCAGGGGTGAGAGCGCGGCCGCGAAGGTCTTCGCGCCGCTACCGGCGGCGAGCAAAGGCGTCCGACTGCCCGCCCGGGGGACGGGGGCCATCACGGCGACGTCGGCGAAGGGGACGCCGGCCTCCGAGGCCAGGGCGCCGATCGTCTTCTTCTCCCCCGGGGAGAGCGTGTTCAGGTCCGCGTAGACCGCGGAGGCGGGCATCAGGGCGAGGACCTGGGAAGCGACCTTCTCGGCCGCGGCGGGGCCGACGAGGCTGATGACGATCGCCGTGTCGGCGAGGGCGTCCCCGAGCGAGGCGTGCCGCACTATGGGCGAGTCGGGCAGATCGACGAAGGGGTCGTGGCCCCGGACCTCGGCGCCGGCGGCGGCCAGTCCCTCGCCGATGAGTCGGCCGGCCTCACCCAGGCCGACCATTGTGATGACGGTCATCGCGTCCTCCGGTGTCGAGTGCCCTTCAGATGTGAACAACATTGTTTACAATAATGCACACCAAGATGAGCGAAAGGAAGACCATGACCCAGGAGGCAGTAGACCAGGGGACGCGGGAGAGCATCAGTGACGCCGACCGCGTGGCCTCGCGCCTTCGCCAGGCCATCGTCGCCGGCGACTTCGCCCCCCGCCAACGTCTCGTGGAAACCGACCTCATCGAGATGTTCGACGCCAGCAGGGGTGCGGTGCGAGCCGCCCTGGCCACCCTCACCGTGGAGGGCCTGGTGGAGAAGATCCGCAACCGGGGAGCCCGGGTGCGCGCCGTCGACCTGGACGAGGCGCTGGAGATCGTGGAGGTGCGCGCGGCCCTGGAGTCGATGTGCGCCGCCCGCGCGGCCGAGCGCGTCGACGACCAGGGCATGGCGCGTCTACGCGACCTGGGCGAGGTGATGCGCCGGGCGGTGGACTCGGGCGATGGAGAAGCCTATTCACAGGCCAACCGCGACCTGCACCAGGCGGTGATGGTCATCAGCGGGTCCAAGGTGGCGCCCGACATCGTCCAGCGTCTGCGCGCCCAGAACGTGCGGTACCGGATCCAGTTGTCCATGCAGCCGCATCGTCCGGCCACCTCGCTTCCCGAGCACCTGGAGATCGTTGAGGCGGTCTGCGCGAAGGACCCCGAGCGCGCGGCGAACGCGATGCGGGCGCATCTGGAGAGCGTCTTCGCGGCGACGAAGGAGTACTTCGGGAAACGGAAGTAAAACCCCAAAGCACGTGTTCTATGACACACCCCCCGGAGGCGACCCGCCCTGACCTGACGTTACGTGGGCATTGACGGATGTGACCAAGATCGTTAACAATGTCGCTCACCAGTTCGTTAGCGAAGGGGCGGCATGTCGCATCACCAAGAACCCACCGCACACGCCCGCCGGCTCGTCCAGGGTGCCTATGACATCCACGTTCACATCGCCCCCGATGTGATGAAGCGCAGGATCGGCGATCTCGAACTCGCCCCCCGTTTCAAGCGGTACGGCCTGGCGGGCTTCGTACTCAAGTCCCACTACACCCCCACCACCGAACGCGCCGAGGTCGTCCGCAACGTCCACCCGGGCGTGGACGTACTCGGCGCCATCACCCTCAACGCCTCCGTGGGCGGTCTCAACCCCGTCGCGGTCGAGATCGCGGCACGGGGCGGAGCGCAGTTCGTCTGGCTTCCGACCGTGGACAGCGACAACCAGCGCAGCTGCCTCGCCGAGGCCCCCGAGGGCGCCACCCCGCCCATGTGGGCACAGATCCAGCAGGACCTGCGCGACGACGGGATCATCAGTCCCACCGTCGACGTGCTCGACGAGAACGGCGAGGTGGCGACCGCGACCCGCCAGGTCCTCGACGTCATCGCCAAGCACGACATGACGCTGGCCACCGGGCACCTGCACGGTGACGAGTCGTCGAAGGTCATCGCCTACGCCCGTGAACGCGGTGTGCGACGCATCGTCGTCACCCACCCGGAGTTCACCTCCCAGCGCATCCCCGCCGAGAACCAGAAGACGCTCGCCGAACACGGCGCCTACCTGGAGCGCTGCCTGACCACGCCCCTGACCGGCAAGGTGTCCTGGCGGCTGTGGCTGGACAACATCCGGGCCGCCGGAGCGGAATCCTCCGTCATCAGCTCGGACCTGGGCCAGCCCTTCAACCCGCCTGTCGAGGACGGTCTCGCCCTGGCCGCGGACGTCCTGCTCAAGGACGGTTTCTCCGACCAGGAGGTGCGCCTGATGGTCGTGCACAACTCGCGCCGGCTCGCGGGAGCCGACCCACTGCCCGACGCCCCGTCGGCCCATCACGAGGAAGAGGCGGTCTCCACATGAGCGTCGTTCTGGAGGTCGATCACCTCACCAAGGAGTTCCAACGCGACGACGTGGCCACGGTGGCCCTTCGGGACTTCAACCTCACCATCGAAGAGGGCACCTTCGTCACCATCCTGGGCCGGTCCGGCTGCGGCAAGTCCACGATGCTGAACCTGCTCTCGGGTCTCTCCAAGCCCACCTCCGGCCAGGTGTTGCACCGGGGCAGGGCGCACACCGGCCCCACGCCCGACATCGGCTACCTGACCCAGACCGACACGCTCATGCCCTGGCGGAGCGTGCGGCGCAACGTCGAGATGCCCATGGAGATCGCGGGCGTCGACAAGGCCGAGCGCGAAGCCAAGGCCCTTGAGCTCGTCGCCACGGTCGGCCTGTCCGACTTCGCCGACAACTACCCGCGGGAGCTCTCCGGCGGGATGCGCCGCCGCGCGAGCCTGGCCCGCATGCTCGCCAACGGCGCCGAGACCATCCTGATGGACGAGCCCTTCGGTGCCCTGGACGCCCAGCTGCGTTCCGAACTCCAGGGCGAGCTGCTGCGGCTGTGGTCACGGACCGGGCACACCATCGTGTTCGTCACCCACGACATCGAGGAGGCCCTGCTGCTCGGCGACCGCGTCGTCGTCCTGGGCCCGCTCGGCACCATCCTGCTCGACCAGGAAGTGGACATCGAGCGCCCGCGCGACCCCGACGAGACCAAGGTGCGACCGCGGTTCGTGGAACTGCACTCCACGCTGACCGCCGCGCTGAAGAAAGGAGCGCGGTGATGACCACCGGATCTGTTTCCGCCACGCGCACCAACGACGGGCTGAGCACGAGCGGCCCCGTCAAAGAGGACCGCCGCCGCAGTTGGTGGGACCGCCACGGCCGCACCACCCTGGTGTGGGGGCTGCGGGCGGGGGTGCTCCTGCTCTTCCTCGTGCTCTGGCAGTTGGCCGGCGGTCTGGTCGCCAACCCCATGTTCGTCTCCAACCCGATCGCCGTCGGGGAGCAGCTGATCGACTGGATCCAGGACGGCACCCTGGGCACGCACACCTGGATCACCCTCCAGGAAGTGGTGCTCGGTTACGTCATCGGTGCCCTCGCCGGCGCGCTCGCCGGTTTCGTGCTCGCCTCGATCCGCCTCGTCTACGACGTGTTCGAGCCGTTCATGATGGCGCTGTACTCGATCCCCAAGGTGGCGCTCGCCCCGCTGTTCATCGTGTGGTTCGGCATCGGCCTGGACATGAAGGTCATCCTGGCGGCCGTCAGCGTGTTCTTCCTGGTCTTCCTCAACACCGCCGCCGGTGTCCGAGACGTGGACCGCGGCCTGATCGACGCCGTCCGACTGATGGGCGGGTCGAACAAGGACGTCGCCTTCAAGGTCGTGCTGCCGGCCTCCATGTCCGGTCTGTTGACCGGCCTGAAGGTCTCCATCCCCTACGCCCTCATCGGCGCGGTGATCGGTGAACTCGTCGCCTCCAACCGCGGTCTGGGCTACCTCATCAACGACGCCGCCGCGCAGTTCAACACCGCCGGCGTGTTCGCCGCTGTCGTGGTCCTGACCGCACTGGCCATGATCCTCAACGCCCTCGTCGGCGTTCTCTCCTCCCGCGCCAACCGCTGGAAGCCGCTCGACTCCGAGTAGCGCCCCGCGCGGGCCCCTTGCGCCCCATCCCCCTCTGGTCGGGAGCCCTTCTCGGCCGCCCACCACTGATCGAGAGCCACATCATGAAACTCAGTACCCACCTCAGGACGGCGGCCGCCATCGCGGCGACCGCGAGCCTCATCGCGACGTCGGGATGCGCCGACGGCGGCGGATCCGACCCGAACGTTCTCAACGTCGGTCAGATCAGCGACTCCGTCGCGTTCTTCCCACTCCACGTCGCCGAGGAGAACGGCTACTTCGAGGAGGAGGGCGTCGAGCTCGGCGAGCGTCCTCGCCTGGGCACCGGCGCCAAGCTCGCGGCGGCCCTGACCTCGGGTTCCATCGACGTGGCCGCGGGGGTCCTCACCGACACGTTCAACCTGGCGGAGAACAACCCCGAAACACGACTCACGGGCTCGTTGGTCACCGAGTACTACGTGGACGTGGTGACGGCGCCGGACTTCGAAGGGGACCCGGACGCGCCCCTGGAGGAGAAGATCCAGGCGTTGGAGGGCAAGAACATCGGCATCACCGGCCCGGGCTCGGGAACCGAGGCACTGCTGATCTACCTGTTCGAGCAGGTGGGCCTGGACGCCAACACCGACGCCACCCTGGTGAACCTGGGCGCCGTGCCGTCGTCGGCCATCGGTGCCCTTTCCTCGGGGCAGGTGGACGCCCTGGCCTTCTTCCAGCCGGCCGGGCAGATGGCCGAGGCCGAGGGCGCGGGCGAGATCTACCTGTCGCCACAGCGCGGCGACATCCCCGACATGTCCGGGGCGCTGCACGGAACGCTGTTCAGCACCTCCGACGTGATCGAGAACAAGAGCGAGCAGATCGAGGGCTTCAACCGCGCCATCAACCGCGCGCTGGAGTTCATCGAGTCCGACCCCGAGGGAACCGCGGAGCTGCTCTCGTCCTACATGGACGGCACCGACCCCGAGGCGGTCGAGGCGCTCTCCGAGATCCTCCCGCAGGAGTTCGCCACCTCCACGCGGGTGCGGCAGGACGCCTTCGGTGTCGCGACCGACTTCCACGTGGCCTCCGGGCTGGTCGACGAGGCGCCCGACTACGACGAGCTGGTCTGGTCCGAGGTCCAGGAATAGCTCCGCGCGGGGCGGGCCTCACCCACCGATCCACGCCGTCGAGGCGCGGGGCCCGCCTTTCCCGACCCACCATCGAGCTTCCCGGAGCACACCGGGTGCCACGGCCGCACGAGGATGAGGATGACAGGTTCGAACACACCGTCGGTCCGGACACGACCGACGGAAAGCGTCCAGGGGCCCGCTCCCGGGGTTCCCGGGGTCCGGGTCCGCGGGGGCCGACTCGCGATCCCCTCCGTACTGATGCGCGGCGGCACCTCCCGCGGGCCGTTCTTCGCCCGCGCCGATCTGCCCACCGACGACGAGACCCTCGCCCGGGTGCTGCGGGCCGCCCTCGGATCCCCCCACCCGTTGCAGGTCGACGGTCTGGGCGGCGGGCATCCGCTCACCTCCAAGGCGGGCATCGTCGGCCCGAGCACCGAGCCCGGGGTCGACCTCGACTTCCGGTTCGCCCAGCTCAGGCCGGACGACGACTCGGTGGACATGAACGCCAACTGCGGCAACCTGTTGGCCGCGGTCGTGCCCTTCGCCATCGAGACCGGGATGGTCGTGCCCGTGGCGGACACCACCACCGTGCGGGTGCGCACCCTCAACACCGGGGCGGTCGCCCGGATCTCGGTGCACACACCCGAGGAGGACGGTGTGCGGGCCGTTCGGTACTACGGCGACACCCGCATCGACGGCGTCCCGGGCACCTCCGCGCCGGTGACGATCGGTTTCCTCGACACCGCCGGGTCGATCGCCGGTTCCCTGCTGCCGACGGGGAATCGGCGTGACACGGTCCGGCCTCCCGGTGCGGGGACGGTCGAGGTCACCTGCATCGACAACGGGCAGCCACTGGTCGTGGTGGACGCTTCCGCGCTGGGTGTGAGCGGACGGGAGAGTCCCGCCGAACTCACCGCGAACCCGGAGCTGCGCGAGCGGGTGGAGGCGTTGCGCCTGGCCTGCGGCGAGCTCATGGGGTTGGGCGACGTCTCCGACCGCAACTATCCGAAGATGACGCTGGTCTCGCCGCCGCGGGACGGCGGCGCCCTGGCCACCCGCAGCTTCATCCCTCGTGTCGTCCACGAATCGATCGGCGTGCTGGCCGCCGTCACCGCGGCCACCGCCTGCGTGCTGCCGGGCACGGTGGCGCACGAACTGGCGTCCCTCCCGGCCGGTCACGACCACGAGACCACCCTGGCCATCGAACACCCGAGCGGCGCCTTCGAGGTGCGGCTCGGCCAGGACCCCGGGGATCCCACCCGCATCACCCGTTCGGCGCTCGTGCGCACCGCACGCGCGCTCATGGCCGGAGAGCTCTACGTCCCTCTGGGCATCTGGAATCCCTGAAGAAGGAAGCACACTGATGATCATCGACTGCCACGGGCACTTCACCACCGCACCCGCCGCGCTCGGCGAGTGGCGCCAGGCCCAGATCGCCGCGCTCGACGGCGGTCCCCAACCCGGCGAACCGCACATCGGCGACGACGACCTGCGCGAGGCGATCGAGAGCAACCAGCTCCGCCTCATGGACGATCGCGGTATCGACCTGACCGTGTTCTCACCGCGGGCCTCCTTCATGGCCCACCACATCGGCGACGAGTCCACCTCCTCCCGGTGGGCCGCGATCTGCAACGACCTCATCGCCCGGGTCTGCGAGCTCTTCCCCGAGCGTTTCGCCACCGCCGCCATGCTGCCCCAGTCCCCCGGCGTGGACCCGGCCAAGTGCCTGCCCGAACTGCGCCGCGCCGTGGAGGAGCTCGACGCGGTGGCGATCAACCTCAATCCGGACCCCTCCGGTGGACTGTGGGACTCGCCCCCGCTCACCGACCGCTCGTGGTACCCCATCTACGAGGCGATGTGCGAGTACGACATCCCCGCGATGGTGCACGTGTCCACCAGCGTCAACCCGGCCTTCCACACCACCGGGTCGCACTACCTCAACGCCGACACCACGGCCTTCATGCAGCTCGTCCAGGGTGACCTGTTCGCCGACTTCCCGGACCTGAAGCTGGTCATCCCCCACGGCGGCGGCGCGGCCCCCTACCACTGGGGACGCTTCCGCGGGCTGGCGATGGCGCTGGGCAGACCGGAGCTGGAGGAGCACGTACTGCGCAACGTCTACTTCGACACCTGCGTGTACCACCAGCCGGGCATCGACCTGCTGCTGGACGTCGTCCCGAACGAGAACATCCTCTTCGCCTCGGAGATGATCGGCGCCGTTCGCGACATCGACCCGCGTTCGGGCCACCACTTCGACGACACGGGTCGCTACATCCAGGCCGCGAAGCTGCCCGACGCCGAACGCGAGGCGATCTTGGAGGGCAACGTCCGCCGCGTGTACCCGCGTCTGGACGCCAGGTTGAAGCGTCAGGGCCGTTGAGCGCCGGTCCACGTCCCGCCACCCATTCACGAGGAGAGTCATGACCGAGCTCGGAGTCGTCCACCGTTCCATCGAGCGCGCCGCCCCGGAGGCGGTCGAGGCGCTGTCCCACTTCGGGGTCGCCACCGTGCACGAGGCCCAGGGCCGCACCGGCCTGCTGCGGCCCTACGTCCGGCCCATCTACCCGCAGGCGAAGCTGTGCGGGACGGCCGTCACCGTGCTGCTCCAGCCCGGGGACAACTGGATGTTCCACGTCGCCGCCGAACAGATCCGCCCCGGTGACGTGGTCGTGGCCGGCTGCACCACCGAGTCCGAGGACGGGTTCTTCGGCGAGCTCCTGGCCACCTCCTTCCGGGCCAGGGGCGCGGCGGGGCTGATCATCGACGGCGGCTGCCGTGACGTGGCCGAACTCGCCGAGATGGACTTCCCGGTGTTCAGCCGCTCCATCAACGCCAAGGGCACGGTGAAGGCGACTCTGGGTTCGGTCAACGTGCCCGTCACCGTGGCCAACGCCCTGGTCAACCCGGGTGACGTCGTCGTCGCCGACGCCGACGGGGTCGTGGTGGTGCCGCGCGAGTCCGCCGCGCAGGTGGCGGAGGCCTCTCGACTCCGTGAGGAGAACGAGGAGTCCAAGCGCGCCCGGTTCCGCGACGGCGAACTGGGGCTGGACATGTACAAGATGCGCGAGAAGCTGGCCACGGCGGGCCTGCGCTACGTCGACTGACCGGCTCCTCGCCCCAGGGGCACCTCGACGGCATCCACCGGACGGTGGGTGCCGTCGTCGTTTCCGGGTGACCCGCCCAGCGAGCCCCGCCCCTGAGCGGTCACCCGGACCAGGGACGCCCCCTCACCGGGGCAGGGAACACCGCGCGCGGAGGCAGAGCCCGCTTCTTCGGTGGGCCACCGCCGATGCGATTCCGAACCCGCTGCTCCCAGGGCCTTGCCGGCATTACCGAACCCCGATTCGATATCGGCGACATGCCTCACGACACGAGAGAGGACCTGGCAGTCGGCGCCGTCGGCCCCGTCTCTCATGTGCTCGATACTCCGGGGAGAGTCGCGTGTTCGAATCGCGGGGATACCGGTGCCAGAAATCAGAGGCCGTCGCGGCCTCACCTGTGGGACGAAACCTCGGTTGACGAACGAACTGAGAACGACCTACGGTTCGCCGGGTGAAAGCTTTGTTCATTTCCGGGGCGGGCCGCTCCGGTAGCGAAGCATGGCCGATGCAGGCCGTCGATGTGGACCGTTCCGACTTCCACTTCATCGAACGCGTCGACAGGTCCAACGACCCGCGCCGAACCGTCGAGGTGGTCCGGAACCTGATGTCCGCGCCATGTCACGTGGTCGCGCACTCCTACGGCGCGATCGCCGCCTTGATGCTGGCCGAACGCCACCCGAACCTTGTCCGCGGCTTGGTGCTGTTCGAACCGGCGACGCCGGCACTGGCGCGCGGCCGAAGCTCGGTCGAAGCGCACATCGCCGCGATGACCCCCGTTTTCATGCGCTGCGAGGACTCCACGATCAGCGATGCGACCTTCGCTGAGATGTTCCTCCTCGCCATGGGCGTAGAACCCAAGGGCACGGCTGAACAGTTGGAGGCCGAAGGAGAACTCCTGCGTGCGATCGTCCCACCGTGGAAATTCGAGCTCGATCCGACCGTTCCCTCTCGAACCCCGACCCTCATCGTCACGGGAGCGGGAGACCCCATGTACGGGGAGATCGCCGAAGCGATCGCCGAGGAGGGCGCGGAGCATGTCGAACTGGAAGGAACCGGGCATCGACCACAGGATGATCGTCGTGCCACCGAACACATGAAGGATTTCTGGATCAGGTCCGTCACCCAACGTGTCACTTAACGGGTATCGCGTCTTCAAGACCCCCTGCTCGATCCATGGGGGCCGGCCCGCATCCGACCCCGGCGAAGTCATAGCTGCGGGCCGGTGGTCGGGACGCTCGGGCAGACGTGGGAAGTGGTGGCGCTGGAAGGGCCGGATGAAGTCGGTCGGCGCACCGTGGCCTCCCCCCTGGACCGGCGCGGCGGTGGGCGCGCGTACTCGGACGACGAGGCAGGAGCAACCGACATGACCACCAGAACCGAACCGCGGTTCCTCGAGTCCGGTTACAGCAGTGGCCGGGTCGAGTGTGTGGAGGTTGCACACATGCCCGCCGACTTCCGCAAGAGCGGCCACAGCGGCCAGGACCAAGACTGCGTCGAGGTGGCCGAACTCCCCTGTGGCCCGGCGGTACGCGGCTCCAGGCACCCCACCGCCGGGCACCTCCCCTTCCCCGCCACCGAGTGGACCGGCTTCCTCTCCGCCGCGCTCACCCGTTGATCCCCTGACTCCCCGACCCGGGTAAGGCCCGTTTCCCGGCCGTGCGGGGATTCACAACGACGGTCGGGTCCCGTAGCCTCTTCTTTACTCGTCGGTAACCTTGTGCCCCGGCAACGGAGAGGACTCGACTCGTGGAGGTGACTCCGATGTCCGCGAAGGGTCGGGCCCGGGGTGGTACCAACCCCCTGGCCGACGTCCCGGTGGGTTTCGCCGACCACTTCCGCTCCCGCGTCGAACCCCTGACCGATGTGGTGGTGACCCGGATCCACGAAAGTGTGCCCGAGTACCTCCGACCCGGGAACGAGGTGTACGCCGCCTCCACCCGCACCGCGGTCCGCGAAGCCCTGACCGTGTTCCTGGACCGCGTGGGGGCGGCCGATCCGCCCGCCCACCGGCTCCGGGAGCGGTTCCGCATGCTCGGCGAGGCGGAGGTCCACGAGGGCCGCAGCCTCGACAGCCTCCAGACCGCGATGCGCACCGCTCTCGTGATCATGTGGCGCGAACTCCTGAAGGTCCAGGAACAGCGTCCCGAACTCCTGCCCCAGCACCACATCGGCGCGGTCGCCGAGGCCGCGTTCCTGTTCCTGGAGGAGATGGCCTCCGCCGCTTCGGAGGGATACAACGAGGCGCGGGCCCAGGCCTCGGGCGAACTACAACGGCGTCGGGGACGCCTCGTCGGCCTGCTCCTGTCCGAACCCGACCCCTCGCCCAGGGCCATCGCCGAACTGGCCTCCTCGGCCCGGTGGCGCGTCCCCGAGAAGGTGGCGGTGATCGTCCTCCAGGGAGACGGGGAGGAGACGGCCCCACCCGCGCTGCCCTCCGACGTACTGCACGACTTCCACCGGGCCGACCCCTGCCTCGTTCTTCCCGACCCCGAGGGCCCCGGAAGGATACGGAACCTGGAGCACCTGTTGCGCGGCCGGCGCGCCGCGGCGGGACCGCCGGTGGACATCACCGAGACGGCCGTCTCCCTGGCCCACGCTCGCGAGACCCTCGAACTGGTCCGGGTGAGCGTTGTGCCGGCGGACGGGATCGCCCTTTGGAGCGAACACCTCACGCCGCTCCTGCTGTTGCGGGACCGGAAGCTGATGCGGGAGATGATCACCTCCCGGTTGGCCCCGCTGCGGGACCTGGCCGAGGGACAACGCGAACGCCTGTCCGAGACGCTCCTGCTCTGGTTGCAGCACGGGTACAACGCCAAACGGGTGGCCGAGGTGCAGCACCTCCACCCGCAGACCGTGCGATACCGCCTTCGCCTGCTGACGGACCTGTTCGGCGATCGGCTGGACGACCCCGACCTGCGTTTCGAGCTGGAGACGGCGCTGCGGGTGGAGCGTCTGGTCCGGTCGGCCGAGCCCGAGTCCGAACAGGCGAAACCGGACCCGCGCACATGAGAACGGCCACCGGGACGAGGTTCCCGGCGGCCGCGTCACTCCATCCGTGCCACCGGTCTCAGCAGGTACTGGAGTCCGGTTCACCGGTCAACTGTCCGCTGAGCCAGTCCTGGGCGCGCTCGGTGTCCAGGAAGAAGCTCGTCAGGTGCGGCCCGGAGAAGGTCCGTCGCCACTCCACCGAGGCCCCGCCGGCACAGTAGGCGTCGCGGAGCTCCTCACCCTGTTCGATCGGGATGACGTCGTCCCCCGAGGAGTGGTACAGGTACAGCGGTGCCTCCGGCACGCTCTCGCCGGGCTTGTTCTCCAGCAACCGGGCCTGCCACTCAGGGCTGTTGATCAGGTCGACGTCGACCGTCTCGTCCATGGTCATCCCCATACCCGCGGGCAGCGCCTCGACCATGCAGCCGTCGACCGAGGCGTCCATGAGCCGCCGGCCCTTCTCCGTGAGGTGCTCCTCGAAGGACAGTTCGGGGTAGGCGGCCGCGTAGCCGTAGGCGGTGAAACCGACGAACGCGAAGTACAGGCTGCCGTCCAACTGTTCGGCGACCTGTGTCAGGTCTGCGGGCACGCCGCCGGCGGCCACACCGGCCAGCGTCAGTTCGGGGGCGTACTCCGGTTGCATCTGTCCGGCCCACACGGAGGCTCCGCCGCCCTGGGAGAAGCCGCTGACGCCCATCGGCGCCTCGGTGGAGACGTCGAGCTGTTCCATGCGGGTGGCGGCGCGCAGACCGTCCAGCACGGCCGCGCCCTGGGAGTGACCCACCATGTAGGTGTGGGCCGAGGGTGTGCCCAGCCCCTCGTAGTCGGTGACCACCAGCGCGTGCCCTTGGTCGATGACGTTCTTCATCATCGAGGCCTCGTAGTCCAGGCCCTGTTCGAGGCCGATCGAGGGGGCGCAGTGGGATCCGAGGCCGTGGGTGCCGATGGCGTAGGAGACCAGGGGGCGCTCGCCCTCGCCCTCCCATTCCGTCTCGGGGACCATGACGGTGCCGGTGACCGCCATGGGTTCTCCCATGGCGTTCGTGGACAGGTACATCACCCGCCACACGTCGGCGTCGAACTCGCCGATGCCCAGGGGCGCGGTGTAGGCCTCGGAGGGTTCGGCGCGGATGACGTCGCCCGGCTCTCCCTGGGGCAGGGGGTCCG
>NZ_DYZD01000094.1 GCF_020741345.1 Nocardiopsis listeri
GTCGAATCGGCGGTTTCGGTGTTCCTGATCGGGGTAAAGCCCGTTCTGCTTCTTTGGCTTTGCGTTTTTGCTGGGCCTTTGAAGCGACTCTTCGAGTTTACATGCTCCGAGCACCGCTCGAACCAGGCTGCCGTGAAGAGGATGTCTGTGATCGCGGCCCGGTGCCGAGCGCGAACCAGAAGGTCCGTGCGCTCTCCGTCCCGCAACGACTCGCTGAGTCTAGGCAACCGTCTCGGTGACGTCAAATCCACCCGGTCCGGTGGGGAGATCCCCGATGTGTCCGGGTCTTCCGTTCCTCGCGACCCCGTGGGTCGACGTCAGGTCCGGGGTCTTGGATCGGCTTGCTTGTCAGGCAAGAACCATCCTGCCCCCGGTCCCGAACCGGCAAACACCCGCCGCCAAGTTTTTTCCGTGCTCTGGGTTTGAACCGTGGTGGGACGGACCGGAGCCGGGCCGTCCCACCACGGTCACACCAGTTCGGCCAGTTCCTTGGCCAGGGCCCGGAAGGCGATGCCCCGGTGGCTGATCGCGTTCTTCTCTTCGGCGCTCAGCTCCGCCGTGGTCCGGTCGAGGCCCTTCGGGACGAAGACAGGGTCGTAACCGAACCCGTTCTCCCCTCGGGGTTCCCCGACCAGGTGTCCGCTCAGCACACCCTCGGCCGACCTTTCGGTCCCGTCGGGCATCACGAGCACGGCCGCGCAAACGAACTGAGCGCCTCGGCGCTCCTGCGGGGTGTCCGCGATCTGGTCCAGGACCAGTTCCAGGTTGGCCCGGTCCTGGTTCTGTGCTCCGAAACGGCCGGACCACCGGGCGGAGAGGACTCCGGGCATCCCACGCAGTTCGTCCACGCTCAACCCGGAGTCGTCGGCCACCGCGGGCAGACCGGTGTGCTCCGCGATCGCTTTCGCCTTCAGACGGGCGTTCCCGACGAAGGTCGCCTCGGTCTCGGGTACTTCGGGCGCGTCCGGAAACGCGTCCAGGGCGAGGACCTCGGCCTCCACCCCCGCCTCGGCGAGGATGGCGCGCATCTCCGGCACCTTCTTCGCATTGCGCGTGGCCAGCACGATCTTCACGGTCACTCCCCCGGTCCTACTCGGACAGGCTCTTCTTCTGGATCGCGGTCAGTTCCTCGCAGCCGGTGGTGGCGAGGTCGAGCAGCTTGTCGAGGAGCTCGCGGTCGAACGCCGCGCCCTGCCCCTCCGCGGTGCCCTGCACCTCGATGAACTTGCCGTCACCGGTGAGCACGACGTTCATGTCGGTGTCGGCGACGGAGTCCTCCAGGTAGTTCAGGTCCAGCCTGGGCTGTCCCTGCACCACGCCGACGCTCACCGCGGAGAGCGAGCCGATGAGCGGGTTGGTCTTGAGCTTGCGCTTCTTGCGCAGGTACTTCATCGCGTCGGCGAGGGCGACGTAGGCACCGGTGATCGCCGCTGTGCGGGTTCCGCCGTCGGCCTGGAGCACGTCACAGTCCAGGGTGATGGTGTGTTCGCCCATCGCCTTGAAGTCGACGACGGCGCGCAGGGAACGGCCGATCAACCGGGAGATCTCGTGGGTACGTCCGCCGATCTTGCCGCGCACGGACTCCCGAGCACCACGGGTGTCGGTGGCGCGCGGAAGCATCGCGTACTCGGCGGTGACCCACCCCTCACCGGTCCCTCTCCGCCAGCGGGGCACACCGTCCTCGACGGTGGCCGCGCAGAGCACGCGGGTGTCTCCGAACTCGATGAGCGCGGAACCTTCCGCCTGGCGGAGCCAGTTGCGGGTGATGGTCACAGGTCGAAGTTGGGTCGGAACGCGTCCGTCAGGTCGGGCCATGGGTATGAGCGTATCCCCGGTCGGCGCGCGTCGTGGCTCGGCCACTGTTCCTCGGCCGGATCAGCCACCGATCCGGTGCACCTGTCCGCCTCGGGCGAGTTCGATGTCGCCGGCGAAGGTGGAGCGGGCCTCGGACATGGTGATGTCGTCGTCGTTCCAGGGCACCAGGTGGGTGAGCAGGAGTTTGCCGACCCCGGCCCGGTCGGCGTGGTCACCGGCCTCGCTACCGGTCAGGTGCATGTCCTTGGGGTGTTCGACGTGGTCGTGGAAGGCGGCCTCGCAGAGGAAGAGGTCGACCCCGCGGGCCAGGTCGATCAGGGAATCGCACGCGCCGGTGTCCCCGGAGTAGGCGAGGGTGGCGCCTTCGTGTTCGAGCCGGATGCCGAAGGCGTCGACGGGGTGGTTGACCCTATCGACGCGGGCGGTCATCGGGCCGATGCGGAACTCGCCGGGGCTGAGCTCGTGGAAGTCGAAGACCTCGGTCATTCCGGGGTCGGGGTCCAGCCCGTAGATCTGGGCGAGGCGTTCGGAGACCCCGGCGGGCCCGTAGACGGGGATGCGCGGTTTGGCGCCGTCCGGCGAGTACATGCGGGCGACCCAGTAGGCGCACATGTCGGCGCAGTGATCGGTGTGCAGGTGGCTGAGGTACACGGCGTCGATGGAGTAGAGGTCCGTGTAGCGCTGGAGGGCGCCCAGAGCGCCGTTTCCCAGGTCCAGAAGCAGGCGGTATCCACCGGCTTCGACCAGGTAACAGGAGGCCGGGCTGTCCGGCCCGGGGAAGCTCCCGGAGGACCCGATAATCGTGAGTCGCACGTCGTCGTCGCCTTCTCGGTCGGCCGCTCTGACTCCGTGGCCCCTGAGTGGCTGTGCGCGGGGAGTGCGGGTGGCGGCTGGTTCTGCGGATGTGCCGTTGTTACGGGTGTACCCCAATGACCGCCCGGGTGGTACAAAATGTGGCCCGCATCTCAGGCGACCTCGGTCACGTGTGAATTTTTCACACCAATTGATCAGAGATGACCGATTTGCCCTGAATACGACGGAAGGCCGGCCGCACCTGCGACCGGCCTTCCGTCACCAAGCTCGGATCAGGCCCAGAGCTGGCCGTCCAGGCGCTCCTCCGCTTCTTCGAGCGTCCCCTCGTAGGCACCGGTGGACAGGTACTTCCATCCGGCGTCGGCGATGACGAACGCGATGTCGGCGGACCGCCCCTCCCGTTCGGCCTTGCGTGCCATCCCCAGCGCGGCGTGCAGGGCGCCGCCCGTGGAGATCCCCGCGAAGACGCCCTCCTTGGCCAGGAGTTCCCTGGTCCGCTTGAGCGCGGCTTCGGAGGGCACGGAGAAACGGGTGGTCAGCACCGACTCGTCGTAGAGCTCGGGGATGAACCCCTCGTCGATGTTGCGCAGCCCGTAGACGAGCTCGCCGTACCGGGGTTCGGCGGCGACGATCTGCACGTCGGGCTTGTGCTCACGCAGGTAGCGTCCCACCCCCATGAGGGTTCCGGTCGTGCCGAGGCCCGCCACGAAGTGGGTGATCTCAGGCAGGTCGGCCAACAGCTCGGGCCCGGTGGTCTCGTAGTGGGCGCGGGCGTTGGCCGGGTTGCCGTACTGGTACAGCATCACCCAGTCGGGGTTGGCCGCGGCCATCTCCTTGGCCACGCGGACGGCCTCGTTGGAGCCGCCGGCGGCGTCGGAGAAGTGGACCTCGGCGCCCCACATGGCGAGCAACTGCTTGCGCTCGGCGGAGGTGTTCTCCGGCATGACACAGACCATGCGGTAGCCGCGCAGTTTGGCGACCATGGCGAGTGAGATGCCGGTGTTCCCCGACGTCGGCTCCAGGATCGTGCACCCCGGGGAGAGCAGCCCGTCCTTCTCGGCCTGCTCGATCATGAAGAACGCGGCGCGGTCCTTGATCGAGCCGGTGGGGTTGCGGTCCTCCAGCTTCGCCCACAGCCGCACCCGCGGCGAGGGCGAGAGTCGAGGCAGGCCGACGAGCGGCGTGCCGCCGAGGGAGTCGAGTAGGGAGTCGTAGCGCATGGCCGCCCTCAGCGGCTTCCGCCGGCGACGGCGGGCAGGACGGTCACGTTGTCGCCGTCGGAGAGCTTCGCGTCGAGCCCACCGACGAATCGGACGTCCTCGTCGTTGAGGTAGACGTTGATGAAGCGACGCAGTTTGCCGTTCTCCACCAGACGCTCGGCGATGCCGGGGTGGCGGCTGTCCAGGTCGGTGAACAGTTCGCCGAGGGTGGCGCCGGACCCTTCGACGACCTTGGCGTCGTCGGTCAGGTTGCGCAGGATGGTGGGGATGCGGACCTCGATGGCCATGAAGGTGACTCCGTTAGCGGTCGTAGTTGTGCGTTCATGTCCAACAGGAGACACTCCGCCCTCATTCCGGACGGCGGGTCCTGCCGGTGGCGGAGCCTAGTGGCCGCCGTCGCCCCCGGTGATCTCCACCGGCTCCTCGGTGACCTCGCCGTCCACGATCCGGTAGGAGCGGAACTCGACCGTTTCGGGCTCACGGGTGGAGACGAGGACGTAGTGGGCCCCCGGTTCGGAGGCGTAGGCGATGTCGGTGCGCGAGGGATAGGCCTCGGTCGCGGTGTGGGAGTGGTAGATCACGACGGGTTCCTCGTCGCGGTCGTCCATCCCACGCCAGACCTTGAGCTGCTCGATCGAGTCGAAACGGTAGAAGGTCGGCGACCGTTCGGCGTTGAGCATCTCGATGAACCGCTCCGGGCGGTCGGAACCCTCGGGGCCCGCGACGACACCACACGCCTCGTCGGGGTGGTCACGGCGGGCGTGTGCGACGATCTGGTCGTAGATCGAGCGGTCAATCCTCAGCATGGCTCCAGGGTACCCACCCATTCTTTTCTACCAACCAAGTGGGTATTGTTGCCCGCGCTGGTGGGGCGGCTGCGAAGCTCGAACCCTCAACGAATAGGCTCGGCCCCATGAGAGAGGACGGCAGCAGTGCGCTGCTCACCGACCACTATGAACTGACGATGCTCCAAGGCGCCCTGCACAGCGGTGCCGCCGCACGCAGGTCGGTGTTCGAGATGTTCGCCAGACGCCTGCCCGAAGGCCGCCGTTACGGCGTCGTGGCGGGCACCGGGCGCTTCCTGGACCTACTGCAACGCTTCCGCTTCGGCCAAGAGGAACTGGACTTCCTGTCCGACCACCGTGTCGTGGACGAATCCACCTTGGAGTGGCTCGCCGACTACCGCTTCTCGGGCAACGTCTGGGGCTACGGCGAGGGAGAGGCCTATTTCCCGGGTTCGCCCATCCTTGTGGTGGAGGCCACCTTCGCCGAGGCCGTGATCCTGGAGACCCTCGCGTTGTCGGTGTACAACCACGACAGCGCGATCGCCTCGGCCGCCAGTCGCATGTCGGTCGCGGCCGGTGACCGCCCGCTCATCGAGATGGGGTCGCGCCGCACCCAGGAACACTCCGCCGTGGCCGCGGCCCGCGCCGCCTACGTGGCCGGGTTCGCGACCTCCTCCAACCTGGAGGCGGGGCGCTCGTTCGGGGTTCCGACCGGTGGCACCGCGGCGCACGCCTTCACCCTGCTGCACGACAGCGAACAGCACGCCTTCAAGGCCCAGCTGGAATCCAT
The DNA here is from genome assembly GCF_020741345.1 of Nocardiopsis listeri. Lineage (GTDB taxonomy): Bacteria > Actinomycetota > Actinomycetes > Streptosporangiales > Streptosporangiaceae > Nocardiopsis > Nocardiopsis listeri_A. The sequence continues at coordinate 5,424 of NZ_DYZD01000094.1, forward strand.
GGGCAAGGGCACCACCTTGTTGGTGGACACCTACGACGTCGAACGCGCGGTGCGCCACGCCGTGGAGTTGGCCGGCAAGGAGCTCGGGGCCGTCCGGATCGACTCCGGCGACCTGGCCGCGACCGCGTCCCGGGTGCGCGCCCAGCTCGACGGTCTCGGCGCCACCGACACCGAGATCGTGGTCACCGGTGACCTCGACGAGCACTCCATCCAGGCTCTGGCCGTGGCCCCCGTGGACGGCTACGGGGTGGGGACGTCCCTGGTCACGGGCTCCGGAGCCCCGACCGTCTCGCTGGTGTACAAGCTGGTGGCTCGGGCGCGCGGCCTGACGGACGACGCCCCGCTGGAACCGGTCGCCAAGCGTTCGGTGGGCAAGCCGAGCCGGGGCGGCCGCAAGTGGTCGGTGCGCCGGTTGGACGACAAGGGCGTCGCGGTGGCCGAGGAGGTGTACCCGCACGATCCCGGCGAGGTCGTCGGTACCCGCCCGTTGCTGCGGCCGCTGGTCGTCGACGGGGAGATCGTGGGCCGGGAGACGGTCCACCGGGCCCGTGAACGCCACCGGGCGACCGTGGCGGAACTGCCCGAGCAGGCGCTGCGGATGTCCCGTGGCGACGCCTCGCTGCCGACGATCTTCCACTGAAGTCCCAGACCCGACCCGATCCTGGAAGAGAGGTGCCGAACATGACGAAGGCACTCATCGTGGTGGACGTACAGAACGACTTCTGTGAGGGAGGCAGCCTCGGTGTGAAGGGTGGGGCGCGTACCGCGGCCGCCGTCACCGAGTACTCCCGCACCGGCGGCTACGACCACGTGGTGGCCACCCGTGACCACCACATCGACCCGGGGGCGCATTTCTCCGACACCCCCGACTTCGTGGACACCTGGCCCCCGCACTGCGTGGTCGGCACCCCCGGCGCGGAGTTCCACACCGACTTCGACGCCTCGGTGGCGGAGGAGATCTTCGACAAGGGGCAGTACACGGCGGCATACAGCGGTTTCGAGGGGACCGCGCGAGATGGTGAGACGACCCTGGTCGCGTGGCTGCGAGAACGGAACGTGGACGAGGTGGACGTGGTGGGCATCGCCACCGACCACTGTGTGCGGGCCACCGCGCTGGACGCCCTGAGCGAGGGGTTCCGGACGCGGGTGCTGCTCGGACTGACCGCGGGCGTGGCCGCGCCCACGGTCGAGTCGGCGCTGGAGCAGCTGCGCGCGGCCGGTGTGGAGCTGGAGGGCGAGCCGCTGGTCG
>NZ_DYZD01000095.1 GCF_020741345.1 Nocardiopsis listeri
GGTTTCCTGATGAAGCGCCTGCCCCTTTCCGTGGTCAGGAGGCTGTCCTGAGCGAAGCCCACGACACCCCGCCCACCGAACGCGTCCCCCGGAGACGTTTCACAGTTCCTCGACGGTCCGCATGATCCGCGCCCGCGCCTGACCCCCTTCGGGGATGGGGAGCAACGGATGGATGTGGAGGGCCCCCTCCTCCTCGAACAGACGCACCTCTCCCCCGGCCCGGGTCACCTGGTCGTACAGCCGACGGGTGTCCGGCCAGAGCAGGTCACGGGTGCCGATGTACAGGTCCGTGGGCGGCAGACCGGCCATCGGACCGTATATGGGACTCAGCCGGGGTTCGGTCAGGTCGTCGCCGCCCGCCCACTCCTTGGCGGCCTCCAGGAGCCCGACCGGGTTGAGCCAGGGGTCCGCCCCCTCCACCTCCAGGATGTCGGGGTTGGACATCGTCAGGTCGAGCCAGGGAGAGATCAGGACCAGCCGCGACGGAGCGGGCAGGTCGACCTCCGGCAGCGTCTGTGCCAGGGCCAGGGCGAGCCCGCCTCCGGCGGAGTCCCCGGCCAGCAACGTGCGCGTCGGATCGACGTCCGTCATCAGCTCCCGGTACACCTCGTGCAGGAACCCGAAGGCCTCCCGGTAGGTGTGTTCGGGGGCGAGTCCGTAGATCGGCACCTCCACCCGACACCCGGCGTCGACCATGCGCGAGATCAGGACCCCGTGCCAGCCGGAGATCTCGCTGACGTAGGTACCGCCGTGCAGGTACAGCACGGCCTTCTCCGGTTCCCTCACCCCACGGGGGCGCACGGTGAAGGAGGAGAATCCACCCACCCGCCGACGTGTGATCCAGTGCCGTCGGGTGAGCCAGGGCGGAGCGGAGGGTTCTTCCTTGGGCTCGTTCATCCACTCACGAGCGCCCTCCACGGACCCCATGGGTCCCTTGCGCACCACCCTCAGCCCCAACGCCAGCAGGTGGGTCACCAGACTCGACATGGGTGTCACCCTCCTCAGGACATCCTGCTCCGACCCTTTCACGGACCGACGACAACACCCGAGAAGGGCGCACACGGCGAGGAGGGATCCGGGGCGCTTCGACCGGAACCGTCAGAGGAGCACCAGGTCGTCGCGGTGCACCAGCTCGCGTTCGTAGGTGGGACCCATCTCACGGGCCAGCCACCGGGTGGAGCGCCCCATCAGGTCGGGGACCTCGGTGGCGTCGTAGTTGACCAACCCCCGAGCGACAACGGTGCCCGACTCGTCGCGCAGATCGACCGGATCGCCGGCGCTGAACTCGCCGTGCACCTTGACCACACCGGCGGGCAGCAGCGACGCCTTCTCCTCGACCACCGCCTTCACCGCTCCCGGGTCCAGGACCAGGCTCCCCCGACCGGCGGTTGCGTGCGCCAGCCACAACTGTCGGGCGGAGGGGCGGCGACCGCCGGCCGGGGCGAAGAACGTGCCCACCCTCTCCCCCGCCAGGGCGGCCCGGGCGTTGGCCGCCGAGGTCAGCACGGTGTGCACACCGGCCTCGGTGGCGATGCGCGCCGAGTCCACCTTGGTGACCATGCCACCGGTACCGACGCCGCGCTTTCCGGCGCTGCCGATGTCGATGCCGTCGAGGTCCGCGCGACCTCGGACCAGATGCACCACCGAGGTGCCCTCGTCCGCCGGGTTCCCGTCGTAGAGGGCGTCCACGTCCGAGAGCAGCACGAGCGCGTCGGCGCGCATCAGGTGGGCGACCAGGGCGGCCAAGCGGTCGTTGTCGCCGAACCGGATCTCGTGGGTGGCCACGGTGTCGTTCTCGTTGACGATCGGCACGGCTCCGATGTCGAGCAGTCGGCGCAGGGTCCGCTGGGCGTTGCGGTGCTGGACGCGCCGCATCATGTCCTCGACGGTGAGCAGGACCTGGGCCGCGGTGAGTCCGTGTCCGGCGAGTTCCGCGGTGTAGGAGGCCACCAACAGCCCCTGGCCGACACTGGCGGCGGCCTGCTGTGAGGCCAGGTCACGAGGGCGCCGGGCCATGCCCAGCGGGCTCATTCCGGCCGCGACCGCGCCGGAGGAGACCAGGATCACCTCCTGTCCGAGGGTGCGGCGCGCGGCCAGCACCTCGACCAGGTCCCGGATGCGTCCGGCGTCGATGAGTCCGTCCGGGGTGGTCAATGAGGAGGACCCCACCTTGACCACGACCCTGCGGGCCTGGGCCACGGAACGGCGGCCGGCCGCCTCCAGGGGTTCGACGTGCTGTTTCCGGGTGTCTGCGCTGTGCACCACGAGGGACTTTCCATCCGTGGCACGGCGCCCGCCCGGGCGCCGTGCGCTTGCCTGTGTGGATTCGGCTGGTGTGGAGCGGTCGGTCCCCGCGCGGGTCAGCCCAGCCGGGCGTCGGTTCCGCGCGGGCCCGACGGGACGGCCTCGGCGTCCAGCGAGTCGTCCCAGTCGAAGACCACCGAGTCCTCTTCGGTACCGATGCGCACCTCGGCCCCCTGGGTGGCGCCGGCCTTGGCCAGTGCCCCCTCGATACCGAGCCGGTTGAGTCGTTCGGCGAGGTAACCGACGGCCTCGTCGTTGGAGAAGTCGGTCTGGCGTACCCAGCGGGCCGGCTTGTCGCCACGCACCCGGAAGACGTTGTCTCCCAGCGGGACCACCTCGAAGGGCGTGTCACCGATGAGCTTGGGCCGCAGCACGATGCGGGTGGGTTCGGCCACCGGCTCGTTCCGTCGCGCGGCGGCGACCTGCTCGCCGAGCGCGTAGGAGAGTTCGCGCAGGCCCTCACGAGAGGCCGCGGAAAGCTCCATGACCTTGTAGCCGCGCTCCTCCAGCATGGGACGGACCATGTCGGCGAGCTCTCGGGCGTCGGGTACGTCCACCTTGTTCAGGGCGACCACACGCGGGCGGTCGGACAGGTCGACGCCGGTCTGCTCCCCGTAGGCGGCCAGTTCGGCCTCCAGGGCCTCCAGGTCGCTGACCGGGTCGCGACCGGGTTCGAAGGTGGCGCAGTCCAGCACGTGCAGCAGGGTGGAGCAGCGCTCGATGTGGCGCAGGAACTCCAGACCCAGGCCCTTGCCGTCGCTGGCTCCGGGGATGAGCCCGGGCACGTCGGCGACGACGTACTGGACCGAGCCCGCCTCCACCACGCCCAGGTTCGGGACGAGGGTGGTGAACGGGTAGTCGGCGATCTTGGGCCGGGCCGCGGACATGGCGGCGATCAGTGAGGACTTGCCCGCGCTGGGGAAACCGACCAGACCCACGTCGGCGATGGTCTTCATCTCCAGACGCACGTCGAGGCCCTCACCCTCCTCGCCCTTGAGGGCGAAGCCGGGGGCCTTGCGCTTCTTGGAGGCCAGCGCGGCGTTGCCGAGACCGCCGTTGCCGCCCTGGGCCAGTACCAGGCGGGTGCCGTGACCCACCAGGTCGGCGATGACCTCACCGTCCATCCTGGTGACCACGGTGCCGTCGGGCACGGTCAGGACCATGTGCTCGCCGTTGGCACCGGACCGGTGACCGCCCTGGCCGGGCGTTCCGTTCTCGGCGGCGCGGTGCGGCCTGCGCTGGTAGTCCAGCAGGGTCGCGGTCTGGGTGTCGACCTCCAGGACGACGTCGCCGCCCCGGCCGCCGTTTCCACCGTCCGGTCCACCCAGCGGTTTGAACTTCTCACGGTGTACGGAGGCGCAGCCATGCCCGCCGTTCCCGGCCTTGACGTGCAAGACCGCCTCGTCGACGAAGTCAGGCATTGCTCTCCCCGTAACTCGTGGGGCCACCGCCTCCTGGCGGGGCCGTGATGCGACGTGCCACCCGCGCGATGCGCGCCGTCCTCGAAGGGACTCCCTAGTGACAACGCGAAGGGCGGGCCAGTGTTCCCTGGCCCGCCCCGAAGAAACCGTCGCGGCTCGACCTAGACGGCGGCCGGGACGATGTTCACGGCCTTGCGACCGCGGAAGTTACCGAACGCGACCTCACCGTCGACCAGGGCGAACAGCGTGTCGTCGCCACCGCGACCGACGTTGGCGCCCGGGTGGAACTTGGTGCCCCGCTGGCGGATGAGGATCTCACCGGCGGAGACGGTCTGACCACCGAAGCGCTTCACGCCGAGGCGCTTGGCATTCGAATCGCGACCGTTCTTAGTGGACGAAGCGCCCTTCTTGCTTGCCATTTCTCCAGGCCTCCTACTTCGCCGCGATGCCGGTAACGCGCACCTGGGTGTGCTTCTGGCGGTGACCCTGGCGCTTCTTGTAACCGGTCTTGTTCTTGTACTTCATGATGTTGATCTTGGGGCCCTTGGTCTCACCGAGGACCTCGGCGGTGACCGTGTAGCCGCTCAGCTTGTCCGCCTCGCTGACCACGTTGTCACCGTCGACCACAAGGATGGGCTGCCACGTGAGGGTGGCACCGGTCTCCTCGGAGACCCTGTCGATGTTCAGGACGTCGTCGACAGACACCTTCTCCTGTCGGCCGCCCGCTCGCACGATCGCGTACACCGGGGAACTCTCTTCCTGCTCGCTCAACGAAAAATGCGCTCACTCATGACCGTGATGCCACGATCCACGAATCGCCTGTAGCGGGGCGCGGGGATCTGAGGGAAACAAACCCACCTGGTGGAGAGCACTGCGGTCTCGGGGCGCGCGAACACTTGGGGCGCGCCGACGCACCGTCCATCAGATTACCACCGCCCTGGTACAGACCCGCACAGTCGGTCCGGTCCGGACCCGGTCGTTACCGGGTCCGGACCGAGCTCTCATCCCGCCTCGGCCTCAGCCCGCGTCGACGGCGGAGCCACCGGTCGGTGAGGTCACCGCCGTCTTGGTCCGCCGGGTACGGCGACGCTTGGGCCGTTCGGTGGCGTCTTCGTCGTCACCTTCGGCGGGGGTCGGGGTGGCGTCGGCCGAGTCGGACTCGTCGCCGTCCGCCGTCGCCTGCTCACCCTCACCGCTGTCGACCTCGGCGGCCTTGCGGGTGGTGGTGCGCCGGCGGGTCCTCTTGGCCGGGGCCTCCTCGACCGGGGTCTCGGCGGCCTCCGAGGGGGCCTGCTCCGTCTCGGGGGCGGCGTCGGCCTCCTGGGGCGGCGTCTCCACGGTCTCCTCAGCGGCCTTCTTCGCCTTGGAGGTGCGCTTGCGGGTCCTCTTGGCGGGGGCCTCCTCGGCCGCCGTCCCGTCCGAACCCGCGGCGTCGGTCTCGCCGGTGTTCACGGTCGACTCGGTGTTCTCCTCCACCGCGTCGGCCTGCTCGCCCTTGGCGGCCTTGTCGGCGCCCTTACGGCTCCGGGTGCGCTTGGCGGGCTTGTCGCCCTGCTCCGCGGTGTCCTCGGCCGCCTCGGCGGGCCGGTCGACCTGGTCGTTCTTGGCCGCGGGCTGCCCGGCCCTGTCTTCCTTGCCGGACTGCTCGGCCTTCTCCGACTTGTCACCGGATGCGTCGGCCCCGGACTCGGAGTCGCCCTTGCCCTTCTTCTTCTTGCGGCCGTTGCCGTTGCCGTTGCCGCCACCGTTGCCGCCGCCCTTGTTCTCCACCGGCTCGGAGGAGAGCACCAGGCCACGGCCGTTGCAGTGGTCACAGTTGTGCGAGAACGCCTCCAGCAGTCCCTGACCGACCCTCTTGCGGGTCATCTGGACCAACCCCAGCGAGGTGACCTCGGCCACCTGGTGCTTGGTTCGGTCCCGGGACAGGCACTCCAGCATCCGACGCAGCACCAGGTCGCGGTTGGACTCCAGCACCATGTCGATGAAGTCGATGACGATGATGCCGCCGATGTCGCGCAGCCGCAGCTGGCGGACGATCTCCTCGGCCGCCTCGAGGTTGTTCTTGGTGACCGTCTCCTCCAGGTTGCCGCCCTGGCCGGTGAACTTGCCGGTGTTGACGTCGACCACGGTCATGGCCTCGGTGCGGTCGATGATCAGCGAACCACCGCTGGGCAGCCACACCTTGCGTTCGAGGCCCTTGTTGATCTGCTCGTCGATCCGGTAGGCGGAGAAGACGTCCCGGTCCTCGGTCCAGTGCGATAGCCGCTCGGCGAGGTGGGGCGCCACGTAGTCGACGTACTCGTGAACGGTGTTCCAGGCCTCGTCGCCGGAGACGACCAGGCTGGAGAAGTCCTCGTTGAACACGTCACGGACGACCCGGATCGTCAGGTCCGGCTCGCTGTTGAGCAGGGACGGGGCGCTCGCCGACTTGGACTTGCGCTTGATGGAGTCCCACTGCTTGGCCAGGCGCGTGATGTCGCGCTCCAGCTCCTCCTCGCTGGCGCCCTCGGCCGCGGTGCGCACGATCACGCCGGCGCCGGAGGGCATCACCTTCTTGAGGATCTGCTTGAGGCGAGCGCGCTCCTTGTCGGGGAGCTTGCGGCTGATGCCGGTCATCGAACCGCCGGGCACGTACACCAGGTAACGGCCGGGCAGGCTGATCTGGCTGGTCAGGCGGGCACCTTTGTGACCGACCGGGTCCTTGGTGACCTGCACCAGGACGGACTGGCCGGACTTGAGCACCGACTCGATCCGCTTGGGCTGACCCTCCAGGCCGAAGGAGTCCCAGTTGACCTCGCCCGCGTACAGGACGGCGTTGCGGCCCTTGCCGATGTCGACGAAGGCGGCCTCCATCGACGGCAGCACGTTCTGCACCCGGCCCAGGTACACGTTGCCCACGTAGGAGCGGTGCGTGGCACGGTCGACGTAGTGCTCGACGAGGACGTCGTCCTCCAGGGTGGCGATCTGGGTGCGGTCGCCGATGCTCCGGATCACCAGGTCGCGCTTGACCGCCTCACGGCGGGCCAGGAACTCCGACTCGGTGACGATCGGGGCGCGGCGCCGGCCCTGCTCGCGGCCCTCGCGGCGACGCTGCTTCTTGGCCTCCAGGCGCGTTGATCCGCGGACCGCCTGGACCTCGTCCTCGATGGGACGTTCCTGGCGGGGCTCGCGCACCTTGACCACGGTGTTGGGCGGGTCGTCCGGAGTGCTCTCACCGCTCCCGGACGAACCGGTTCCGGTTCCCGATCCGGAGCGACGGCGACGCCGACGGCGCCGACGGCTACTGCCGTGCTCGCCCTCGTCGTCGGAGTCGTCATCGGAATCGGCGGAGGGCTCGTCGTGTCCTTTGCCGTCCTTGGCGTCGGAGCCCTTGGTGTCCTTGTGGCGCTCTTTGGCGGTGTCCTCGTCGGAGTCGGCGGAATCGAAGTCCTCACCACCGTTGTCCTCGGGGCCGCGCGACCGGCCACGGCCACGACCGCCACGGCGACGGCGACGGCGACTGGGACGCTCCTCGGAACCGGTCTCCTCGGCGGGGGCCTGGGCCTCGGTCTCGGAGTCCTCGTCG
>NZ_DYZD01000096.1 GCF_020741345.1 Nocardiopsis listeri
AGACCCAGTCGCCGCCGACGTCGTCGGGGGTGATGGTGTTGAAGGGGACGCCGTCCACCGACCAGGTGATGGAGCCGGGCTCCCAGTCGATGGCGAAGACGTGGAAGTCGTCGGCGAAGTTGCCGCCCTCAGGGTGATCGTAGGAGGCGCCCACTCCGTCGCCGCCCGAGTAGCCGGGACCGTGCACGGTGCCGTGGACCGTGCCGACGTCGCTGCCGATGAACTCCATGATGTCGATCTCGCCGGAGTTCGGCCACTCGGTCTCGGGGAAGTCGGAGCCCAGCATCCAGAACGCCGGCCAGATGCCCTGTCCGCTGGGCAGTTGGATACGGGCCTCGATACGGCCGTAGGCGTGCTCGATGTTGTTCTGGGTGGTCATACGCGCCGAGGTGTAGGAGCCGTCGTCCTCCCGCTGGGCGGTGATGACGAGGTTGCCGTCACCGTCGAGCGCGGAGTTCTCCCGGCTCTCGGTGTAGTTCTGCAACTCCTGGTTGCCCCAGCCGTGGTCACCGGTCTCGTGGTTCCAGTTGGCGGGGTCGGGGGCGTCGCCGGCCGCGCCGTCGAACTCGTCGGACCACACGAGCGCGCCCGGTTCTGCGGCTTCGGCCGAGGTCAGGGCGCTGTTGTCGGCGGTGTCGCCGCCGGTCCAGGTCAGGGCGGTGGCGGTGAGGGCCGCCGCGGCGCCCAGGCCCACGGTGGCGGTCAGGGTGTTCTTGGTGCGCTTGCGCATCCTTGTCTCCAAGGGGGATCGGGGCCTTCGGGCGCCCTGGACACGCGCGTGCTAGCGGGTCGCGCGCGGTTCCGGCGGGTACTGACCCGAGACCGAGCTGAACAAGTGTTAAGTGACTGTAGGTGTGATTCCGCTGCGTCACAAGAGGGTTTCGGGGAGATTTTGGGACCGCTCCCACGGCGGGTTCCGATCGGATCGCGGTACCGTTCTGCCGAGACCGCAACGCCCCGTCGTCACCTGCCCGAACCCGCCTCCTCCGACTCTCGCCGGGGCCGGAACCATCCCGCCACGATGACGACGGTCGCACCCACCGCGATGGACACCAGGACCGCCGAGAACACCCACTCCCGTGACCCCCACGGGCCGTAGACCCGATCGGCCGCGCCGGAGTCCACCGAGGCGACCTCGGCCCCGCGCACGCAGTCGCTCCGCTGGGCGGCGTGCAACCGCACCGATCGCTCCTCCCCGGAATTCTCCGGGGTGAACGTCCCCTGACACACGCACGACTCGTGCCCCGGGTGCCGCACGCACGACAGCGACTCGGCCACGAACACACCCGGTGCGCCCTCGCCCCGAGCCGCGCGCACCCCCCGGTCCCAACCGGACAGTCCCACGTATCCCAGCAAACCCACCAGTACCAAAACCACCAGCGAGAACACGCTCGGTCGAGCCCTTCCCCAAGTCCGGAACAGGCTCCTCATCGTTTCGACCTCCCCAGGCGCAGGGACGCCGACGCCGCCAGTACGCACAGCGCGGCCGCCAACAGCCACACCGGTCCATAACCACCGCCCACGTCCCGCACCAGACCACCGACGACCGCCATGGCCCCCGCGCCCACCTGGTGCACCGCGTTCACCCAACCGAACACCACCGCCCCGTCCGCGCCGAACATCCGCCGGGCGAGCAAGATCGTCGGCGGAACCGTCGCCACGTCCAACAACCCGAACAGCACCACGAACGCCACCATCGCCGGGCCCGCCTGCGGCCCCAACACCAGAGGCAACACCGCCAACAACACCGCCCGGCCGGCGTAGTAGGACGCCAACAACCACCGAGGATCGAACCGGTCCGACGACCAGCCGGAGGCGACCGTCCCCACCAGGGAGAACACCCCCACCGCCGAGACAAGGGCCGCGGCCGCCGTCACCGCCATGCCCTGGTCCTGGGCGGCCGGCACGAAGTGCGTCCACAACAGCCCGTTGGTGGTCGCCCCGCACACCGCGAAGATCGCGGCCAACAACCAGAATCGCCGATCGCGCACCGAGGTGGACAACACCCGCAACGTTCGGGCCGACGCGCCCCTCTCCGGTGCGGGACGGGCGATCAGCCCCGCCGCGCCATAGGGCACGAGCCCCACGTCGGCCGGGTGGTCACGCAGCACCAAAGCGGCCAGGACCGCCAACACCACGGCGGTCAACGCCAAACCCACCACCGCCGGTCGCCAGGAGTGGTGGTCCACCACCCAGGCCAGCGCCGGTAGGAACACCATCTGACCGAACGCGCTCGCCCCGGTCAACGCGCCCACCACCAGGCCACGCCGTGCCACGAACCAACGTTGGGCCACCGTGGCGGCGAAGGTCATCGACAGTGATCCCGTCCCGGCGCCCACCAGCAGCCCCCAGTACAGGGTGAACTGCCAGGCCTGCGACATCAGCGTGGTCAGGGCCGCTCCCACCGCGACCAGCACCAGCGCCACCAGCGCCACGCGACGCAGCCCGAACCGGTCCATCCACGCCGCCGCGAAGGGGGCGACCAACCCGTACAGCACCATGTTCACAGACGCGGCCAGGCCGATCTCGGCTCGCGACCACCGGTACTCGGTCCGTAGTGGTTCGGTGAGCAGGCCGGGCATGGTCGCGAAGGCTGCCGCGCCCGTGATGACCAGCCCGGCCACCAGAGCCATCAACCAGGCCCGGCGCGGTCGGACGGGGGAGGGAACGTGCGTCGTCGTCTGCATGGACCCAGGTTCCTTCGCCGGACCCCACCGTCGACAGTGGCCCGAAAGCCAATAAGTGAAAGGATCGGGCCATGAGCGTATTCCGGCACCCCGAACGCCACCCGGTCGCCGTCCTGGCCCGCCAAGGACTGCTCTCCTTCGAGGCCGCTGCCGTGCACCGCCTGTTCGGCCAGGCCCGCGACCCCGACGGCGCGCCCCTGTACGAGGTGCGTACCTGTGCCCTGGAACCCGGACCGATCCGCGCCGACGCCGACTTCCGCCTCCTCGTCGACCACGGCCCCGAAGCCCTGGCCCAGGCCGCCACGGTCGTGCTTCCCGCCGCCGACGAGGACTACGGAGAACGCCCCCACGACCCCCTCTCCCCGGACCTGGCCGCCGCCCTGGAACTCATCCCCGCCACCGCGCGCGTGGCCTCCATCTGCACCGGCGCGTTCGTGCTCGCCGCCGCCGGGATGCTGGACGGCTGCCGGGTCACCACCCACTGGCGTTCGGTCGGATACTTCCGCGCCATGTACCCGCACATCGAACTCGACCCGGACGTGCTCTACACCGACAACGGCCGACACCTCACCGCCGCCGGGGTGGCCTCCGGTATCGACCTGTGCCTGCACATGATCCGGTGCGACCACGGCGCGGCCGTCGCCAACGAGGTGGCACGTGGCACGGTCGTCCCACCGCACCGCGAGGGCGGCCAGGCCCAGTACATCCGGCGCCCCCTGCCCGAACCCGGCCGCGCCGCCACGGCCGCGGCCCGTACCTGGGCGCTGGAACACCTGGACGAACAGCCCGGGCTTCGACAGATGGCCGACCACGCGGCGATGAGCGTGCGCACCTTCACCCGCCGCTTCCGCGACGAGACCGGGCTGTCCCCGGGGCGTTGGCTGGCCGAGCAACGCCTGGACCTGGCCAAGCACCTGCTGGAGGGTTCGGACCTGCCGGTGGACCGGATCGCGGAACGCGCGGGCTTCGGTACCGGGGCGTCCCTGCGACTGCACATGCAGCAGGCGCTCGGGGTGACCCCCGGCGCCTACCGACGCACCTTCCGCGGCACTCCTTGAGTTCGGTCAGCCCGCCCGGACCAGGGTCTCCGGGCTCGGTGGGGAGGCCAGGAGTTCCTCGGGCGCGGTCAGGTACCAGGCCTCCAGGGTGAGCTCGCTGAGCTCGTCCACGTCGATGCGGTCCAGGTGCACCACCACCCAGCCGAACCCGCCCGCGGTGAACTGCGCCTCGAACACGTCGGGGCGTTCGGCGACCAGCGCGGCCTGTTCGATGAGGGTCTGCTTGAGCCCGACGGTGGCGGTGTCCGGCCACAGGTATCCGAACGGTTTCTCGCGTACCCGGAAGGTCGTGTAACGCCGCGACTCGGTACCGGTGCACTCCGGAAGCGCGCGCACCAACCGCAGGAACCGTTCGATCTCAACACCCATGGGATGAGACAACCACATCCCACCGACACCGGCGCCGCCACGTCCATGGCGCCCGCTCAGGTGGTGGCGCCGAACCAGCGGGGGAGTGCTTCGGACAGTCCCTCCGGGTCCTCGCCGACCCACACCACGTGGCCGTCCGGTCGCAACAGCGCGGCCGGTACGTCCAGCGCGCCGGCGGGAGCGACGACGCGGCCGACCCGGTCCTGCCACCCGTTGACAGAGAGCCCGCCGGTGGCGTCCACCAACAGCCCGCGGCCATCGCGCATGTGTTCGAACAGCCGTCCCTGTTCCAACTCCACGTCCCTCAGCCGCCGACCGAGCAGCCGGTGCCCCTCCCCGACGTCGTAGCGGACCCCGATCGCGGTGATCCGCTCGATGAGCAACCGGTTGGCCTCCTCCAGGTCCATCAGGTCCGAGACCAGCCGACGCACCGCCTGCGAGCCGGCGTCCTGGTTCATCAGCACCCCCTGCGCGCGGGTGCCGTCCAACACGGTCTCGGCCACCGGACGGCGTTCGCTCTCGTAACCGTCGAGCAGCCCCTGCGGTGCCCATCCCTGGAGTTCGGCGGCCAGCTTCCATCCCAGGTTGAACGCGTCCTGTACGCCCAGGTTGAGTCCCTGTCCGCCCAGCGGCGGATGCACGTGCGCAGAGTCACCGGCCAGCAGTACCCGATCGACCCGGTACTTCTCGGCCAACCTGGTGGCGTCCCCGAAACGGGAGAGCCACCGGGGCGAGTGCGTGCCGAAATCCGTGCCGGCGGTCGCCCGCAACGCCCCGCGCAGCTCCGCCAAGGTCGGCGGGACGGACCGGTCCTGGGCCATCCGCTCCGCCGGGACGACGATCCGGAACACCTCGTCCGACGCGGGCCCCACACCGAAACGCGGTTGGGTCTCCCGAACCCGGGTGACCACCGCCATCACCTTGGCCATGGGCATGGTCAGCCGCGCCTCGCCCAGGAGCCATTCGCTTGTGGCGGGTTCACCAGGAAAGCCGATCCCGAGCAGCTTGCGCACCGTGCCCCGACCGCCGTCGCAGCCCACCAGGTAGCGCGACCGCAACCGTGAGCCGTCGTCCAGGATCGCGGTGACGCCGTCCTCGTCCTGCTCCAGGTCGACCAGAGCCCGGCCGCGCCGGACCGGCACGTCCAGCTCCTCGGCGTGCTCCCTCAACAACCGCTCCGTGATGGTCTGTGGGATGCCGAGGATGTAGGGGTGCGCGGTGTCCAGCCCCTCCGGAGCCGGTTTGGCGATCCCCGCGTACACCGCCCCCAACGGATACCGCCGCCCCTCCTGGAGGAACCGCTCCAGCAGGCCGCGCTGGTCCATGATCTCGACGCTGCGCACGTGCAACCCGAGCCCGCGCACCACCTTCGTGGGTTCGGTGTCCCGTTCCACCACGAGCACCTGAATCCCGCGCATCCGCAACTCCGCGGCCAGCATGACTCCGGTCGGTCCGCCACCCACCACGATCACGTCGAACATGAGCCCCCCATCGATATTCGGCCCACACATCCTCGCCATGGGCCCGTGCCGGGGCAATCCCGATCCCCGATACGACCGGTATCGGTCAGGTCAGACAGGAACAAGGGGGGACGATCGCGCAGGCCAGCGTCATCGTGACCGTGAACGCGAGAGGGGCCGCGACCAGCAGGCCCGCGAACACCGAACGTGCCCAGACCAGGGCGCGCGGACAGCTCGGCGAAGGCGCGACCTGGCGCCGCACCCGCTCGATCGGGCAGGCGCCACCGATGGACAGTGTCGCGGCACCATGCCCGTCCTGGGCATCGGCGAGTCGCCCCAGCGCGTGTGCCAGTGGTCCGACCCCCACACGGCGCACGGCGCGATCGTCGGCGGCCCACTCGACCAGGACGGACACACGCCGGGCGGCCTCCCGCAGTAGCGGAACCCCCGGAAAGGCCCGGTCCAGCAGACCCACCCAGCCGACCAACAGGTGGTGGCCGCCGGACAGATGGGCGCTCTCGTGCTCCAACACGGCCAGCGTCTGGCGCGGGGTCAGGGCCTCCAGGGCCCCGCTGGTGATGACGATCCGGCCACCGTCACCGGGCACGCAGTAGGCGCTGAGCCGGCCCGAAGGCACCAGCCACACGCGGTGCCCGTACAGGACGTGGCGCACCGCGCCCTCGCTCAGTTCCCGGTGGTGTCCACGCCGCCAGGACCGACCGGACCGCCCGCGCAGCAAACCGGTCCACGTCAGTCGGGCGACGGCGAGCAGGGCCAGGGCCAGGGCCGTCCCGACGAACCCCACCGCGCCGGACCCCTGACCCTCCAGTGCTTGGAAGAGGTTCACGCACATGGCGATGACGCCCTTGACCGACGGACCCAGGAGTTCGGCGGCGGCCACCATCGTCAGGGCCGCGCACGAGAGCAGCCACACGGCGCTCGCCCCCACCCACAGCCCAAGCTCGCCGCGTGGCCCTGGGCCACAGTCCGTGGTGGCGCGACGCAGGACGTCGGGGCCCTTGACGCTGAGCACGACCACGGCGCACACCGCCACGAACGACCAGATCACGGCTCCTCCTCGGGGTGCTCGGCCAACAGCGCGCGCAGGGTGCGCACCTCCTCGGGGCTCATACCGTCGACGAACCGCAGGAGCGTGGCCCCGGCGTCCCGGCCGTCCTCCAGGGCGTCGCGCATCCGTTCGGCCGCGTGGGTGGGGCGATCGCTCAGCGGTTGGTAGAACCAGAGGCGTCCCAGCCGTTCACGCCGCACCCACCCCTTGCGGCGCAGGTTCTCCAGAACGGTGGAGATCGTCGTGTAGGCGATTCCCTCACGTGGGAGGGAATCCAGCACCTGGCGAACGCTCATGGGGGAGGGAGAGGCCCACAACGCCTCCATGACCTCTGATTCCAACGACCCAAGGCCCGTGAGCATGGCACCCGTCTCCAGTGGACTCCACCGCGGCGTCCGCCGCGCCTTCGTGGGATTCTATCCGCCATAGAAGAAGTCGCGTCAGGAGGAGGTGCCGTTCAACCCATGGGAAGCGCGGCGAACACCCGCGACTCGTCGGCGGTGGTGACCTCCACCAGGGCCGGGCCCGATTCGAGCGCGGCGGCGGGCGGTTCGGCGGAACCCTCCCATTCCTGGTCCAGCGACCCGGTCCGTACGTCGAGGGCCTGGTGCGCGTCCGCGTCATCGAGGTAGAGGGTGGCGCCGGCCGCCCCACGCATACGCGCGTCCGGACCCACCTCGTGCCGCCAGAGCGGGGCGTCCCCCTCGTCTGTCACCACCTGCACGCTCGACGCGTCCGGGGTCTCCGTCGGTGTGCCGAGGACCGCCGTGCGGCCGTCTCCGACGTCCAGGGCCCGGGGTTCACGATCGGCTGCGAGCGTGAGGAGCCGATCACCGGTCCGAAGGTCGTGCACCGTGTACAGCAGGGGTTCCTCATCGGAGGGAGCGGTCCACACGAATGTGACCGCGGCCGCGGAGTCGTCGTCGGGACGGGGACCGTACCCGACCCGGACGTCCGAGGCGTCCAACTCTTCGGGTACCTCCAGGTCGGTGTGGTCCCACAGATCCGCGCCGGTGAAGTCGATTGCCCGAAGCGCCTCGTCACGATGGACCAACACCACACCGTGGTACTCGTGCAGGATCACTTCGTCCTCGTGCTCGTCGGCGACCACCGCGCCCGTGCCCGGATGCAGGGCGAGCTTGGGGCCGGTGTGGTCGCTCATGACGCTCCCCTGAACGGCGGCGAACACCAACCCCGGGCCCACCAGGGTGCCGGGAACGTCCACGGGGCCCCACACGAGTTCACCGTCGTCGGGCCGGAACGCCGACGCGGTGGTCCTGGTGGCCAGGAAACCCCCGTCCGGATCCTTCTCCTTGTCCAGCAACACCACCAGTTCGGAACCGTCCCGCGGATCGCGCGTGATGACGAACCCGGTGCACTCGGGGTCGCGCTCGGTCGACCAGCGGGTACGACCGGTGTGGTCGACCCCCAGGAACTCGACCGCGCCGCCCTCCCGTTCCTGGACCACCCCGACGAACATCGACTCGGTGGCCTTGGGCTCGGAGGAGAACGGCGCCGTCCACAGGGGATCGGCCCGCAGCGGTGCGGGGAGTGGCCCGGAGACCTCGGGTGGAGGCAGGGGCGGGTCGTCGCGCGGCACCGTGTCGGAACCGTTCTCGCCCGGCCCCGCGCAGGCGCTCAGGAACAGCATCGCGGCACCCGCCAGGGCACCGAGTCCCTTCGTGGACGGCAACGTCAGCCCTTCCCGGAGGTCTCGTGGCCGTCCGCGTCGGCGGAAGCCCGGTGCCTGGACCGCCAGGTGAACACGAGCGATCCGCCGACCACGACCGCTCCCAGGACCAGGGCCACGAGGTCGGTCATCGTGCCCAACCGGGACAGCGACTCCTGGGCTCGATAGGCGAGTTGTTCCGCTCCCGCCATCCCGGGCAGACCCGCCATGGACGCGGTGCCGTCGAAGGCGATGAAGAGCACCCCGATCCCGATGAACAGACCGCCGCTCAGCAGCGCGGTGGTGTGCGTGGTCAGGGGGCCCAAGCGCACCGATCGGCCGCGCAGCCACCGGCGGCGGCCCAGGTCGTAGCGGTCCCACAACAGGGCCAGCACGAACATGGGCAAGACCATGCCCAGAGCGTAGGCGGCCATGAGGAACATGCCGCGCAGTGGGGTGCCGGTCGCCGCGACGGTCAGGACCGCGCCCAGGATCGGCCCCGAACAGAACCCCGCCAACCCGTAGACGGCGCCCAGACCGAGCACCGACAGATGCCCCCGCCCAGCGGCGAACCGGCCCTGGGCCCGCGCCAGTGGCGCCCAGGTGAACCCCAACCCCAGGATCTGTAGGACACCGAAGACGATGATGACGGCGCCCGCCACGTTGATCAGCGTTTCCCGGTGCCCGTAGAAGAGCATGCTGACCATGGCCGACCCCGCCCCGAGCGGGATCAGGGTCAGACACAACCCGGCGTAGAAGACCGAGGTGCGCAGCAAGAGACGCCCCGGGTCACGGAAGGCGTAGGCGAAGAACGAGGGCAGCAGCAGCGCGCTGCACGGGCTGAGCAGGGCCAACACGCCGCCCAACACCGCCGCGAGGAAACCGATGTCCATCTCCGCTCACCCCTCGGTCGCGGTCAGCGCGGTGTCGACGCTGTCGACGAAGACCGACAGTGGTTGGGCTCCCATCACCGGATCCCCGTTGATGATGAAGGCCGGGGTGCCGGACACCCCGATCCGCTGGCCCTCAAGGAAGTCTGCGTCGACCCGACCCCGTAGCTCTTCGCCCCGCAGGTCGGTGTCGAAGCGTTCCAGGTCCACGCCGATGCCGTCGACGATCTCCCGCAGGTCGCCTTCGGGATCGGAGGACGACTTCAGTTCCTCCTGCCGCGCGAACACAGCCTCGTGGTACTCCCAGAAGGCGTCCTGTTCGGCGGCGGCCAGAGCACCCACGGAGAGATCGCGGGCCAGATCGCCCAGGTAGGGGAACTCGCGCCACTCGATCCGCAGGTCACCGGACTCGACATAGCGTTCCACCAGCTCGGGTTGGGTCTCTTGGGCCCAGGTGGCACAGTAAGGACAGGTGAAGTCGGAGTAGGCGACCATCACCACCGGGGCGTCCTCCTCGCCCAGGGCGGTGGGGTCGTCGGCCTCGCGGCGGGCCAGGCTCTGCCCCCACTCCCGCTGCTCCTCGCTGATCCGGTTCTCGGCCGGTGGCTCCGCCCGGGAGGCGTTCGCGCCTCCGTCACCGGGATCCTCCTCCAGGGTGAGGCCGATGGCCACCGCCAGGACGACGGCGAGCAGTACCGCGCCGGTCAGCAGCAATGGCTCGGTGGTGGACGCCTTCGCTTGTGGGGGCATGGGGTACCTCTGCTTTCTATGCTCGATAGAAAGTACTCTATGCTGCATAGAAACACGTGGGAAACGGGGGTGCCTCCCCGGTCGATCGAAGGGACGTCGCATGCGCGCATGGGGACTTCGACAGTGGGGCGTGGCGGCCCTGGGCACGGCCGCCACCCTGCTCCTGCTCGGACTGCCCGCAGTCCTCATCCCGAACGGACTGTTCGCTCGGGAGATCGAGCCGACCTGGTGGTCCTACCCGGTCTGGATCGCCACCTCGCTCCTGTCCGGCCTGGTCATGGCGACCTACGTGCGCGGCACGACGGAGGTGGCGGAGACGAGCGGCGATCGCGACGGGGGACGAGGGATCGTGGGCGCGGCCCTCGCGTGGTTCGCGATCGGCTGCCCGGTCTGCAACAAACTCGTCCTGTTGGCCCTGGGAACGAGCGGCGCCATGGCCTGGTTCGCCCCGCTGCAACCACTGCTCGCGGTCGCCGGCATGGTGCTCCTGGCCTGGGCCCTGCGATCCCGCCTACGCGCCGCGAACTCCTGCCCGACCCCGGCCCGGGCCGACTGACGCGAATATCCGATTGCCCCGGGGGCCACCGGTCCGATAGTAAGCATCCATGCTCAGGGGAGAGAAGGTCGGGCTGCGGGCCCGCCACGACGAAGACATCCCGGTCCTGCTGGCCGAGCTCTACGACGACGTGGTCACCGGGTCGCGGGCCGAAGGTGGTCCCTGGCGGCCGCTCACACCCGGGACCGAGGATCCGCGGCTCGTCGTGGACGACAAGAATCCGAACCTCGTCCAGTTCTCCATCGTGGAGCTGGGCGGTGGTTCTCTCATCGGCACCGCGACACTGTGGGGCATCGACACCCACAACCGCTCGGCGCACATCGGCCTGGGCCTGCTTCCCGCCACCCGTGGCAAGGGCTACGGCGCCGACGTGGTCGCCGTGCTCTGTCACTACGGCTTCGTGGTGCGCGGCCTGCACCGCCTGCAGATCGAGACCCTGGCGGACAACGCCGCCATGCTGCGCGCCGCCGAGAAGAACGGCTTCGTCCGCGAGGGCGTGCTGCGTTCCTCCGGGTGGGTTCTGGGCGAGTTCATGGACGAGGTCCTGATGGGGCTCCTCGCCCACGAATGGAAACCGACCCGGAAGTCGTAGATTCACGGTTCGGCGGCTAACGGCGCTTGATGATCTCTCAGCGCGAGGTGGGCGGCGGAGGCGTCCATCGGTTTCGAGACATCGAGCCCGGTGGCGTTCGTGAATCTGCGAAGGCGGTTGATGACCGTGTTCCGGTGGCAGAACATCTTCTGTGAGACATCGGTTATGGAACCGGTCATGAAATAGGCCTCGACCGTCTCGATCTGTAGGTTGATCTCACGTTCGGAGAATCGATCGAGCGAATTCCTGACATCCCTGGAGAAGGCCTGGGAAACCGAACCCAGGCGGGCGCTCGCCAGGTGTGTCCAGTGGCTTCCGACGGTCGCCGCCCCACCTTCCTCCGCCCACTGCGAAAGTTCGCGGGCGATCCTCCACATTTCGGCTATCTCGCCCACACCGTGGGCGCTGGGTGAGACCCCGACGGGTTTCTGTAGCAGTGCGGTCCTGGTCATGCCCGTCACGTCCCCCGCGGGGACGATTCCGAATTCGATCCCGTCCAGACGGAGTAGGACGGTGGACGGCAGGATCCGTCCCACCCACTCCTTGAAGTCACGCGCGTGGCCCTCGTTGGCCACGAAAACGACGTGGACACCGTCGGCGCGCAGCCCGAGGGCCTCCGCCGCCTGTGTGTGCAGACGCTCGTCCGTGCTCGACTCGCTCAGCAGGTGCCGAAGAAGGAACGCGTTCTCCAGTTCGAGTTCCGAGCGCATCCGAGCGATTTCGTCGGTGTACCCGGTCTGCACGTACGTGGTGTGCACCTCGACCGCCTCCCAGATCGAGATGACCTGCTCGGAGAACTCCAAGAAGTCCTCCCGCGGTACGTGCCCGCGCATGGCTTCCCACAGAAAGCGAAAGTCCATGCGCACCGCACGCAGCAACGACTCCAGGGGGATCCCGCGGCGGGCGCGTGAACGTCCCACCTCGACGGAGTGGGTTCGCAGCTCCTCGAAGCGGTCCCGCCCCCGCAGGAGGTCCAAGAGGAGCTCCAGCGTGGCGCCGGCCGTGCGGTGCAGATCCGTGTCATCGATGACGGTCTCGGCGTAACCGGTGAGTTCGCGGACCCTGTGGACGTAGGTCCAGGCGATGGCGCCGAGATCCCTCAGGCAGGCGTCGGCCGCGCGGGGGACGACCCCCGATCGCTCGAATTTGTGCATGTGCACATTTTATCCAGGGGGTTCGTTGTGATCTGCGCTTGTGGAGGTTCTTTTTCTCCAAGACGATGAGCTTCATCAGCCCTGGTCGTTCACGCACTGTCCGGCCGATGCTCATCTCCCGGAGGAACACATGTCACAACCGGACCAGGCCGCCCCAGGCGGGGCCGGACCGACGGTCAACGCCTCCGACGCGCGGCGGATCGCCTTCGCCGCCTTCGTCGGGACCGCCCTTGAGTGGTACGACTACTTCCTGTTCGGCATGGCCGCGGCACTGGTCTTCAACCGCCTGTTCTTCACCGACCTCGATCCGAACGCGGGTCTCATGGCGGCTCTGGCGACCTTCGGTGTCGGTTTCGCCGCCAGGCCCATCGGCGCGCTGATCTTCGGGTACGTCGGCGACCGTTATGGCCGACGCCCCGCGTTGCTGGCCACCATCGTCATGATCGGCTGCGCGACCGGGCTCATCGGGCTGCTCCCCGACTACCTCGCGATCGGGCTCGCGGCACCGATCCTGCTGGCGGTCCTGCGGCTCCTGCAGGGACTGGCCGTGGGCGGTGAGTGGGGTGGCGCGATCACCATCGCCATCGAGCACGCCCCCGAACGGCAACGCGCCCGTTACGCGGCCCTGGTCCAGGTCGGATCCCCGGTGGGCACGCTCATCTCCTCCGCCGCCTTCTCCACGGTGCTGCTGCTGCCCGCGGCCGAGTTCGACGCGTGGGGATGGCGTCTTCCCTTCCTCCTGGCCTTCCCCCTGCTGGGCATCGCGCTCTACATCCGCATGAGGGTGGAGGAGTCCCCCGTCTTCCAGGAACTCGTGCAGATGGAGGACCGCGCCAAGGTGCCCGCCCTGGCCCTGTTCCGTGAAGCGGGTGGCCGCCTGCTCGTGGCGGTCGCCGCGGCACTCCTGGGTGTCGGCGGTTTCTACATGATGACGACGTTCGTGGTCTCCTACGCCTCCAGTGTCCTGGAGGTCGACCGACAGATGGTCGTGAACGCGACGCTCGTCGCGGCCCTCTTCCAGATCGTCACGACCCTGGTCGCCGGACGCGTGGCCGAGCGCTTCGGGCCCGGCCGAATGACGGTGATCGGTGCCGTGGCCACGGCAGTGGCGGCCTTCCCCCTGTTCTGGCTCATCGACACGGCCGACCCGTGGGCGATCACCATCGCGGTGACCACCGGTATCTGCCTCATCACCCTCGCCTACGCCGTCACCGGCGCACTCCTGGCCGACCTCTTCCCGCCCCGGCTGCGCTACAGCGGTGTTTCCCTGGGCTACAACCTCGCCGGGACCCTCAGTGGGTTCCTCCCGCTCATCGCCACCGCGCTCCTGGTCGTCGACGATGGTGCCTCCTGGCCCGCCGTGCTGGTGCTCATCGGCATCTGCGTCATCACCGCGCTCGGCGGCTTCGCCGGTGAGCGGATCCGGATCAAGGACACGCGAACCAGGGCCTGAGAGGCCCCTTCCCACCACAACCCCGAGTCAGGAGATCCGCACGTGAGCCTCACGCCCGACATCATCGCGCGCATCGACCGAGCGGTCGACGAAGCCTTCGACGCCCAGTTGGCCTTCACCCGGGAACTCGTACGCCACCCCTCCCTGCGCACCCAGGAGGCCTCGGCTCAAGACCTCATGTACGAGGCCATGTCCCGGCGCGGCCTGGCCATGGACCGCTGGGAACTCGACGCCGAGGAGATCGCCGCCCACCCCGGCGCGGGCGAGATCAAGGTCTCCTACGAAGGCGTCGAGAACGTGGTGGGGACGTACACACCCGTGCACGGTGAAGGCCGCTCGCTGATCCTCAACGGTCACATCGACGTCGTCCCCGAAGGTCCCCTCGAAGAGTGGTCCAGGTCGCCCTGGGACGCTCCCGTGATCGATGGCTGGCTCCATGGCCGTGGCAGTGGCGACATGAAGGCGGGGTTGGCCGCCAACCTGTTCGCCTACGACGCCGTGCTCAAGGCCGGATTCGCGCCCGCCGGACGCATCCACTTCCAGTCCGTGGCCGAGGAGGAGTGCACCGGCAACGGTGCGATCGCGACGATCCAGCGCGGTTACACGGCCGACGCCGTACTGATCCCCGAACCCGAGGAGGACATGCTCGTCCGAGCCAACGTCGGCGTCATCTGGTTCAACGTGCGGGTCGCGGGCCACCCCACGCACCCGAGGGAGATGTCCTCAGGATTCAACGCGATCGACGCCGCCCACCACGTCATGGGAAGGCTGCGTGAACTCGAACTGCGTTGGAACCAGGAGAAGGAGGACCACCCCTACTTCGAGGACCTGGACCATCCCATCAACTTCAACCTCGGTGGGATCACCGGAGGTGACTGGCCCTCCAGCGTTCCCGCCTGGTGCGAGCTTCAGGTGCGAGCCGCGATCTACCCGGGGGTGAGCGCCGACGACGCCTGGGAGCAGATCCAGGACGTCCTGCGGAGCACCGTCACCGACGATTCGGGCCATCCCATCGAGGCGGTGGGGGAGCGGACCGGCTTCTACGCCCAGGGCTACGTCCTGCCCGAGGGCACGGACGCGGAGAACGTCCTGCGACGGGCGCACGCGACCGTCTTCGAGGAAGAGCTGCGCACCTTCACCACCCCCGGTTACCTCGACGGGCGCGTTTACGCCCTCTACCAGGGGATTCCCGCACTGGTCTACGGTCCGATCTCCGAGGCCATCCACGGGTACGACGAGCGGGTCGACATCGAGTCCGTACGGCGGATCACCAAGTCCATCGCCCTGTTCATCGCGCAATGGTGCGGTCTCACCGAGGTCTCCTGACGGGGTTCTCCGATGACGGAGACAACGCGTCGGCGGGCCGGTCGGCCCGCCGACACGCCTCAGTCGAGGATGGCCTCCGCCTCGACCTCGACCAGGACGTCGGGCTCGAAGAGGTAGTCCACTCCGATCGCCGAGAGCGGCGGCAGCGGCTGCGGGATCCCCAACTCCTCGACGACGCTTTCGATGCCCGCCATGAAGTCGGTGTACTTCTCCGGTTGCCAGTCGGTGACGAAGAACCGGAGGCGCACGACGTCGGAGAAGCTCGCCCCGGCCCCGGCCAGACCCCGCGCGGTGTTGCGTAGAGAGTGGGCGATCTGTCCGGCGAGGTCTCCGGGCGAGAGGCGTTCGCCCTTCT
>NZ_DYZD01000097.1 GCF_020741345.1 Nocardiopsis listeri
GACGACGGCGACGACGGCGACGAGACCACGCCGCCGGACGACGGTCAGACCCCTCCGCCCGGTGACGGCGACGACGGTGACGGCGACGAGGGCGACGACGGTGAGGGTGACCAGGGCCAGACCCCCGGTGCGACCACTCCCACCACGCCGGCCCCGGCGTCGAACGCCGGTGACCCGAACCTCGCCGCGACCGGCGTCGACCTTTCGGGCTTCGTGCTCGGTGGCGCCGTCGTGACCGGGATCGGTGCTCTGGCCCTGTGGGCCGGCAGCCGCCGCCCGGGCATGGCCGAGTAACACCGCGTCCGTGTCCACGACCTGTGGGCTCTGACGTGAGGAGGGCCCCGACCACCACGGTCGGGGCCCTCCGTCATGCCGTCACGTCCGTGGCCGTAGGGCCGGGGCCAGGAGGAAGGCGGCGGCGCCTCCGACCGCGATCACCCACAGGGCACCGCCCAGGGTCACCGAGTCGGCCAGGAACCCCACCGTCGGTGGGAAGGCCAGGAACCCCACGCGGCCCAGCCACCCCACCAGGGTCACCCCGTCACCGGTGCGCACCCCCGGAACGTTCCCCGCGGCGGCCAGGGTCAGCGGGAACAGGGTGGACACGCCCAGCCCCATCACCCCGAAGCCGATGATGGTGGTGACCGGGTGCGGCAACGCCAGGGCCAGGGCCATGCCGCCGGCGGACAGAAGTCCGCTCGCGTGTCCGACGGCCACCGCCCCGAAGCGGTCGGTGACCCGGTCGCCGACGAGCCGCCCGAGCGTCATCATCGCCTGGCAGGCCACGAACGGCATGGCGGCCAGGAACAGCGCCGAGTCCAGCTCCGAGGTCATGTACACCGCGCCCCAGGAGGCGGCGGAGTCCTCGATGCCGCCCGCCATCATCAACAGCACGCCCAGGGCCAGGAGCAGTACCACGGCGCGACCGGACATGCGGACGCGGCCGCCGTCGTGGCCGTTGGTCCCGTCCTCGCGTTCGCTGTTCTCCGGTCCGGGCAGCAGCATGCGGGAGACCACCAGGTTGATCACCACGAGCACGGCGGTCACCCCGCCCAGGTGCCACAGGATGGGCACCCCCGAGCCCGCCATGGTGGCGCCGAGCAGCCCTCCGGAGACCGCGGCCAGGCTCCACACCGCGTGGAAGGTGTTGATGATGCTGCGTCGATAGCGTCGCTGCACCCGTAGACCGTGAGAGTTCTGCGCGGAGTCGGTCCAGGTGTCGGCGCAGCCCAGGACGAAGAGGGCACCCGCGAGCATCCACCAGTTCTGTGCGAGCGCGATGAATGGAAGCGCTCCCAAACTGATCAGACTCGTCCCCACCGCGGTCCGACCGCTGCCGAACCGGTGAATGAGCGGACCGGCGAGCATCCCCGTGAGGATCGCACCGAACGGCATGGCCGCGATCGCCAACCCCAGTTCCGCGTTGCTCAGCCCCAGCCCGTTCTTGATCACGGGGAGCCAGGGCACCGCGTTGGTGTAGGTGAACCCGTTCACGAAGAACAGGGTCGACACCGCGACCCGGGCACGCCTGGCCTCGGGCGGTGGTGTGGTGGACGTGTCGGTCGGGGTGTTCACGGGCGGCTCCCAGGGTGCTTTCGATGCGGGCAGATGCTATCCAGTCCGGTCATCGGATGAACAGCGTCTTGTCGCACTCGGTCCCGACGGGCTTGCCTTTCGGAGCGGAGATGTTTTACATAGGGAGCCCGTACCCCCGCCGAGGACCCGGAAAGGACCCGCCCCACATCGTTCCCGCCCCGGCCCATGCTCCAAGGCCACGCCCGCGCGACCCGTTCCCGCGTACGGCATCCCCTGACCGCCGTCTCCCTCACCCGGGTAATGCCGTGCCCCACGGTCCCGGCCGGAACCGGAAGACCTGCATGATCAACACGAGCGCGCTGCGAGACAAGCCCACCCTCAACGGCGAGAACGTGTCCCTGGTCCCCCTCGGCCCGGAACACACCGATGCCTACTTCGCCGCGGGACTGGACGAGGAGGTCCGCCGGCTCACGGGTTCGCACGGACACCTGACCTATGAGCAGGCGCGCCGGTGGTGTCACAGCCGCGCCGAAGGGGAGGACCGCCTGGACCTGGCGATCACCGAACCCAAGGGCGGCCGCTACCTCGGTGAGCTCTCCATCTACTCGGTGTCCCCGGAGAACGAGACCGCCGGTTATCGCATAGCGCTGTCGGCCATCGAGTTCACCGGCAAGGGGTTGGGCCGGGAGGCCACCCAACTGGTCATGCGCTACGCCTTCGAGGAGATCGGCCTGCACCGGCTCTGGCTCCAGGTGTACGCGTTCAACATGCGGGCCATCGCCGTCTACCGTTCCTGCGGATTCTACGTCGAGGGTCGACTACGCGAGTCACTGCTGTGGGAGGGGCGCAGACACGACGCGCTGCTGATGGCGGTGCTGCGCGACGGCTTCCGACCGGCCTGACACCACTCGGTCGGCCGCCTCGCCTCTCCGGTGGCGGGTGCGCGGCCCCGGAACGGGGCGCGGGTTTTGCCCGGACTCGGGGTTGTAATCCGTGTACGGCGGGGTATGCCGGTAGCACTTTGCGAGCGGCGTGATCCACGGACAGCCGGAAGGAGGGGTGTCGGGTCCCATGGTCCCGACACAGGCGATGACATGAACCCGGTACCCGTATCCCTGCCCTTCACCGACCGGACCGAGGCGGGTCGACGCCTCACCGATCGCGTGCGCCCCTACGCGGTCGACGACCCGATCGTGCTGGCCCTGCCACGCGGTGGCGTGCCCGTGGGCGCCGAGCTCGCGCGCGGTCTCGGCGCGGAGTTCGACGTCCTCATGGTGCGCAAGATCGGCCTGCCAGGCCGCCCCGAGACCGGGGTCGGCGCCATCACCGAGGACGGTCACGTCCTCTACGACGACCTCGCTCTGGCCCGGATGCGCATTCCTCGCCAGGCGTTGTCCGACACCGTCGTCTCCGAACGAGAGGAGCTCGACCGTCGTCGCCGCGTCTACCGGGGCGAGCGTTCCATGCCTCGGATCACCGGCCGCGACTGCGTGGTCGTCGACGATGGGGTGGCCACCGGCGGCACCGCCCGTGCCGCGCTGAGGATGGTGCGCCAGGCCGGCCCCTCCAGTCTGGTTCTGGCGGTACCGGTGGCCTCGCCCGAGGCACTGGAGACCCTCAAGGGGGAGGCCGACGCCGTGGTGGTGATCGGCGCACCGGACAACTTCCGCGCCGTGGGGGAGTGGTATCGGGACTTCGACCAGCTCTCGGACGACCACGTCACCACGATCCTGACCGAACTGGAACGCTCGCGCCCCAGGCCCGAGGTGGCCCGCGCGGTGCGGATTCGCGCGGGGCAGGTCTACCTCGACGGCGACCTCACCATGCCCATGGCCCTGCGCGGTGTGGTGGTGATGGCCTTCGGCCGTGGACGAGGGGACCCCGAAGGACGGGCGATCGCGGCCTCCTTGCAACGGGCCGGATACGCCACCCTGCTGTTGGACCTGCTGACCGGGGACGACGGTGACGACGAGGGGGAGACCGAGGTTCTGGGGGAGCGGTTGGGCGCGGCGGTCACCTGGTTGCGCCGGGCCACCGACGCGGCCGGCGAACCCCTGGGCA
>NZ_DYZD01000098.1 GCF_020741345.1 Nocardiopsis listeri
ATCCTCGCAATACTGTCGCCCATGGATGAGATCCAGGTCGTCGTCGCCCATTCCGAGCGCGCGACTCTGCGCGTCGGCGACGTGTTCTTGAAGGTGGACGTCGATCAGGCGCACATCGACGCCGAGGTCGAGGCGATGTCCCTCGTGCCGGTGCCGACCCCGAAGGTCCTGTGGCGCAAGCCGCCCGTGCTCGCGATCGCCGCGGTCCCGGGGACGACGCTCGGGCGACTCGGCGGGCCGGCGACCGGGTCACCGGCGGCGTGGGCCGCGGCGGGCGCCGCCATCCGGAAGCTGCACGAAGCACCCCTGCCGCCCCGGACGGGTCGCGCGGGTCGAAGCGTCGTCGCGCTGGCGGCGGAACTCGACGACGAGTGCGAGTCGCTCGTGGCGAGCGGCCTCTTACCCGCTGAGCTGGTCACCCGCAATCGCCAGGTCGCCGAGGCCGCGCTTCGGCCGTGGGCTCCGGTGTTCACGCACGGCGACCTGCAGATCGCGCACGTCTTCCTCGAAGACGACCAGGTCACGGGCGTCATCGACTGGTCCGAGGCGGGCCGGGGTGATGCCCTGTACGACCTCGCCACCTTCACGCTCGGACACGAGGAGCACCTCGACGACCTCCTCGCCGGTTATGGCACCGACGTCGACCTCGACGTGATCCACGCGTGGTGGTCGTTGCGAAGCCTGCTGATAGTTCGCTGGTTGAGCGAGCACGGCTTCGACCCGTTCGAGCCGGGCTGTGAGGTCGACGTGCTCAGGGCCCGGATGTGAGGCCGCACGGACCCCGACCACTACGAGTGGCACTCTGAGACATCGAGCAGGCCGTCCCCTGGGCGATCACCCGCTCATGGAAGGGATTCGTGCTCGGTCCGTCGACGTGGGTGTGGACGGAGGCGAGCCCATCGGTGGCGCCGAGTCGGCGTCGGGCAAGGGCACCTCTCCCGCCGCAGCGGTGAGTGGCCCGGTCCGCCGAACACCCTCAAGAACCATCCTGCTGAGTTCGGCTAAGCCTTCCTCACATCCCTGCCAAGTCTGCTAACGCCTCGTGAGACACCTTCGGGTTAGTCTGGCGGGGACGGAAGGGGGCGATCGCCGTGCGCAAGGTCTTCGCGGGGCCGCGGCTGCGCAGGCTGCGACAGGAACACTCGCTCAAACAGTCCGAACTCGCCCGTGAACTGGGCATCTCCGCCGGTTACCTCAACCAGATGGAGCACAACCAGCGCCCGCTCAGCGTGCCCGTCCTCCTCCGGATCACCGAAGCCTTCGGGGTGGACCCGAGCTTCTTCGCGACCGGAGACACCTCGCGTCTGATCGCCGAACTGCGAGAAGCCCTCACCGACGTTCCCACCGGAGACCAGGTCGGCACGGAGGAACTCGACGAACTCGCCTCCGCCATGCCCTCGGTCGCCCGAGCCCTCGTGGACCTGCACCGTCGATACCGGGACGTCTCCGGCCAGGCCGCCGCGCTGGCGGAGGGCCGGGACGGGGGTGTCGCATCCGTGGCTCCCATGGCCTACGAACAGGTCCGCGACTTCTTCTACGAACGCCACAACTACATCGGCGAACTGGACGAACTCGCCGAGGAACTGGCACAGGGGGAGGGCGCCGAACCGGGCAAGGCGCACCTGGTCCTCACCCGGCTGCTGTCCGAACGTCACGGGGTGCGGGTGGAGACCGTCGACCGATCTTCCAGGAACCGGACGTTCGACCCCGAGCGGCGTGTGTTGTCGCTGGCCGCGCACCTGCGCCCCGGCCAGCGCGCCTTCCAGCTCGGCACCCAGCTCGCCTTCCTGGAACACGGCGACCTGTTGGACGAACTCGCCCGGGGCGAGGAACTCACCACCGAACAGGCGGTCCGGCTGGCGCGGATCGGACTGGCCAACTACTTCGCGGGCGCGTTCGTCCTGCCCTACCGGGACTTCCGAGAGACCGCCGAACGGGAACGCTACGACGTCGAACTGCTCGCCGACCGGTTCGGGGTGGGCTTCGAGACCGTCTGCCACCGCCTGTCCACGCTGCAACGCCCCGGCCTGAAGGGCGTCCCGTTCTCGTTCGTCCGGGTGGACCGCGCCGGCAACATGTCCAAGCGCCAGTCCGCCACCGGCTTCCACTTCTCCCGCTCGGGCGGTACCTGCCCGCTGTGGAACGTCTACGCCGCGTTCTCCGCCCCGGGCGTCATCCAGCGGCAGATCGCGCAGATGCCCGACGGGCGTACCTACTTCTGGGTCGCGCGTACCGTCACCCGGGGCTATGGCGGCTACGGGGCACCCGGCAAGACCTTCGCGGTGGGCCTGGGCTGCGAGCTGCGGCACGCCCACCGCCTGGTCTACTCCACCGGCCTGAACCTGGAGGACCCGTCGGCCGCCACCCCGATCGGCCTGGGCTGCAAGGTCTGCGAACGCCCCGCCTGCCCACAGCGGGCCTTCCCACCGGCGGGCCGGGCGCTGCTGGTCAACGAGAACGCCGGCACCGTCTCCCCGTATCCGGTCGCCGAACCCTAGGCGCAGTCCTGCGCGTCGGGAGACAGTGTGCCGGCCGGGGCGTCGTAGCAGAGGCTGACCGGCGGGAACCCGGACACCCCGGGGTCGTGGTCGGCGTCGGAGAAGGTGAGTTGTCCCTGGTCGGGGGCGTCGGGGAAGGTCAGGTCGAGTTCGTCGCCGATCTCCACCGGACCGGGCGATTCAAGGGGCGCCAGTGGAGCCGTCGGGGTGGTGACGGTGAGCATGGCGGGAACGTCGTGCCCCTCCACCAGGTTGAGCACGCTCACCGAGAACCGGACCCCGTCGGCGGTGTCCTCCACGGAGGTCACCGACACGTAGGTGAGCGTCTCGAACCGGTCCGGGGTCGCCTGGAAGGTCGTGTACCCGTCGGGAGAGACGAAGGTCTGGGCCTCCCACTCCGCGTTGGTGCCGAAGGGGGTCGGCGCGGGCGGCTCCCACCCGGGTTCGCCGGACGATCCTTCGCCGTCGACCTCCGTGGCTTGGCCGGTCTCGGCTCCCTGCGCGGTCCCGGCCCCCTCCGCCGCTTCGCTCTCCTCATCGGTGAGCGCCCGGGCCGCCAGAAGCCCACCGCCCGCCGCACCGAGCACGAGCACGGTCGCGCCCGCGGCCAACAGCACCTTCCGACCTCCACGAGCCGGGGGCGTCGGCGACTCCGCCTGCACCCCCGCCCACTCCCGGTCCAGCAGCGCGCCCACCGCGTCCGACAACCCCTCCCCACCCGGGTGACCGGTCAGCGTCGCCGCGAGCCACGCCGCCGTCGGCCTGTGCGCGGGGTCCTTGTCCAGGGCGGCCGTCACCAAGGGCACCAGAGCCTCCGGGACCCCCGCCAGATCGGGCGCCCGGTCCAGGACCCGGTGCGCCAGGGAATCGGTGGAACCCGCGCCGAAGGGCGGCCTGCCGGTCGCGGCGAAGGCCACCAACGCGCCCCAACCGAACAGGTCGGCGGCGGGCGTGGCCGGCGCCCCTCGCAGCACCTCCGGGGCGATCCACCCGGGTGTGCCCACGAGACCACCGGTGCGGGTCAGGGCCGTCTCGTCGATGGCCCGTGCGATGCCGAAGTCCAGCACCTTGGGCCCGTCGGGCGCGAGGACGACGTTGCCGGGCTTGAGGTCGCGGTGCACGATCCCCGCGGTGTGCGCGGCGACCAGGGCCTCCGCCACCCCGCCGGCCAACCCGCGCAGCAGGTTCGGTGGCAGTGGACCGTGTTCTCGCACGTGGGCGGAGAGCGAGAGTCCGGGCACGAACTCGGTGACCAGCCACGGCACGCCACCGTCCCGACCGGACCCGAGCAGCGCAGGCACGCAACGGCTCTCGACCCGTCCGAGCAGCCGGATCTCCCGGGTGAACCGTTCGCGCAGCCCGGGGTCCTCGGTCAGTTCCTCGCGGATGACCTTGATCGCCGTGTACCGGCCCCGCCGCCCTACTCCCGCGTAGACGGTGCCCATGCCGCCGGTACCGATCCGCCCGACGACACGCATGCCGCCGACGGTCTCCGGGTCGTCGGGGCGCAACGGGGAGAAACCCGTGGTCGTGTGGCCGCTCATTCGGGTCGCTCCGCGGGACAGGGCACGTACTCCTCATCGGTCATGTCGACCGGGGGATAGGGGTGCCAGTTCATGTAGCAGGTGTAGACGCCGGCCACCTCGGCCGCACCGCCGACGGCGTTCGCGGCCGGCAGGTAGGTCAGCAGCCCGCTCTGTGGGGCGTCGGCGAAGTCCACCGCGAACTCCGCGTTCGGTGAGTCCGCGGAGACCGTGGCGACCACTTCGTCGCCCGGGGCGGTGTGCGAGGGACGTCCGTCGGCGGTGGGGTCCTCCGGCAGCGGGTCCCACTCGTCGCCCACTTCGAGGAGACCGAAGTCGCCGGCCCGCAGGGTGAACCCGCCCTCGTCCGCGAGGTACGCCAGTTCGCCGAACACCTGGACGCCGCTCTGCTCCTGGACATCGGCGTAGACGGTATCGAGGTCGACGCTCGCCACCACGAACTCCGCCCGGTCCACCCCTTCGGGCAGGGCGGAGCCGGCCCCGTCGAACCCGGGGACGAGGTCGAGGGTCCCGTCGGGATCGGAGTGCACCATGAACAGACCGTTCGAGGCGATCTCCACCGCCACCTGTTCGACGGCCTCGTCGCCG
>NZ_DYZD01000099.1 GCF_020741345.1 Nocardiopsis listeri
CGTCGAAGACCGAGCCGAAGCAGCGGCGCTGTGTACCCGTGCCGTACACCGTGATCGGCGCGTCGCTCAAGGCCTGGTCGACGAACCGTGGGACGACCATGCCGTACTGACCGGTCTGTCGGGGCCCCACCACGTTGAAGAAACGGGTGATGACGCACGGGACCCCGGACTCCTTGCCGTAGACGTGGGCCACCAGTTCGTCCAGGCCCTTGGCGGCGGCGTAGGACCAGCGGCTCTTGATGGGCGAGCCGTAGATCCGGTCGTCGTTCTCGGTGAGACCGTCGGCGTCGTTCTTGCCGTAGACCTCGCTGGTCGAGGCGACCATGTAGGGGACCCGGTGTCGGACCGCGGCCTCCACGACGGTCTCCGTCCCGTGCAGGTTGGTGCGCAGGGACTGGAGCGGCTTGTCGACGATGTTGTAGACACCCACCGCGGCGGCGAGGTGGAACACGGTGTCCGCCTCCGCGACGAGTTCGTCCACCAGCTCCCGGTCCAGGATGTCGCCCTGGACGAAACGGAACGCCGGTGAGTTCTGCAACTGGGACACGTTGGACGGTGATCCGGTCGAAAGGTCGTCGAGCGCGATGACCTCGTGTCCCTGGGCGACCAGGTGATCGCTCAGGTGTGAGCCGATGAACCCGGCTCCGCCGGTGATGACAGCCTTCATGGTTTCCCCTCCACTGCGGGCGTTGATCGGTTTCTCTACTTCGTGGGGGATGGGTGCGCTGGGGACGGGTGGGGGAGTTCTGGTGCCTTCCGAGGCGTTCAGGCCAGGTGTCGTAGCACGTGGTAGCCCTCGCCGAGGGCCACCCCGGCCTGCATGCCCCTGAGGACGGCGAGGCTGCGCAGGGTGAGTTCGGAACGGGTGTGCGGGTGCTCATGGCTCTGTGATCCGTACAGCTCCATGCCCTGGAGTTTGGTCAGGAGGTCCTCCTCCTCGAGTTCGACGATGAGGTTGGGAGACTCCACCGGCTCGGTTCGCCACTGGTCGGCCGCCTCTTCGTAGGCCATCACCAACCCGGGGTGGTGACGCAGCCGGTTGTTGGAGGGGCGCAGGGCGGTGTGGACGGCCTCTGCGGTCGCCTGGTGGTCCTGGTTGTAGCTGGTGCGGTGCGGGATGAGCACCACGGTGGGTCGGAGCCGCGCGATCGACAGCGGGCTCTGCTGTTCGACGATCTGGGCCAGTTCCACGCGAGGGACGCCGTCGAGCCTCAAGTGGTTCGAGTCGCCGGGCAGGGCCATGTGCCAGTCGTCCCAGTGGAAGTGCTCGGAGGCCTTCTTGATCTCGGTGTGGCGCTCCTGGGCCGTGGAGAAGCCCTTCGGGGACTGGTCCGCGGTGTCGCCGACCGTTATGAACTGGACGTAGACCTCCGCGCCCGCACGCTTGGCCTTGCTCATCAGGCCGCCGCAACCGAGGGTCTCGTCGTCAGGGTGAGGGGAGTAGACCAGGAGACGCTCCTGTGACCAGTCCATCGTCATGTCGGTTTCCCGTCCTTTGCCGAATGTGGGGGGCGATCGGTGGTTACCCGGGCCGTTCTCGACCTCGTGCCGCGGTCCGGGAGGGCGGTGACCCGATGTGCCGACCTGTGGGTCAGTCGCGGGTTCTTGCCTGTCGGAGTACGTGCAGCGAGTCCGGTCCGGCGTTGAGCAGGAGATCGATCGCCGCCAGGCGGGGGACGAACGGTTCGGCGCCCTTACGAGTGCGTTGCGGGTACTCCGGGTGTCGGAAGCCCTGCCACTCGATGTCCACTCCGTAGCGGTCCGTGATCTCGGGGTCCATGTAGCCCTTGGATCCCTCACCTGCGAGCAGCGTGCTCGCCCCGGCCTTCGCGCAGATCTGTGCGAGCAGCTCGCTCTTGGACCCGGGGAAGTCCCCCAGATCCCCGGCGCGCAGAATCGGTGTGTCGATACCGAAACCGCGCATCAGCATGCGTGTGGTCGCGATGGACAGATCTGCGAGATCCTCCCACTCGGTCTCGTACAGGTGAGCGATTTCGTCTTTGTGATCGTCCCAGTACGGGGCCTTGCGGTAACAGTGTTCAGCCAGTGCCCTGTAGTGCTTCATCCTCCATTTCTGGGTGTTGTCGATCTTCTTGTCCCGAATGAGTTCGGCCCTGCTCGCCTGCTCCACCGGGACGGTCAGCAGGACCGGCTTACCGGGCCCCGCTATGTAGTTTCGGTTCTGCCATCCACGGCGTTCGAACTGGACCGTGTCGAGCATGATGAACCGGTCGGATCGGTCGATCTTGTCGATGAGCCCCAACCAGGGCCAATAGTGCGGCTGGTGGATCGCCACCGTGGCCCGACCAGGGTCGTCGCCGGTGAGCGAGGTGTGCTGTCGGGTGCTGCCGTGGTCGGGGTGGGCAGGATCCGGCGATGGGGAACGTGAGTCGCCGATCACGCCGGGCATTCTCCTTCTCTCGTTGGGTCACGGGGAGGCGAGGCCTTTCCGACTACTAAGCCGTATCGGATATTCCAGTGACGTTGACTGTCGCCGGTTCGCCTCAAATATCCTCTAATGGTTACCACTTCACGCAAGCCCATGTATACGATTTGCGTGGCCTACATAGGACGCGAAGCCGGGTGAACCTACCGGTCGCGTAGGGCGTCAACCTAACACCGACTTTGCGGGTTAATGTCGGTCCGAAACCGATAACTGTCGGAGGAGTCCTAGGGCTGTGCGTATCGCGCGTTTCATCGGTGGCCTGCTGACCGGGCTGATCGCCCTGGTGCTGGCCGTTGCTCTCTTCGTCTTCTGGTTCGACTTCGCCACGGGCATGGCGGCCGCCTCCGGACTGGGGGCCCTGGGCTACGTGTTCCTGTGGATGGCCTTCGGGCTCAACCTCCTGCTGTGGACCGTCATGGGCCTGCTCCGGCTGACCGAGGACGGTGCCAGGGCGGCTCTGCGCCGCGATCCGGAGCACAAGAGGAACCGCGCGTTGGCCCGGGGCCACGAACGCGAAAAGGTGCTCGTGGGAGCCGGTGGTGGTGACACCGGCGAAACCGTCGTGGCCACAAGTGGCGACGACGAGGGGACCCTGATCCGGACACCATCGGGGGGCGGCTCCGTCGCGACCGATCCGGACGACATCACCATCGCCGTCATCATCCCGGCGCACAACGAGGAGCCGGTGATCGACGCGGCCATCTCCTCGGCGCTGGGTCTGTTCAACCGCTGGGACATCTACGTGGTCTCGGACTCCTCCAAGGACTCCACCGCCGAGATCGCCGCGAAGACCGGTGTGAACGTCCTCGAACTCCTCACCAACCGGGGCAAGGCGGGCGCCATCGAGGCGGTCATCGAGGAGTTCGCGTTGACCGAGAACTACGACGGCGTACTGATCCTGGACGCCGACACCGAACTCCATCCGGGATACGTGGAAGGCGCCAAACGGCAGCTGGCCGACCCCGACGTCGCCGCCGTGGCCGGTTTCGTGGTCTCCGAGTGGAAGCCGCGGGAGCGCAACGTCGTCGGACGGGTCATCTCGGCCTACCGGGACCGCCTGTACTTCATGCTCCAGTACTTCATGCGTTTCGGTCAGACGTGGAAGCGCCTGAACGTGTCCTTCATCGTGCCGGGCTTCGCCAGCGTCTACCGCAGCCGCGCGCTCGAACAGATCACCGTGAACCCGCCGGGGCTGGTGATCGAGGACTTCAACATGACCTTCGAGGTGCACCACAAGCGCCTCGGCCGGGTCTCGATGAACCCCGACACCAAGGCCTTCAGCCAGGACCCGTTCACCTTCCGCGACTACCGCAAGCAGGTGGGACGCTGGACACTCGGTTTCTGGCAGACGCTGCGCAGGCACAGGTTGTGGCCCGGCCTCTTCTGCCTGTGCCTGGCGCTGTACGTGTTCGAGGTCGTCCTGGTCTCGCTGCTGTTCCTCGTCACGGTGGCCGTCGCGGCGTTCGTGCTGCTCGGCACGTTCGCCGGCGACATGCTCACGGGTATCCCGTTCTTCACCGACTCGTTCACCGCGGTGACGGCCTTCCTGCCACTGACGGCGCTGGCCATCGGTCTGCTGGTGCCCGACTACATGCTCACCTGCATGATGACCATGATCCGGCGTAGGCCCTCGTACCTGTTCTACGGGCTGTTCTTCTTCCCGATCCGGATCGTGGACTCCTACATCTCGCTGCGGATGATCCCGAAGGCCTGGACGGCCGAGTCCGACGGTCGGTGGAGCAGCCCCGTCCGCGTCTCCAACAAGGACAGGTGAGGTCCGACGCCGAGAATGTGAGATCGGACGGCCACGGCCACCCCGAACACCACAGGTCGCCGGCACCGCTTAGCCTCGATGGAGGGGACCCGACCCTCCTCGGGGCCAGTCGTTGGAATGGGTGTGTTGGCAGTGGACAACAGGCGTGTGTCGTTCGGGCTGTACCGGGTGTTGGCCTACGTGACGGGTGTCTTCCTCATCGGGTTGACCTTCATCGCCATGCCCGCCAAGTACCTGGTCGGCGAGACCTCGATGTTCGCCCTCGCGCCCGCGCCGCAGGGCCTGGAACGCTGGTTCGGCCCCGAGTCCCCGCTGATGCTCTTCATCGCGATGCCGCACGGCTACATCTACATGCTCTACGTGCTGGTGGTCCTGTGGGTGGCGCTCGACCGCCGCTGGGGCGCCGGCCGCACCCTGGGCGTGGTGCTCGCGGGCACCATCCCGATCCTCGGTTTCGTGGTCGAGCACCGCGTCGTGAAGTCGGAGCGGGCCAAGGAGGAGCGGGCCGCGTCCGCGAAGGGCGGGAGTCAGGAACCCGCGCCCACCCCTTGATCCGTCCGCGGTCCCCCGTCATCTGAGGCCCCGCCCGATTCCCGGGTGCGGGCCTCCTTCAGTTCACGGCGCATGAGGAGGACCCAAAAGACCAGCGCGGACACCCCGAACATCGCCCACTGGACGGTGTAGCTGAGGCTGCGCCAGTTGATGGTGAACCCGGTCGGTGGGTCCGGTGGGGGCATGGCGCTGAGTCCGTCGACCGCGGGTTCCCTCTCGGGGAGGGTGAGGTAGGCCGCGTACAGCCTCTGGTCCCACTCGGAGACCAGTACCGACGGGGCGATCCGCTCCACGGTGCCCTCCTCGGGAGCGCCCATGGGGACGAACCCCTCTGAGGTCTCCTGCGGGGGCTGAAGCCATCCGGTGACGGTCATGTCGCCCTCGGGCGCCGCCGGGACGGCGTCGGGGTCCTCGGTCCAGCCTCGGTTCACCGGCATCGCGACGCCCTCTTCGGTGACGAAGGGGATCACCACTGCGTAACCCTCGGTGCCGTCCAGGTACTGGGGCACCAGGACCTGGGAGTCGGCGTCGAAGCGCCCGGTCGCCTCGACCGCGGTGTTCGCGGTGAGGTCGGGGTGCAGGTACTCGCCGGGTTCGCCGAGTTCGTCGACCGTGATGGAGTCCGCGAGGTCCTCCACCGGGTTGGTGATGACGTCACGGTCCGGCTCGAAGGCGCGTGTGCCCTGCCAGTAGGTGCCGGCCACGCACACGATGGCCACGAGCACGGCCGCCAGGTGGATGCCGAGCCAGCGTGGGCTGAGGAGAGGTGAACTCACCTGTCCAGGCTATGCGCGGGTTCGGGGAGGTGGCTCATGACCCCTGGTTGACGATGGCCACAGCCGCTTGGGCGTTCATCACCCGAGTAATGGCGATCACTTTAAGTAGTTTCTCGTAACTGAGGGTTGTTATCCGTGGGGGTGGTGGGTACTGTTTGTATCAACGCGGAACGACAAGATCGCTTCCGCGGGCAGACCTTAAAGGTCGCGACTCCAGGGGGGAGGAGTCGCAGACCGTTCCCAGAGCGAGGGTCGCCTCCGTACTTTGAGGGGGGATGCGGAGGCGACTCTCGCCACCTCGTCCGGGGCGGGACCACTTACCGGTGGTCCCGCCCCGTCGTTGTGCGCGGGTGCCGGTGCCGGGGGTTCCGGCCGGCTCAGCCCATGGTCTTCCGCCCGTCCAGGGACTCCCGGATGATGTCGGCGTGACCACAGTGCTGGGCGGTCTCCCGGATCAGGTGCAACAGCACGTCACGCGCGGTCCACTCGGCGTCCTCCGGGAACCACGGAGCCGCGGGCAGCTTGTTGGCGATCTCCAGGTCCGGCAGGGAGCGCACGTACTCCTCGGTGGCCTTCGCGGTCTTCGCGTAGTCGGCCAGAGCCCCCTCCAGGGTCTCGTCGCCGACCAGTCGGAAGGTGTCCTCGTGGAAGTCGTAGGTCTCCTGGGCCTCGTAGTCGATCTCCGCCGGGCCCTCCTCGATGAATCGGATCCACCCGCGCTCGGCCTCGCTCACGTGCTTGACCAGGCCCGCCAGGTGCAGCGCGCTCTTGGTCGTGCGCGTGGTGGCCTGTTCCTGGTCCAGCCCTTCGAGCGTGGTGAGCAGGAACGCGCGCTGTTGGGCGAGGAAGCCCAACAGCGCCTCCCGCTCCACGTCGACCCGGCCGTTCGCCCGCGTGATCGTCGCAGTCATGGGAACCCCTTCGTCGTGTCGGTCTCGCTGGACTCGACACTAGGAAGCGTGGCGGTCAGGTTCTGTCCGCCACTTCCGATGAGCTCGGGACTTCTATGGCACCGTCGAAAGCACTCCGGATAACCTGGCGGTCCGGCGACCCGGAGGATTCATGGCCTTGATTCCGCTCCAGTACCGACTCGACGGCCCCGAACACGCGCCCGTGGTGCTGCTCGTGCCGCCGTTCGGGACCAAGATGTCGGTCTGGGAGCCACAGATGCCCGAACTCACCCTCAACCGTCGTGTGCTGCGGATCAACCACCGCGGCCACGGCCACTCACCGGCCCCGGACGGCCCGTGCAGTATCGAGGACCTGGCCCTGGACGTGCTGGGGGTCCTGGAGGACCTGGGGGTCAGTCGGGTGTCCGCGGCCGGCGCCGGGTTCGGTGCCTCACTGCTGCTGTGGATCGCCGCGAACTCCCCGCGCGCCCTGGACCGCCTCGCGCTCATGGCGGCCGCGCCGCGCACACCCGTCATGCACCGTTGGGATCGCGTCGCGGCCAGGGTGCGAGCCGGTGGCATGGAGTCGGTCACCGCCGACGTGGTGCTGCCGTGGTTCACCCCCGACCTCACCGACGAACGACCCGAGGTCGCCGCCCGCTTCACCGAGGACTTCGACGGGATCGACCCGGCCGCGTACGCGTCGATCTGCGACGCGGTCCAGACCATGGACCAGCGCCATCTGGTCTCGGGGGTGCGGGTGCCCACCACCGTCGTCTCCGCCGCGCACGACCCGCTGCTTCCGCCCGGGCACGGCCGCAGGCTCGCCGACGGGATCGCGGGGGCCCGGTTCGAGGTGGTCTCCGGGGCCGCGCACCTTCTCGGCGTGGAGCGCGCCGATCGTGTCAACGAACTCCTGGTGGAACACGTGGCCGCCTGAGGCGGCACTCGTCAGTCCTCGGGCAGGCTCACCTCGCTCACCGGCTCCCCCGGGTCCACCACCGGGATCAGCGGGCGGTTGATCTCCAGCAGGTAGCCGTCCGGGTCGCGAAAGTGCGCCGCCCGGATGCCCCACGCCGTCCAGTCGCGCGGCTCCATCACCTGGCGGGCGCCGTCCTTCACCAGGCGTTCCGCGGTTCCGTCGACGTCGTCGACCTCGAAGATCACCGCCAGTCGGTCCTGGTGGGGGAGCTCGGGGTCGGCGGTGTCGGTCTCCAGGGCCTCGGCCATGACCTCGCGCTGGTTGATGGCCAGTCGTGTGCCCGACTCCACGTCGAACTCGGCGTAGCGGCTGTTCTCGTCACCCCAAAGGACGGACAGACCGAGCATGTCGGAGTAGAAGCGAAAGCATGCCTCGTAGTCGTTGACGAGGAGCCTGATGTAGCTGCAGCGCATGGGAGTCTCCTGCCGTGGCGGGTCGTGGCGGGTCGGTCGTCGGCACCATTCTCACGTCCGAGGGTGACGGATCACCGAGTATCCGTACCCGGGTGTCGTGTGGCCGGATCCGGCCACACGACATG
>NZ_DYZD01000100.1 GCF_020741345.1 Nocardiopsis listeri
AGTACCACCAACGGACGGTTGCCGCTGGCGGCGTTGATCGCCCGTGCCGCCTTCTTCGACGACTGCGGGAACAGGGTGCCCGCGGTGTAGGTGTCGGGGCCGTCCGCCGGCGGGAAACCGCGTCGCGGCACCGACCGCGACTCGATGCCCAACAGGCACACCGGGATCCCGCCCAAGTGCACGTCCTGTACCGCCGCGGTGTCGGCGTCGGCCATGCCGGCCCAGCGCTCCAGCACCGGGTGGTCCTGGTCCGACAGCGCCCGCATCACGGTCCGGATGTCGAACGGCTTCTTGCGGTCGGGGTTGGCCGCACTGGAGAAGATCTCCCCGACCGTGGTGAAGTCGCTGCCCTCCACCACGTGGGGGAAGTCCGAGACGTCCCGGTCGGCGGGGTCGGAGGTCGCTGCCCGTCGTGGGGCCTGCTCGCCCGGCGCGATGTAGGTGTGGTCGTAGTGAGCCATGAGGATGTCGCGGGCGGCGATGAGGTTGGGCGCCCAGTACTGGGCCTGGCCGTTGGGGCCCATGACCCGGTCGTAACCGCCGATGCCGTGGTTGTCCTCGGCCGACACGCCACCGGAGAAGTCCAGCGACTGCTTGCCGGTGAGCACCATCGCCGAGTCCGGGGTCATCACCAGGATGCCCTTGGTGTGCATGAGCATCGTCGCCTCGGCGTTCCAGTACGGCTGCGCGCCGACGTTGATGCCCGCCACGACGATGTTGATCTCACGCCCGTCCTGGGTGAACTCCACGATGCGCTTGAGCGCTGCGGCCACCCAGTCCATGTTCTCGGTGCCCGAGTCCATGGAGATGCGTGCGCCCGCCGACAGCGCGTACCACTCCAGCGGTACGTCCATCCGCTCGGCCAGGTCCAGCGCCGCGATGACCCGGCGGCACTCGGCCTCCGACAGCGCGCCCAGCGACTTGGTGGGGTCGCCCAGCAGGACCACCCGACTCATGCCCTCGAGGTGGCGTCGGGTGCGGGTGGTGACCACACCTGCGACGATCGCCGCGGAGTTGCGGCCCTTGGGTCGGTCCACCGGAACCAGCGCGTGGTGCTCGTCCAGGTCGTGCTCGACGAAGTCGCCGAGCAGGTCGGTGAGCTCGTAGGGGTAGACGGTGTTGCGGCTGCCGGCGCGCAGCACCTTCTGGCGGTAGTCGTCGATCGGTTCGACCGGCTCGGTGGACAGGCCACCGATGGCCAGCCCCGGTTCTCCGGTGGCGTCGAAGGGCACCCGCACCGCCGTCTTGACCAGTTCACCGGTCTCGGCGTCGCGACGGCGCGCGATGAAGAGGATCTCCTCCAGCCCGGCCCCGGTGACGGTGGGCAGGACCCGTCGCCCGATCGCCTGGATCTCCTCGTCGGTGATATCGACCGGCGGCCACACGTACATGACGATCCGGTTGGTGTTGAACCGCTTCTTCGCCGGTCGACCTGCCTGGGCGCGACGGATCGAGTCCAGGCAGGTGGCGATGGTGTTCTCGGCGGTGGGCAGGGAGATGAGCCTGCCCTCGTGGTCGCGCAGCTCGGTCAGGTCGCGGATCTGGGTGAAGGCGACCAGCCGGTTGTCGGAGGGGTTCTCCTGGGCCACGGCCCGGAACAGGTACACCTCCTCGTCCGCGGACGGCAGACGGGTCAGGTCGAACCGGTTCCAGCGCTCCATCTGCATGCGCTCGGCGATGTGCGGGTGCAGCCCGCGGATGAGCCGGTCCTCCTCCAAACCGGAGGAGGAGGGACGGAACGTGAAGTGGTGGTGCATGACCGAGCCGTCGCGACCGGCGACGGTGGTGGTCAGGCGGCGCACGCCCGCGGGCATCGGGTGCAGGTTCACGGCCTGGTGCAGAGCGGCCGCCGTCGCGTCGAAGTCCTCGGGCTGCTTCTCCCAGGACAGGTACAGGTCGGCGTCCACCGGAAGGTCGCCCTGGGCGTGCTCGGCCAGGCCCCGGACCGCGTCTCCCAGGTTCTCGAACCCGACGGCGGCCGACACCAGGCGCACCCCGGCGCGTTCGGCCACCACGTAGGTGCACCCCGAACCACGCGTGGTGCGCACGTCGGCCAGACCCTTGTTGCCGTAGTAACGGCGGGTCAGCACCTCCAACAGCACGGCGTTGTCCAGGTCGGCGCGGACCAGTCGCTGACCGAGCAGGCGCACCAGCGGTTCGGTGGTGCGCACCATGGCGGCCACGCGCTCGGCGCGCTCGGGCGAGTCCGGGTTCTGGTCCAGGTGACGCAGGTGACGGCGCACCTCGGCGTAGACCTGGGCGCGGTGTCGGCGCAGCATGGGCTGACCGAACCACGCGAACACCACGCCTCGGGCCAGGTCGGCCACGGCCGGGAAGCGAACCTGGGTGGCGGCCACGAGCCGTTCCAGGGCCAGACCGGTGGGCTCGTGCAACTCGGCCTCGGGCGGAGCGTCCTGTAGCCAGGCGCGCAGCAGACCGGTGACCAGGCGCGCGTCGCTGGAAGAACGCTGCTGGGCGAGGAAGACGCGGAAGACCGCGGCCTCCAGCTCGGGGGTGCGCTCCAGGTCGGTCACCCCGTAGTGCGCCAGGGCACGGGACAGCCTGGTCTGGAACGACTCGGGCAGCCCGGCCCGCTCCACGTCCAGGCTCTGCAGGTAGGTGTGCAGGTACTCGCGGGGGCTGTGCACGTGGGTGTCGCCGACGTCGTCCGCACCGGCGGGCCGGTTGCGGCTCAGCTCGGCCAGGTCGGCGAACACGTCGAGCAGGTCCAGCTCGGCGGCCAGGGGGCGGTGGCCGGCGGAGACCGCCTCGTGTCGGGCCGCCAGGTACTCGTCGAACACTCGACGCTCGTCCAACGGGTCGACGT
The DNA here is from genome assembly GCF_020741345.1 of Nocardiopsis listeri. GTDB lineage: Bacteria > Actinomycetota > Actinomycetes > Streptosporangiales > Streptosporangiaceae > Nocardiopsis > Nocardiopsis listeri_A. The sequence continues at coordinate 2,828 of NZ_DYZD01000100.1, forward strand.
CGAAGCCCAACAGCAGACCGAGCAGGTCCTGCCGGCCACGCGCGAGACGCTCGGCCACCGGAACGTCCCCGGCCGGAGGGGGAAGTTCGAGCTCGACCGGGGCGGTGTCCGCCTCCTCGGCCTCCTCCGTGTCGGCCAGCGGCTCAAGACGCAGCAGTGGGGCGCCGGTCTCCACCTGGCCGCCCACGATCACCGCGCACTCCTTCAGGCGGGCGCGGAACGGCGCACGCAGCACCGTCTCCATCTTCATGCTCTCCAGCACCAGCACCGGCGCACCGGCCTCGACCTCGGCACCGACCTCCACCGGAGTGGCGACCACCAGAGCGGGGGTGGGCGAACGCAGCACGCCGCCCTCGTCCAGGCTCACGCGGTGCGCCACACCGTCGACCTCCACCAGGTGGACCGGACCGTGAGCGCCGATGAGCAGGTGGTGGCGGGAGCCGTTGACGGTGATGCGGCCGCTGTGCCGGTCGAAACGCTCCAGCTCCACGTCGGCGGTGCGCGTGTCCTCACCGGCCGCCACGACCACCCGGAACCGGTCGGCGCCCAGACGCGCCACCCGTACCCGGTAGCCGATCCCGCGCAGCTTCAGGTCGAGCGGACGACCGCTCTCGTGCTGCACCTGGGGGCGCCCGCCGAAGGCGGTGGACAGCAGCCGCTGCCGCTCGACCCGCTCCTCCTCCTCGTAGGCCTCGATGGCGGCGGCCGACAGGGCCACCGCGGAGTGCCGGTGCGAGACCAGGTCACCCTCGGCGCGCACCCGGTCGATCCACCCGGTGTCGGCGGAGGCGTCGATCACCTCGGGCCGGTCCAGCAGGTCCAGCACGAAGCTCTTGTTGGTGGCGCCGCCCTCGATGATCACGGTGGTCTCGCGCATCGCCCGTCGCAGACGCGCCATCGCCTGCTCGCGGTCGTGCCCGTAGGCGATGATCTTGGCGATCATGGAGTCGAAGTCGGCGGGGATGGTGTCGCCCTCGGCCACACCGGTGTCTACGCGGATGCCGGGGCCCGCGGGCAGGTCCAGGCGGGCGATGCGTCCGGGGGAGGGAGCGAAGTCGCGGTCGGGGTCCTCGGCGTTGAGCCGGGCCTCCACCGCGTGCCCACGCTCGGCCGGGGCCTCGCCCTCCAGCCTCCCACCGCCGGCCACGTGCAGCTGGCCGCGCACCAGGTCGAACCCGGTGGTCGCCTCGGTGATGGGGTGCTCGACCTGCAGACGGGTGTTGACCTCCAAGAACGCGAAGAGCTTCTCACCGGGGTGGTAGAGGAACTCCACGGTGGCGGCGCCGCGGTAGTCCACCGCGATGGCCAGCCGCTCGGCGGACTCCTTGAGCTCCTTGGTCTGCTCCGGGCTCAACAGCGGGGAGGCGGACTCCTCGATGACCTTCTGGTTGCGGCGCTGCACCGAGCAGTCGCGCACGCCCAGCGCCCAGGCGGTGCCCTGACCGTCGGCGATGACCTGTACCTCGACGTGGCGGGCGCCGGTGACCAGACGCTCCAGGAACACGATGCCGCTGCCGAAGGCCCTGGCGGCCTCCTGGCTGGTGCGCTCGTAGGCCTCGGCGAGTTCCTCGCCGTCGTTGATGACGCGGATGCCGCGCCCACCGCCCCCGGCGGTGGCCTTGAGCATCAACGGGTAACCGATCCGCTCACCCGCGGCCAGGGCCTCTTCGAGGCTCTCGACGGCGCCACGGCTCCACGGGGCGACCGGGACCCCGACCTCCTCGGCGATGAGCTTGGCGCCGATCTTGTCACCGAGTCTGCGCATGGCCTCCGGGGAGGGGCCGACGAAGGTGACCCCGATGCGTTCGCACAGTTCGGCGAAGGCCGGGTCCTCGGCGACGAAACCCCACCCGACCCAGGCGGCGTCGGCGCCCGACTCCAGCAGGGCGCGCTCCAACACCTCCAGGTTCAGGTAGGGCCGGGAGGCGGCGGGACCGAGGTCGTAGGCCAGGTCGGCCTCGCGCACGAACGCGGCCGTGCGATCGACGTCGGTGTGCAGGGCGACGGTCTCGATCGGTGTCCCGCTCTCCGCGGCGATGTCACGGACGGCGTGGATGAGCCGCATGGCGGCCTCCCCACGGTTCACGATTGCGACACGACTGAACACCCGAATGAGCCCTTCTGTAAGACCAATGATGTGCGCGCGGCGACATGAGAGACGGCCCCGGCGTTCTCCACCTTCTCGTCTGGAGGCCTCCGAGCGCCATGACGCACCCAACGCATCTTGAGGGGGTGGAGTTGTGGAGATCGACCAAAAACGACCCGTGACCCGACTCCGCGGGCCGCCCGGACCGCCCGAGGGCGTGTTCTCACACACATGGTGGGACGGGGAGCTCTGTGGGGATCCCACAACCCCCACCCCGTCGGACCGAGAATTCGACGCCGACCCGGCCTCGATAATTTAGTTAGGTTAGTCTAACCTGGCCAAGGTGAGGTCTTCCGGGTTCCTGGCGGAAGCCGTGACCGCACCCACCCCGAACAGCCCGAATCGCGGATCGAGGACGCCCCCTCCCGATCGACCGCACCTCGAGGAGGCACCCATGGCCGAGAAGCTCGCCGACTTTCGCCCCGTCCACCCCCGCGCCGCCTCGGTCCGCTCCCTGGTCGTGCACGCCGCCTCTCGCCCCTTCCCCGGCTTCGCCCGGGTCACCCTGCGCAGCACCGGCGACGGGTTCGAGGACGACTTCGAGTACCTGGGCTTCGACCACTGGTTCCGACTGTTCCTGACCGCCCCGGACGGCACCCTGGACCTGCCCCTGGGCGGAGCGGAGGGATGGTACTCCCGCCTGCTGGCCATCGAGGAGTCGCACCGTCCGCTGGTGCGCAACTACACCATCCGTGACGCTCGCCGGGTGGGCGATGTCTGGGAGCTGGACCTGGACTTCGTCATCCACCGCTGCGTCACCACCGGCGAGGTCGACGGCGTGGCCGCCCGCTGGGCCCTGGAGGCCCGCCCCGGCGACCGCATCGGCATGCTGGACCAGGGGCGCATCTTCAACATCGAGGGCCACACCGGCCCGGTCCTGGTGGTGGCCGACGAGAGCGGGCTGCCGGGCGTGGAGGGGATCGCCCGATCCCTGGACGGCGCGCCCTGCGACTACGTCCTGGAGATCCCCGACGCCGCGGACCGCCGCGAGCTGGTCGGCGCCGACCCGGTCTGGAACGTGCGCACCTACGGCGTCTCCGCCGGTGACCTGGCTCTGGAGCACCTGCGCTCACGCGGCATCAGCGCCGACACCCGCGTGTACGTCGTGGGTGAGGCGGCCTTCGTCCTGGCCACGCGTTCCCTGGCCCTGGAATCCGGGGTGCCCAAGGACAACGTCCAGTTCTGCGCCTACTGGCGTGTGGGCCGCCGCGCCAAGCGCAAGTGACCCCGCCGCCCCGTCCTCGCTCGTGAACGTCCCGCACCCGGTCCCACAGGGGCCGGGTGCGGTCGTTTCTTCCCTCAGGCGACGAAGGCGAACAACGCCCTGTGGACGATCGGCGTGGACCGCCACCCCGCCCACGATGGCCCGCCGCGTCCGAAACGGTGTGAGCGGGTGCACTCAGTGCGTCGTTGCACTGAGTGCACCGATATCCGTAGTCTTGCACCATGGCAGAAAAGCGGCGCACGCCCGCCACCGACCGACGTGAGGCCCTCAAGGCACGGCATCGACGCGCCATCGTCGACGCCGCGGCCGAACTCATGTCCGAGATCGGCGGCACCGACTTCACCGTCGACCGGCTCGCCGCGCGCGCCGACGTCTCCCGACGCACCGTCTTCAACCACTTCAAGACGATGGACGACATCACCCTCGAGGTGTTCCGCGAGATGCTCGCGGTCGTCCTCGACGGCGTCGACGCCAACCTCGCCGCGAGCGGCGAGGACACCTCGATGTTCGATCGGGTCGCGGGCGCCCTGCGCGCCACCGACCTGGTCACCCCGATCAACGAGCTCACGCGAATCTTCCAGACCGAGGACTGCGGCCCCGGCCACGTCCTCGACATCGGCGACCGGGCCCTGAACCCGCGCCAGGCCGTGCTCTTCGAGCGCGCCCTCACCGACCTGGGAACCCGGATCGCGGCCACCACCCTGCGCCACCACCCCTCGGCCGACCCCATGGAGGTCGAGCTGATGTGCGGCGCCCTCATCGGTGGCGCCCTGGTCGTGGTCCGTCGCTGGGAGAGGGCCACCGAAGGGGTCGACACCGCCGAGTCCCGGCGGGTTTGGAACGAACTGTTCGATCGCATGATCGGCACCTACCGCGACGGCCTCGGCACCCTGGACACCGGCACCGCGGCCACCTGAGCGCATCCGCTCACCCCACCCACCACTCCTGCGGAAGAACCATGGCTGAACTTCTCTACCGACTGGGGCGTGCCTCGGCACGGCGCGCCCGCACCGTCATCGTGCTCTGGCTGGCCCTGCTGGTCGCCGCCGGTGGCGCCTTCTTCCTCTTCTCGGGAGAGCTGGAGGACGGTTTCTCCATCCCCGGCACCGCCACCGACCAGGTGAACCAGCGCCTCAAGACCGAGTTCGACGGCATGGGCGGCGGCGCCGGCACCATCATCCACCAGACCGATGACGGCGAGCCCTTCACCGACGAACAGAAGGAGGCCATCGGTGAGCGGGTCGACCTCGCCACCGAGGTCGACGGGGTCGAGGCCGTCGTCGACCCGTTCGCCACCGAGGACGAGCGTGCCGAACAGGCCGAACTCCTTCGGGAGGGGCGCGAACAGATCGACGACGCCCGCGCCGAGATCGAGGCCGGTCAGGAGGAACTGGACGAGAACCGCGCCCAGGCCGAGGCCGCCGGGATGCTCGACCAGATGGAGGAGGCCCTCGACGGCGGGCAGGACGAGATCGACCAGGGCCTGGAGTCCCTGGAGTCGGAGGAGGAGAAGCTCGAACAGGGCGAGGCCCTGATGGAGATGGCCGACGGCATCGGCACCATCTCCGAGGACGGCAACGCCGCCATGGTGATGGTCTCCTTCACCGACGCGCAGGAGGAGGTCGCTCAGGAGACCCGCGACGCCGTCATCTCCGTCTTCGAGTCGGAGCCGGTCGACGGGGTCACCGTCGAGTTCGCCGACGACATCGCCATGGAGCTGCCCAGCCTGGTCAGCAAGGCCGAGATCATCGGCGTGGTCGTCGCCGGTGTCGTCCTGGTGGTCATGCTCGGCACCCTCATCGGAGCCGGCCTGCCGATCCTCACCGCCCTCGTCGGAGTGGGCATCGCCACCCTGATCACCATGTCGCTGTCCGGTGTCCTGGCCATCGCCGACATCACCCCGATCCTGGGTCTCATGCTCGGCCTGGCGGTGGGCATCGACTACGCACTGTTCATCGTCAACCGGCACCGACGCCAGCTCAAGCAGGGAATGGAACTGCAGGAGTCCGTCGGTCTGGCCAACGGCACCGCGGGCAACGCCGTGGTGTTCGCCGGCGCCACCGTGCTCATCGCCCTGCTGGGCCTGAACCTGACCGGCATCGGCTTCCTCGGCCTCATGGGCAGTGTCGGCGCCATCGCCATCGCCATCGCCGTGATCGTCGCCGTCACCCTCATTCCGGCGCTGCTGGGACTGGTGGGGCCGCGGATCCTGTCCAAGGGCGAGCGCGCACGCCTGGGCACCGCCTCCGCCAACGGCCAGGCGCCCGAGAAGCACAGCCACATCAAGCCGATGTCCAACGTCCGGGCGATCGGCCGGGCCGCCGTCGCCGTCATCGTCCTGGGCGTCATCGCCCTGCCCGTCCTGGACCTGCGCCAGGGCCTGCCGGACGGCTCCTCACAGTCGGTCGACTCCACCCAGTACAGGGCCTACACCGCCATCGAGGAGAACTTCGGGGAGGGCCGGAACGGCCCGCTCCTGGTCACCGCCGACCTGCCGGGCGGCCCCACCGACGACGAGGCCGAGGTCAACGCCGAGCAGTACCAGTACGAGGTCGCCGACGCCATCCACGCGCTGGAGGACGTCGAGGCGGTGGCGCCCATCGGTGTCTCCGACGATCGCACACTGGCCATCTTCCAGGTCGAACCGAGGCAGGGCCCCTCCAGCGAGTCCACCGAGGACCTCGTCCACACGCTGCGCGACATGGAACCCATCCACGGTGAGGCACCGCTGGGCGTCGCCGGTATGGCCAGCGGCAACATCGACATCTCCGAGCAGATCGCCGGTGCCCTGCCCACCTACCTGACCGTGGTCGTGGGTCTGTCCCTGGTCATCCTGCTGCTGGTGTTCCGGTCGATCTTCGTGCCGGTGGTGGCCACGCTCGGGTTCATCCTGTCCTACTTCGCCGCCCTGGGCGGTGTGGTCGCCGTCTACCAGTGGGGTTGGCTCGGCGGTCTGCTCGGGATGGAGAACCCGGGTCCGGTGCTGAGCTTCCTTCCCACGATCATGGTGGGCATCCTGTTCGGCCTGGCCATGGACTACATGCTCTTCATCGGCACCGGAATGCGCGAGGCCTACGTACACGGCGCCCCGGCCCGCCTCGCGGTGGTGCAGGGCTTCCGGGCCGGCCGTTCGGTGGTCACCGCCGCCGCGATCATCATGATCTCGGTGTTCGGCGGGTTCATCTTCTCCGAGATGATGATGATCAGCTCCGTGGGCTTCGGGCTCGCGTTCGGTGTGCTGCTGGACGCGTTCCTGGTCCGTATGCTGCTCATCCCCGCGGTGATGCACCTGGCCGGTGACGCCGCCTGGTGGCTGCCCAAGTGGCTGGAGCGCGTGTTGCCCGACGTCGACGTCGAGGGTTCGGCCCTGGAGCGCGCCCACCTGCACCAGGACGAGCCGACCGAGACGATCGAACCCGAAACGGGTGTCACGTCCGGTCGTGGCTGACCCTCGTTCACTCGGGCCCGGTGGGGCGTCCCGGCATCACGCCGGTGCGCCTCACCGGGCCTTTGTCACGTGGGGGGAGTGATCCCGCTAGGGTGAGCGCGTGAAAAAGCCCGTGAACCCCCTCCTGGGCACGATTTCGTGGCTGGGTTACATCGCGCACCGCCACAAACCCCTGGCCCTGTCGTTGTCCGGGCTCCTGGTCGCCTTCGGCGGTATCGTCTCCGGAATCGTGATCTGGTGGGGCGTGCCGCCGATCGTCGTCGGCGTGATCATTCCCGCCCTCGACCTTTGGTGGGAACGTCGCAGCAAGAACAACAACGAACTCACCTCCGCCCGTGAGAAGGTCCTGGAGGAGGCGCTGGCACCGTTGTTGGAACTGGCCGCCACCGTCACCTTCCGCCCCCGCGACAAGAGGGTGGAGACCGCCGAGGCCGCGGCGATGCGAGTGGCCGGCGACCTGCGGGCCGCCTTCACCTCCGTTCCGGGGGTGCGCGCCGTGGTGTTCGTGGTCTCCACCGACGGGCTCCGGATGGAACCGCGCTTCCCGGCGGGGCGCCCGGACCGCCCCCGCGACTTCGTCCGCGGCACCGAACGCGGTGACCAGGCCTTCCGGATCCTCGACGAGTTGCCCGGACGCTTCGTCATCGTCGAGGACCTGCGCGCGGAGGGCGCCGACACCCCCTATTGGGCGGGTACCGGCGCCCACTACAGCACCTTCATCGCCGCGCCGATCCGTTCCACCGAACACGCCTTCGGAATGGTCACCATCGACGCCCCCGACCCGGGCAGTCTCGACCACCAGCACGGCTCCACGATCGCTTTGTTCGCAGCCGCACTGGGTATATTGTTCGCGGAGGCGGCCCGAGGCGCGACCGGAGGGCCCGACCCCGAGAAAAGGAATGGTCGAGATGGGAAAGATCAAACTCACCAGACCCCGCGAGAACTACCTGGCCGAGAAAACGGAAACGCCGGAGGAAAAGCTCAAGAAGGCTCTTGAGGAGGTACGCAGCGAACGCCACCGGCGCGACCGTGCCCTGATCCGCTCCACCGGTGTGGTCCGCCCCGCCTGACCCCCGGGCGCACCCCTGCCCTCAAAGGCCCCCCGCGGTGGACGACGCCCTCGCGCCCTCCAGCCCCAGAAGGGCCGCCGCCGAGGACGAACGCGCCGCCCGCAACTCCACCCTGGGCATGCTCATCGCCGGCTTCTTCGCGTTCGTCATCACCACCGGGTCGTCCTTCATGCTGTCGGGCGCCTCCAACGTCGCCTACGACCTGTTCGCCAGGTTCGCCGGGGACAAGATCGGCGAACGGGGAACCCTGGTCGTGATCGTCCTGGGCCTGTACTTCCCCACCCCCACCGTGCTCGACCCGCAGATGTACTCCTACACGGTCCACGGCGCGGACATCACCCCGGCCGTCCTGGCGGTCCTGTCCTGGAAGCGCGCCACCACCGGTGCGGTGGCGCCCGGCGACTTCAACGGCGTGATCGTGGCGATGCCCGCCGCCGTGCCGGCCCCGGACGCGCGCACCCCGGAGGCCGCAGGCGTGGACTGACCCCGAGGCCGGAAGCGGACAGATGGGGGCGTCCCAGGCCCCGGGCCCGGCCCGGGGCCTAGGATCGGCGGTGGCCGTGACCACCCGGCGCACGCGTGCGAACACACCCCTAGGAGGCCGAAGGTGTCCGACCCCCGACACCACTACCAGTTGCGGGACAACCACGGCACGTCCATCCAAGGGGACCGGGTCTCCGTCACCTTCATGGAGCCGAAACCGCCCGCGCCGCCGCACCAGGCGCCCAACGCCGATCGCAAGTACACCAACCGCGTCGACGAACTCGCCCGTCTGGAGAGTGTGGCCGCTCAGGTCCTACGGGAACGACGCGGCGCGCTCGCCCTGCTCACCGGGGAGCGAGGGGTCGGCAAGAGCGTCACCCTCGCGGAGGTGGCCCACCGTGTGGGACGCGGGTTCGAGGCCGGTGACCTCTACTTCGACCTGCGCGACTGGCGGAACGGGGAGGGCGTGCTCGACGTGGCGGCGGTGCTGCGCAGGATGCTCGCCGAACTCCAGGTGGGGGACGTCGGCGAGGAGACCGACGTGTCGATCCTGCACGGCCGGCTGCGCAGGACCACCACGGGCGAGCCGCTCCTACTGCTCCTGGACGGGGTCGCCGACGAGAGGGATCTTCGAGCCCTGTCCCTGGGCACCGGCCCGCACCTGGTCGTGGCCGCCTGCGCCTTCGGGTTCACCTCGACCGCGGAGCTGGTGGCCGCCGGCGCCGAAGCCGTCACCCTCACGGCGTTGGGCGGGGACGACTCGCTCGCGCTCCTACGCTCCTTCCACGGTGTCGACCGGCGTCTGCGGGACCGCGACGAATGGGCCGCCGCCCAACGGCTCGTCGAACTCTGTGGGGGCCTGCCCGCGGCCCTGAGGATGGCCGCCGGGCACATCGAGGCCCAGGAACTGGGCGTGGCCGAACTGGTGAACGCGATCCGGGAGCGGCAACGCTCCACCTTCCCGCCACGGAGCGGCGCCGAGGTCGTGGTCGACCTCGCGGTCTCCGGTCTGGCACCGGATCGGCGCCGGGTCCTCGACGTCCTCGCCACGGACCCGGGCCGCGGCTTCGACCGGGAACTGGCCCACCTGGTGCTGGGGGAGCGGGCCGACGAAGTGCTGAACGGGCTGGCCGAGGCCGGGCTGCTGCATCGCGGCGAGGGCGGCGGTCGCGGGATGGTGGAACTGGTCCGCAAACGGGTCCGAGAGGAGGCGGGCGACAACCGGGCCTCCGACGCGGCCGCCGTGCTGCGCTACCACACCGTGACCCACCACCTGGCCGATCGTGCGGCACTGGGGGAACGACACCGGCTCACCGACGACCTGCCCACCGCCGAACTCACCGTTCCGCCCGGCGACCACATGGTTCCCTTCGACGGCCGGCGGGAGGCCGCGGAGTGGCAGGACCGTCAGATCGAACGTGTCCCCGAACTGATGTCCCTGGCCCTGGAACTCGACCGGCCCCTGGCGGTGCCGGCGCTGGCCGACGCGGTCTGGCCGACCTGTTACGGCCGTCGTCGTCTCAAGACCGGCGTTCGTATCTATCAACGTGCCCTGGAAGTGGCACGGCGGTTGGACCACCACGGTGCCGTCGCCCGCTGCGCCAACTACCTCGCCCGTCTGTACATCGAGCTCGACATGACGGAGCGGGCGCTTGCCCTGGTCGCCGAGGCGGAACGCGAGGCCGACCGTACCGACCACGAACTCGACCGCGCGGTGATTTTGGAGACACAGGCGTTGCTCAAGGAACGCGACCCCGACCTGCCCGGGTCGCCCGAGGCCTCTCCGAGAGAACTGCTCACCCGCTGCCGGCGGATCCACCGCGAGGCGGGCCGTCCGCGCGGTGAGGCGATGCAGACCTACCAGCTGGGTGGTCAGGCCCTGCGCCGAGGTGACCTCACCGACGCGCTCCAAGAGCTCACCCACGCGGAGAACATCGCCGACCGGCGTATCGCCGAGCTCGAAAGGGAGAGCCCGGACCGGTGGGCACGGTGGATCGTGGACGACTGGAAGCAGCTTCGGGCCCGGATTCGACTGC
>NZ_DYZD01000101.1 GCF_020741345.1 Nocardiopsis listeri
CGAGCCGTCGGCTTCGACATCGACCCGGTCATGCTCCAGGCCGCACGGGAACGACACCCCGAGGCCGAGTTCGCGATGGCCGACGCCGAAAGCCTGCTGCTGCCCGACGGGGCCGCGCGCGGATACCGGGCCGAACGCGTCTTCCACGCCATCCGCGAACCCGAGCGTGCCCTGGCCGAGGCCCACCGGGTCCTGGCACCCGGCGGTCGCCTGGTCCTGGTCGGGCAGGACTGGGACGCGATCATGATCGCCGCAGACGACCTCGAACTCACGCGAACGCTGGTGCACGCCAACGCCCGCGCCATGCCGGACCCGAGCGCGCCCCGCCGCCAGCCCGAACTGCTGCGCGCGGCCGGGTTCACCGGTATCGAGGTGGAGGGCACCACGGCGGTGTTCACCGACGAAACGGCCGTACCGATGCTCACCGGACTGGCCTCCCGCGCACGGGACACCGGCGCGCTGAGCCCGCAGCAGACGCAGAGGTGGATCGCCGAACAGCGTGGGCGCGCGGCCTCGGGGCGCCTGTTCCTGGCGATCCCCTATCTGGTCGTCAGTGCCGACCGAATCTGAATGATCACTGTCACAGGAGGAGAACACTGCGGACTTTGTGTGATTACTGGCCACCTGACCGGTGTCGATGCTAGCCTCGCGTTGATTCCCTACCCATTCGGTCTGTTTTTGTAGGAGTCCGTTCTTGAGCACCGACAGCACCAACGAGCAGTCCTGGTCTTTCGAGACCCAGCAGATCCACTCCGGAGCCGAGCCCGACCCGGCCACCAACGCTCGGGCCACGCCCATCTACCAGACGACCTCGTACGTCTTCCGGGACACCCAGCACGGTGCGGACCTGTTCAGCCTGGCCGAGCCGGGCAACATCTACACCCGGATCATGAACCCCACCCAGGACGTTCTGGAGCAGCGTCTGGCCGCCCTGGAGGGCGGTGTCGGAGCGGTCGCCTTCGCCTCCGGCTCGGCGGGGATCACCGCCGCGATCTTCAACCTCGTCAGCGCCGGCGACCACATCGTCTCCAGCCCTCTGCTCTACGGCGGGACCCACAACCTCTTCCAGCACACGCTGCCCAAGCTCGGCGTGCAGGTGACCTTCGTCGAGGACCAGAACGACCCCGAGGCGTGGCGCGCCGCCACCCGCCCCGAGACCAAGCTCTACTTCGGTGAGACCCTCGCCAACCCCGGCGGTAACGTCCTGGACGTGCGCGCGGTCGCCGACACCGCCCACGAGGTCGGTGTCCCGCTGATGGTGGACAACACCGTTCCCACGCCCTACCTGCTGCGGCCCATCGAGCACGGCGCCGACATCGTCGTGCACTCGGCCACCAAGTTCCTCGGCGGCCACGGCACCACCGTCGCCGGTGTGGTCGTGGACGCGGGCACCTTCGACTTCGGTGCCCACGGCGACCGCTTCCCCGGTTTCGTCGAGCCCGACCCCAGCTACCACGGCCTCAAGTACTGGGAGGCCCTCGGCCCCGGTGCCTTCGCCGCCAAGCTGCGGGTCCAGGTGCTGCGCGACACCGGCGCGGCCATCGCCCCGCTCAACTCCTTCCTCATCCTGCAGGGCATCGAGACCCTTTCCCTGCGCATGGAACGGCACGTCGCCAACACCAAGGCGCTCGCCGAGTGGTTGGAGTCCCGTGACGAGGTCGAGCGCGTCCACTACGCGGGCCTTCCCTCCAGCCCCTTCTACGACCAGGCGCAGAAGTACCTGCCCAAGGGTGCCGGAGCAGTGCTCTCCTTCGAGCTGCGCGGCGGTGTGGAGGCCGGACGTGCCTTCGTCGACGGTACCGAGCTGTTCAGTCAGCTGGTGAACATCGGTGACGTGCGCAGCCTCATCGTGCACCCGGCCAGCACCACGCACAGTCAGCTCTCTCCCGAGGCACAGGCCGCCTCCGGGGCCACCCCCGGACTGGTCCGTCTCTCCGTGGGGCTGGAGCACATCGACGACCTGCGAGCCGACCTCGAGCTCGGTTTCCGAGCGGCCAAGGCCCACCAATGACCGAGCGGTCCGATGCTCCCGCCTCCCGCCCCCACCACGGTGGGTGGCGGGAGGGCGACCCCGTGGGCGAACGCCGCTGGGTCCACATCGAAGAACCCCTGGAACTGGAGTCGGGCACGCGGCTACCGGAGGTGCGCCTGGCCTACCAGACCTGGGGGCGCCCGAACGCCTCGGGCACCAACGCCGTCCTGGTCCTGCACGCCCTGACCGGGGACGCCCACGTGACGGGTCCCGTCGGGCCGGGGCAGCTCAGCCCCGGGTGGTGGGACGGGGTGGTCGGCCCAGGGCTCGCCTTGGACACCGACCGTTACTACGTGGTCGCCCCCAACGTCCTGGGCGGTTGTCAGGGGAGCACCGGTCCCTCTTCGACCGCCCCCGACGGGCGCCCCTGGGGGAGTCGCTTCCCACGCGTCACCCTTCGGGACACCGTCCGGGCCGAGGCACACCTGGCCGCTGAACTGGGCGTCGACACCTGGGCGGCGGTCATCGGCGGATCCA
>NZ_DYZD01000102.1 GCF_020741345.1 Nocardiopsis listeri
CCCACTGAGCGGTCCACCCCCACCGATGACCTTCGAACACCAGGGGCTGCTCTACCGCAGGGAGAGACGGTTCCACGAGGTGGTACGGGAGCGGCTTCGCACCGCGGTACGCGAAGACGGCCACACCGTCCTGGCCGTAGCGGATCCGGCCGCGCTTCTCGACGGGCTCACCCCCCAGGAGCGCGGCCGGGTGCGCGTCGTCGACCGTGACACCCTCTACGACGCCCCTGGCCGCACGCTGGCGGCCCTGCACCGCATGTCCCTGGCGCACGACTCGGTCACGGTGGTGGGCCAACCGCCCGTGCCCGCGGACGGGACGATGGAGAACCGCGAGTGGCACCGGATGGAGTCGGTGCTGAGCACCGCGCTCGCGCCGACGCGCATGCGCGTGCTGTGCGTCCACGACGAGCGGGGGCTGCCCCCGGGCGCGCGTTCGGCGATCCTGGCCACCCACCCCGTCCTGGTGGGTGGTGAGGGGCCGTGCACCAACCCGGCCTACCTGGGCACCGCTGCGTTCGGCCGTCGACGCCCGGCTCCGGAGCCGCTACCGGTGACGAGCCCGGTGCACCGTCTGGAGATCGAACAGTCCCTGCCGCGGCTGCGAGACGACCTCGACTCCTTGGCGCGCGCCCTGGACCTTCCCCGGGACCGGGTGGACGGTCTGGTGGTGGCGGTCAACGAGCTCGCGGCCAACGTGCTGGAGCACGGGGCGGGCAAGGGGACCGTGCAGATGTGGCGCGGTCCCGACCGGTGGGTGTGCGACGTCTTCGACGAACGCGGCGGGCTCTGTGACCCCTTGACGGGGTACCGCCCCGCCGATGGCCTGCGCCCCCGCGGATACGGGCTGTGGATCACCCGGCAGATCTGCGACTACATGGAGATCTGCGGGGACGAGTCGGGGTCGCTGGTGCGGTTGCACTTCGTGGATCCCGTCATCGGCCGGGAGGAGGCCGAGGAGGCGCGGACCGGAGAGGACGTGCGCACCACGCCGGTCGGCCCTTGAGAACGGTGGCCCACGGTCCGCGGTTCAGCCGCCGAGTTCGGAGACCGCGTCGCCGGTGCCGGCGCCTATCGGGATGACCTGGTCGATCCCCGCTATCACGAACAACCGGTTGACCTGCTGCTGGGGCTCGGTGACGATGAAACCGACGTCCAGGTCTCGGGCCTGGCGGAACGCCGCGACGAGTACCCCGATGCACCGGGAGTCACAGAACCCGACCTTGGCCAGGTTCACCACCACCCCTTTGGGGGTGTCGCCGAGGACCTCGTCCAACGCCTCGGCCAGTGCCGGGGACGTGACCGCGTCCATCTCACCGGCGGGCGTCACGACGGCGACGCCATCCTCGCGGCGAATCGAGATGTCTGACGTCACGGTCGGTCTCCTTGTCGTTCACTGCGCCGGGTGGGTCCCGGCCCCGCCGTGAGGCGGGCCGACCGCCGTCGCGCGCCACGACGGTCCCGAACCCTCATCATGACGCGTTCCGGTCACGCTCCGGACTCACCGCGGTCTTGTTGCCAGGTCTTTCACCGGGGTACCACCATGTTCATCGCACATACGTGCGGACCCGGTTCACCATTGACCGCTTACGTCCCGGTTCAGCGTCCATCCGCACCATTGCGACGCATGCGCGGTTGTGGACCCGTGTTCTCCGCGACGAGATCCCGGGCCACGTCCACCACCCGCTTGCGGTTGCGCTGGGCCACCTCCCGCAGGGCCGCGAAGGCGGCGTCGGCGTCGCAGCCCCGGGCGTGCATGATGATCCCCTTGGCCTGGTCGATCACCGTACGCGCCGACATGGCCCGACGCATGTGCGCGGACTCCCGGGCGGCGTCCGTCTGCCTGAAGGCCGTGTGCAGGGCCATCGCCGAGTGCTCGGCCAGCAGCGCGGTGAGTTCGGGTCCGACCCCCTCGTCGAAGGCGTCCGCGCGGCCGGAGTGCACCCCGAAGGTGAGCACACGGTCCTCGTCGCCGTCCCCGGGCAGGGCGCTGGGCTGGGTGATGGAGGAGCGGTCGCCGCACTGGACCGCCATGCTCGTGTACCGGGGCCAGCGCTGTTCGCGCAGCACGTCGGACACCCGGACCTGGCTCATCTCGCGGACCGCCTCGACGGTGGGCCCCTGGTCGGTCGTGTACTGGTGTTCCAGGGCCTCGGACAGGTCGGAGTGGGAGGCCCCGTAGTCGGTGACCACGTGGCGGCGGGACCCGTCGGGGCCGACCACCTCGCGCCACAGCACCACGAGCGCCGCCGAACAACCGGGGACGCTCAGCGCCGCGGCCCGACTCATCTGGTCCAGCGCGCGTTCAGGGGTGGTGTTCTCCTCCTGCCCGAGCGCGCCGATGTCACGGGCGAGGTGTTCGATCCACACCGTGCGAACCTCCTCGACTCGTGCCCCTCTCCCGCACCAAAGGTAACCTTCGAAAAAGCCTCGACCGGACACCGGACCGTTCCGGCAAGTCCTCACCCGCCCTCGAAGACCACCGGGAGACCGTGAGCGTGTCGGACAACCTCGCCGATCTGCAACGCGAGATCAACGCGCTGAGTGAACGTGTCGCGGCGTTGCGCAACACTCATACCACCTACCCGGACGACGCCGGGGGTACCGCGGAGGCCGCCCTCGCCGAGCTGGATTACGCCGAACGCCTGCTCGGCGACGCGGGCGCAGAACTGGCCCGCGCCCTCAGCGGACCCGCCGAACCCCGCCGCAGCGGCGACGACAACGACCGTGTCCTGTTGCGTGCGATGTTCAACGAACTCAGCGTGCCCGTGGTGCTACTGGACCATGACGGCTACATCCGTCGGATCAACAACGCGGGCGCCGAGCAGCTGGGCGGCGCCCCCGGCTATGTCACAGGCAAGCCCTTCGCCCACTTCGTCGACCTGCGCAAGCGCGCGGCGATGCAGTCGTGGCTGGCCGCGGTACTGCGGGGTGACGGTCCCGCGTCCCTGGAGTCGCGGCTGGCACAGCGCGGGTGGGCCGAGGACGTGCACCTGACCCTGACGCGGTTGGAGCTGCCCACCGAGGCCCAACCCCTGGTCCTGGTGGCGATGTCGCCACCGATGAACGGCGCCGACGAGGACGGTCCCTCGCCGTTGGAACCGGAGGTGGAGGATCAGGTGGTCGTGCTCGCCGCCCGCCGCCTGGACGTGCTGACCCGGATGACCCGTCTACTGCTGCGCGATGCCGCCCCCACCAAGGCCCTGGCGCTCGCCGACGCCGCGGACCTGCTGGCCGACTCCTACGCGGACTGGGTGATCATCGACGTCTGCGACCTGCCCGAGGGCCCCGAGGCCGCCCGCCGCGCCGCCGTCGTCGGACCGGCCGACGCCCCCGAGGGCCAACGCGACGAGGTGGCCGCGCTACCCCCGAGCGACTCCGACATCCCCGGAGAGGTCCTCGGTCGCGGCCAGTCGTTGCTGTTCCCACTGATCGAGGACGAGACGGTGCTGGGCAGCATGGGCGCCGGCGCCCCTGTCCTGGCGGTGTTGGGCGCCGGTTCTCTGCTGTCGGTTCCGCTGCGCGGCAGCCGGGGCGTGCGGGGCGCGCTCACCCTGATCCGACGCAGCAACCGGGGCAGTTTCCGCCTGGCCGACCTCGGCCTGATCGAGGAGATCGGCGAACACATCGGGCTGGCCCTGCCGCCTCGACCACTCTGATCGGCCACGAGGGGTTATCGTTCGGGCGCCGTCAGGGTTCTGGAGGTGCCGGAGGTGGGATTGCGAGGAACGAGCCATCACACCGTGGGTGCCACAGCGTCTCCTGCAACCCATTCCCGACTCCCAAACACCCGAACACGCCAAAGCGCCGGCGGAGGCGCAAGGCGAACACTGTCACTCCTCGGGACCGTGCAGGGTGTCGACCAGCGTGGACAGGCGGGAGGCCGAACGGTCCACCCGGCGGACGGCGTCCACCAGCGGCTGATCGATCTCCTGGTAGTTGCCGACGATGTGTTCGCGCAGGTCGGCCAGGTCCGACTGGACCTGACGGGAACGCTGGGCGAGCTGCTCTACGAGCACCTTGCCGGGTTCGCCGGTCTCCTGGCCGAGCACCCGTTGCAGCGAGCGGGCCTGTTCTCGCATCTGCGCCTTGAGCTGGTGCAGTTCGACGAACACCTCGACCTTGGAGCGCAGTACCCACGGGTCGAACGGCTTGATGAGGAAGTCCACCGCGCGCGAGGAGTAACCACGGAACACCTGGTGCCGATCGACTTCCTGGGCGGTCAGGAAGATGATCGGCACATCCTTGGTCTTCTCCCGCTGCTTGATGTGCGCGGCGGTCTCGAACCCGTCCATGCCCGGCATGATCACGTCGAGCAGGATCACGGCGAAGTCCGTGCCCAGAAGGTGCTTCAGCGCCTCCTCGCCGGAGTTGGCCCGCACCAGGTTCTGGTCGAGGGAGGTGAGGGCCGCCTCCAGCGCGATGAGGTTCTCGTCCCGGTCGTCGACGAGAAGGATGTTGGCCTTCTGAGTCACTGCTTCTTACTCCGAGTCGTGCGGTGGGGTGTTGCCGTCATCGCCGGTCTCCCCGGCGTCGTCGTGGCCTGTGTCGCCATTGTGCACGTCGGCGGAACCGTTCGTGTCACCAGGGCGATCGTCGGCCGCGGCGCCCGCCCGGGTCTCCTCCGGGTCGGCGGTGAGCCAACGACGCATCACGTCCAACAGGTGGTCCAGGTCGACCGGTTTGGTGACGTAGTCGGTGGCACCGGCCGCCAGACTGCGCTCCCGGTC
Source organism: Nocardiopsis listeri (assembly GCF_020741345.1). Lineage (GTDB taxonomy): Bacteria > Actinomycetota > Actinomycetes > Streptosporangiales > Streptosporangiaceae > Nocardiopsis > Nocardiopsis listeri_A. Next base: position 4,728 of record NZ_DYZD01000102.1, read on the forward strand.
GCCCTGCATGGCCTTGGCGGTCAGCGAGATGATCGGCAGGTCGGCGAACTGGGGCATCTCACGGATGCGCTGGGTGGTCTGGTTACCGTCCAGCTCCGGCATCATCACGTCCATCAGGACGAGTGAGATGTCCTCGTTGGCCTCCAACTTCTCGATGCCGGAGTGACCGTTGTCGGCGTACAGGACCTCCAGCCCTTGTGCTTCCAGGGCGCTGGTCAACGCGAACACGTTGCGCACGTCGTCGTCGACGATGAGCACGCGCTGCCCCGCCAGGATCGCCCGGCGCTCGGGGTCGGGGCGGGCCTCGACCTGTTCCTCCCCGCCCTGTTCCTCGGGTTCGGTGCTCTTGAGGACCTGCACCATGGGCAGCGGTTCCTCGGGTTCACTCGAATCGGTCAGGGCCGCGACCACGGCGTCGAAGTCCTCGTCGGGCAGGTCGAGTTCGTCGTCGCCGAGCGGGTCCTGGGAGTTCGGTCCCTGTTCCAGCGCGGGCGGCGTGGTCAGGGCCGGGGGCTGTTCCACGACCTCCCCGGCGTCCTCGGGCAGGCGCACCGGCAGCAGCAGGGTGAAGGTGGAGCCCTGGCCGGAGATGCTCTGCACCCGGATCTCACCGCCGAGCAGTCGGGCGAAGTTGCGGCTGATGGACAGGCCCAGGCCGGTGCCGCCGAAGCGTCGCGAGGTCCCACCGTCACCCTGGTGGAAGGCCTCGAAGATCACCTGGAGCTTGTCCTCGGCGATACCGATGCCGGTGTCGGCGACCGTGAAGGCGATGACCTCCTCGTTCTCGACGAACATGTCGAGGTCGGTGTCCTCCAGTGCCCAGGCCGGTTCGATGAGCAGCCGTACCTCGCCCTGCGAGGTGAACTTGACGGCGTTGGAGAGCAGGTTGCGCAGGATCTGCTGGAGCCGCTGCTCGTCGGTCCACAGGGTCTCGGGGATGTCCGGGGACACGTCCACCGCGAAGGCCAGCCCCTGTTCGCCGGTGACCGGCCGGAAGGTGGCCTCCACGTAGTCGACGAGCTGGGCGATGGACACCTCGCTGGGCTGCACCTCGGCGCGGCCCGCCTCCACCTTCGACAGGTCGAGGATCTCGTCGATGAGCAGCAGCAGGTCGCTGCCGGCCTTGTGGATGGTCTGGGCGAACTCGACCTGCTTGGGCGTGAGGTTCTGCTCGGCGTTGTCGGCGAGCAGACGGGCCAGGATGAGCAGGCTGTTGAGCGGCGTGCGCAACTCGTGCGACATATTCGCCAGGAACTCGGACTTGTACTTTGACGAGACCTGCAGCTGGTGCGCGCGCTCCTCCAACGCGTTCCGGGAACGCTGGATCTGCTGGTTCTGCAGCTCGATCGCACGATTCTGGTTGGCCAGCTGGGTGGCCTTCTGCCGCAGCTCCGCGTTCATGCCGCGCAGCTCCTCCTGCTGGCGCTGGAGTTCGTTGGAGCGTTCGCGCAGCTGGCTGGTGAGCTGCTGGGACTGTTCGAGCAGCAGCTCGGTGCGGTTGTTGGCCAGGATCGTGTTGATCGTGGTGCCCAGCAGTGAGACCAGCTGGCGCAGGAAGTTCTTGTGGATCTCGCGGAACTCCTCGAAGGAGGCGAACTCCACGACGCCCAGGGAACGGCCCTCGGTGACGATCGGGACGATGTACAGGTGGTTGGGGACGGCGTCTCCGAGCCCCGACTCGATGTTGACGTACCCGGCCGGGATGTTGCTGACGTGCTGTTCGGTCTGCTGGGCGAGCGCCTCACCCGCCAGCCCTTGGCCCTTGACGATGCGTCGCCGCTGTTCGGTGGGTTGGAAGCCGAAGCCCGCGTAGAGCCGGAAGACGCCCTCGTGGTCCTGGTCCTCGGGCAGGTAGCAGGCGCCGTGCTGGGCACCGATGAGCGGCGTGACCTCGTTCATGATGAGGCGGGCCAGCTCGTCGAGGTCCCGGTGTCCCTGGATGTGTCCGGAGATGCGGGCGAGGTTGGACTTGAGCCAGTCGGCGTCGCGCTGCACCGAGGTGGTCTCGCGCAGGTTGGACACCATCAGGTTGATGTTGGCCTTGAGCTCTTCCATCTCGCCGCGGGTGTCGACCTGGATGTTGCGGGTCAGGTCGCCCTTGGCCACGGCGTTGGCGACTCCGGCGATGGCTCGCACCTGGGTGGTGAGGTTGCCGGCCAGCTCGTTGACGCTGTCGGTGAGCTGCTTCCACGTTCCGGTGACGCCCTCGACCTTGGCCTGACCGCCCAGCTGCCCGAGGCTGCCCACCTCGTGGGCCACACGCGTGACCTCCGTGGCGAAGGCCGACAGCTGGTCGACCATGGTGTTCACGGTGGTCTTGACTTCGAGGATCTCGCCCTGGGCGTTGACGTCGATCTTCTTGGTGAGGTCACCGGCGGCGACCGCCGTCGTCACCTCGGAGATGTTGCGCACCTGAGTGGTCAGGTTGTGCGACATCGAGTTGACGTTCTCGGTGAGGTCGTTCCAGATGCCGGAGACGCCCTTGACGCTGGCGCGACCGCCCAGCTTGCCCTCGGTAC
>NZ_DYZD01000103.1 GCF_020741345.1 Nocardiopsis listeri
GCTCTGTGCGAACAGGTCGGTGACGAGCAGGTCGGCGACCGGTCCTTCCACTTCGGCCTTGGGCACCTCGGACAGCGCCGAGTCCAGGGTGCGCGCGTCCAGCTCGGAGAGGTCGGCACGACCGAAGAGGGCCAGGCTGGCCTCCTTGACCTTGCGGGTCTCCTCCTCGCCGTGGACCAGCGTGGTGAGCAGTTCGGCGAGGGTGCGCTGGGCCGCACGGGCCTGGGGACGCTCCTCAGTCTGGCGCTCCAGGTCGGCGATCTCCTCCTGGGACAGGAAGGTGAACACCTTGAGGTAACGGGCCACGTCGCGGTCGTCGGCGTTGAACCAGAATTGGTAGAAGGCGTACGGCGAGGTGAGTTCGGGGTCGAGCCAGACGGTGCCGGACTCGGTCTTGCCGAACTTGGTGCCGTCGGCCTTGGTCAGCAGGTTCGTGGTGAGGGCGTGGGCGGGCCCGTGCGGCTCGTTGCCCTCGATCCGACGGACCAGGTCCAGACCGGCGGTGATGTTGCCCCACTGGTCGGATCCGCCGGTCTGCAGGACGCAGCCGTAGCGGCGGTAGAGCTGCACGTAGTCGTAGGACTGGAGCAACACGTAGCTGAACTCGGTGTAGCTCATGCCCTCACCGTCCAGACGGCTCTTGACCGTCTCGCGGGCCAGCATCTGGTTGATGCTGAAGTGCTTGCCGACGTCGCGGAGCAACTCGATGGCGTTGATCTGACCGAGCCAGTCCCCGTTGTCGGCCAGGATCGCGTCGGTGGGGCCGGCCTGCTCCCCCTCCGGGGTGAAGCGCAGGAAGGACGACAGCTGACCGGCGAGGTTTCCGACCCACTCCCGGACCGTCTCCACGGAGTTCATCTGCCGCTCGGCGCTGGGCTTGGGGTCCCCGATGAGTCCGGTGCCGCCGCCGACGAGGGCGATGGGTCGGTGTCCGGCCCGCTGGAAACGGGCCAGGGTGAGCGCCTGGGTGAGGTGACCGACGTGCAGGCTCCCCGCGGTCGGGTCGAATCCGCAATAGAGGGTGATCGGACCATCGGCCAGCGCCTTGCGGAGTGCGTCAAGGTCGGTCGTTTGCGCGATGAGTCCGCGCCACTGGAGTTCGTCGATGATGTCGATCACTGTGTAGCTCTCTGTCGGATAGGCGGGCCCACGGCCCGATCTGCCTAGCAGTCTAGGTCGACTCGCCGGGTGCCTCACCCGGTTTTCCGTCACGGGTCACGCTAGCGGGCCGCACCCCGACCACCCCACCATGCCCCGCCCGAAACCCGCTCGAAGTACCCCTTGACCGCCGAGGCTAATAGCAATAGCTTTTAGGTTAATGGCAATAGCCAACATGAGGGAGAGCCGACCATGCACCACCTGGAGCGCCCCGAGGGACGGATCGCCTACGACCTCTACGACGGGGACGACGGGGCCCTCGTGGTCTGTGTCCCGGGCATGTTCGACCATCGCGCGTCCTTCCGCTTCGTCGGTCGGGCCCTGGCAGCCGCCGGGTACCGGGTCGCCGTCATGGACCTGCGCGGCCACGGGGACAGCGACACCACCTTCACCGCCCACGACAGCCGCGCCGCCGCGAGCGACGCGATCGCCCTGGCCGAGGAGCTGGGCGGGGAACGAGTGGTCATGGTCGGTAACTCCATGGGCGCCGCCGCGGTCACCATCGCCGCCATAGACCGACCGGACCTGGTCGCCGGCATCGCCCTGCTCGGCCCGTTCCTGCGACAGCCCGCCCTCGACCCACCGACCCGCGTCATGATGCGGATCCTGCTCACCCGCCCGTGGGCGCCCCGCGCCCTCACCTTCTGGTACGACCGACTGCACACCGGACGCACCCCGAAGGGCCACGACGAACAGAAGGAACGCGTCCTGCGGATGCTGCGCCCCAAGGAACGGTTCCGGGCGATCGTGGCGACCATCAACGCGCAGAACGAGAACGTCGACACCACCGAAGGGATGACGGCCGAGGCGGTCGTCATCATGGGCGAGCGGGACCCCGACTGGAAGGACCCGCACGCCGAGGCTCGATGGGTGTCCTCGGTGGTGGGCGGCCGGTCGGTGATGGTGCCCGACTGCGGTCACTACGCCCAGGCCCAGCGACCGGACGTGGTCGCCCCCGTCCTGGTGGACCTGATCGAGAGGGTGGCCGCCGATGCCTAGGGCCGGTCTCACCCCGGAGGTGGTCGTGACCGAGGCGTCCCGGCTGTGCGACGAACAGGGGTACGAAGCGCTCTCGTTGGCCGCGCTGGCCAAACGCCTGGGTGTGGCCACCCCCAGCCTCTACAAGCACGTGCCGGGATTGGACGAACTGCGTCGCCGGGTGGCGCTGGCGGCCGTGGCCGACCTGACCGAACGGCTGAGCGCGGCCGCGGTCGGTCTCTCCCGTGGCGCGGCCGTACGCGCGCTCTTCACCGCCTTTCGGACCTACGCGCACGATCACCCCGGGCGCTACACCGCGTTGCAGCGGGAGGCCCCGCCACCGGAGGAACCCGAGACCTACGCGGCGTTCGCCCGCCCGGTCGAGGTCATCGCCTCGGTCCTGCGGGGGTTCGACATCCCCGAGGACCACGTGGTGCATGTCATCAGGGCGCTGCGCAGTGCCCTGCACGGGTTCATCGACCTGGAGGCGCACGGCGGGTTCCAGATGCCCGAGAGCCTGGACGAGAGTTACACATTGCTGGTGGACGGCTTCGTCCGGGTCCTCGAACAGTGGCCGCGGACGGAGGGGACCTGATGTTCGCTGGACACTTCGAGGTGGCGGGACTCGCGAAGGCCCGGCGGCCGGACATCCCGTTGGCGGCGTTGTTGGTCGCCACGCAGCTGCCCGACCTGTTGGTGCATCGGCCCGACATGCCGTTCCTGCCCGGCGACATCGGCGCACTTCCACTCATGGGGGCGGGGCTCTGGGAGGCGCCGACGGTGGCCGCCCTTGTCGAGGGCCTTCTGGTCCTGGCCGGTGCGGGAGCGTACGCCTGGCGGACCTTGCGCGAGGAACCCCGGCGGGTGCGGGCATGGGGCCACAGCGCCGGTGTGGCAATCCTTCTGGTGGGGTCGTTCGCCTTCGATCTCCTCGGTTGAGCCCGTATCCGAGTTCTCCAAGACTCCTCGATGGTCCAAGCTTGGAGTGGTCGTGACCTTCTCCTCGCTGGTCGGGGAGCACAGATGTTGGAGTCTCCCGCATGTCGAAGCAGTCCTCCCCCAGGGGTCGGAAGCCGAAGTCCAAACTGGCGGCCCTCGTCAGCACGCTGGTCGGTGTGGTCGTGGTCGTGGTCGTGGTGTTGCAGCAGTTGGGGGTGATCGACCTCGAAATCGGAGGCACCCCCGGCGAGCCACAGGGCGCCCCCGGCGACATCTCGGCCTCCGACGTCGACCAGGCCCGTGAGCGCATCGAGGAGATCCGTGTCGAGGAGGAGAACGACCCCGGCGGCTACGACCGGTCGTTGTTCCCGCACTGGAGTGAACAGGACGGCTGCTCCACGCGCGAGATCGTGTTGAAGCGCGACGGCGAGGGTGTGGAGACCGACGAGGACTGCCGGTCGACCTCCGGCAGCTGGTACAGCGCCTATGACGGTGAGACCTTCGACGACGCGCAGGATCTGGACATCGACCACATGGTCGCCCTGAAGGAGGGGTGGCGGTCGGGCGCCCACGAGTGGTCGACCGAGGACCGCGGACGTTTCGCCAACGACCTGGACACCACCCAGCTGTGGGCCGTGAGCGCCTCGACCAACCGTTCCAAGGGCGACGCCGACCCGTCGGACTGGCTGCCGCCTCTGGAGTCCTCGCACTGCGACTACGTGGTCTCGTGGATCGAGGTCAAGCACGAGTGG
>NZ_DYZD01000104.1 GCF_020741345.1 Nocardiopsis listeri
TGTCGGTCGATGAGTTGGTGTTGCGGCCGGCTGGTGGGTTGGTGTCGGGTGGTGGGCCGTTGTACGGCTTGTCCTGGACACGAACCGAACCGACCACGACCGAACCCTCCGACGGCCCGGCCGGCGCGACCGTGCGCTTGGACCCCGGAGCCGGAGCGGACGCACTGGGTGCGTTGTCCGCCCCGATCCCATCGACGGTGGTGGTCCCCCTACGGACCTGGGAGGGCGATCTCACGGAGGCTCCGGCCGCTGCCAGGGCCGCCACCGCGAGCGCTCTCGAACTCCTTCGGACCTGGATCGCGGACGAGAGGTACGCCGACTCCCGGCTCGTCTTCGCCGTCACGGTCCCGACCATCGAAGCGGTCGATGACGACATCGTCACCGCGGCGGTGAGAGGTCTGGTCCGTGCGGCCCAGAACGAACACCCGGGCCGTTTCGGGTTGGTCTTCACCGACGATCCGGCCACGATGTCCCCCGCCCTCGACCTGTTGGACCGGGAGACCGAACTCCTGGTGTGGGAGGGAGAACCGCGGGCCCGCAGACTCACGCGGTCGGTCGAGAGCGACTCGTCCGAGACACCGGCACTGGACGGCACGGTCCTGGTCACCGGGGCCACGGGGACACTGGGCGGCCTGGTCGCGCGACACCTGGTCGAACGACATGGCGTACGCGGACTCGTCCTCGCGGGACGAAGGGGTGCCGAAGCCCCCGGCATGGCCGAGCTCGCCGACGAGCTCGGGGCCGAGGGGGTGCAGGTACGCGTCGTCTCCTGCGACGTGACGGACGCCCACTCGGTGGCGGCGGCGCTCGAAGAGGTTCCCGCGGAACTCCCGCTCAAGGCGGTGGTCCACGCGGCGGGCCTGCTGGACGACGGTGTCGTCTCCGGACTCGACCCCGATCGGATCGCGCACGTCCTCGCACCGAAGCTCGATGGCGCGGTGACCCTGTGGCACCAGGTCAAGGACCTCAAGCCGTCGGCCTTCGTGCTCTTCTCCTCGGTGTCGGGGACCCTTGGCGGGGCCGGGCAGGGAGCCTACTCGGCGGCCAACTCCGCGTTGGACGCGTTGGCCTCGCGACTGCGGAGCGAGGGCGCTCCGGCGACCTCGGTGGCCTGGGGTGTTTGGGGCGAGGACAGCGAGATGACCGCCAAGCTGAGCGACGCGGACCGCAAGAGGGTCTCGCGGTCCGGTATCGAGGTTCTGCGGACCGACGAGGCCCTGGAGCTCTTCGACTCGTCTTTGGCCTCGGGCGCGGCGTTCGTGGCGGCGGCCAAGTTCGCCTCCCGTCAGCTGCGGGACGCCGAATCGGACGGTTTCCTTCTGCCGATCCTTCGCGACCTCGTCCCCCGTTCGAGTAGGGCGCTTCCGGTCGCGGCCGCAGCTGACGAGGAACCCGGTTCGGGTACGGCCCCTCTGCCGGAGCGGCTGGCGGCGATGGCGGACGAGCAGCGTCGGGAACTGTTGCGGGGCCTGGTCGGGCAGACCGCGGCGACGGTGCTGGGCTATTCCGGCGCCGATGCGGTCGACCCGGACCGAGGGCTCCTCGACATCGGGTTCGACTCGCTCACGGCGGTCGAGCTCCGTAATCGCCTGGGGAAGGCGACCGGGCTTCGCCTCCCCGTGACGCTGCTCTTCGACTACCCCACCGTTCTGGGTATCGCGGACCACCTGTACGAGGAACTCATGCCGGACCCGGACGCGGCCCTGCGTGACCGTCTCGACTCCCTGGAACGCCAGATCCGGGAGATCGCCGAGGACGAATCCGCACGAGAGCGGTTGCGGACCCGGTTGCGGGCTGTTCTCGACGTGGAGCCCGAGAACGACGAGGAGTCGGGCGTGGTTTCCCGGATCGAGTCCGCGAGTGATGACGAGATGTTCGCCTTTATCGACCAGGAACTCGGTGTCGAAGATGAGTGAAGAGAAACTTCGTAGCTACCTCAAGAAGGTCGCGGCCGACCTCCACCGCACTCGCGAACAGCTCAAGAAGGAGCGGGAGGAGCGGAACGAACCCATGGCCATCGTCGGTATGGCCTGCCGCTTCCCCGGTGGGGTCACCACACCCGGAGAACTGTGGGATCTGGTGGACGAGGGGCGAGACGCCATCGCCCCCTTCCCGGAGGACCGTGGATGGGACGTCGAGTCCCTCTACGACCCCGAGGGGGTGACCCCCGGCAGCTCCTACTGCCGTGAGGGAGGGTTCATCGACACCGCGTACGAGTTCGAACCCGGGTTCTTCGGTATCTCCCCCCGGGAGGCCATGGCGATGGACCCGCAGCAGCGGTTGCTGCTGGAGACCTCCTGGGAGGCACTGGAGGACGCCGGGTTGAACGCGCATGGACTGCGTGGGAGCGACACCGGGGTCTTCACGGGGGTGATGTACCAGGACTACACCAGACGGGAACTGGACATCCCCGAGGACCTGGAGGGCTATACCGGCGCCGGTGGGTCGGGGAGCATCGCCTCCGGTCGGGTGTCCTACGTCTTCGGGTTCGAGGGGCCGGCGATCACCGTGGACACGGCGTGTTCGTCGTCGTTGGTCGCGCTGCACCTGGCCACGCAGGCGTTGCGCAAGGGCGAGTGCTCGATGGCACTGGTGTCGGGATCGATGGTGATGTCGACACCGGTCGCCTTCACCGACTTCAGCCGCCAGGGCGGGCTCGCGCGCGATGGGCGTTGCAAGGCGTTCTCCACCGAGGCCGACGGCACCGGCTGGGGTGAGGGTGTGGGCACTCTCGTGGTCGAACCGCTGTCTCGTGCGCGTGAGCGGGGGCATCGTGTGCTGGGTCTGGTGCGGGGCAGTGCGGTCAATCAGGACGGCGCGTCCA
>NZ_DYZD01000105.1 GCF_020741345.1 Nocardiopsis listeri
CAAGGCGCCCGCGCCGGAGGAGGATCGGGAACGGGACGAGGGGACGGTACGCACACCCCCCGCCCACGCGCCTCCGGCGGAGGAGGCCGAACCCGAGGCCCCGGCCGCCCCCGCCGAACCCGAGATCGAGACCCCACCCCCGTCGGCGGGACGCATGGTCCGCCTGCGGGCCCGACTGGCCCGCTCCCAGAACTCCCTCGGCCAGGGGCTGCTCAACCTGCTCTCCGCCAAGAACCTCGACGAGGACACCTGGGAGGAGATCGAGGACACGCTGATCACCGCCGACATCGGTGTGACTTCGGCCACCCAGATCGTGGAGAACCTGCGCACCCGGGTCAAGGTGCTCGGCACCCGTGACACCGAGGAGGTGCGGGGCCTGCTCCGCGACGAGCTCCTCGAACAGATCGGCGCCGACACCGACCGGGTCGTGCGCACCGCGCCGCACGGCGGCCGCCCGGCCGTGGTCATGGTCGTCGGTGTCAACGGAACCGGCAAGACGACCACCACCGGCAAGCTCGCCCGCGTCCTGGTCGGAGACGGTCGCAGCGTGGTCCTGGGCGCCGCCGACACCTTCCGCGCGGCCGCCGCCGAACAGCTCCAGACCTGGGGTTCCCGGGTGGGCGCCCCGGTCGTGCGCAAGGAGGAGGGCGCCGACCCCGCCAGTGTCGCCTTCGACGCGGTCGCCCGTGGGGTCGAGGACGGGGCCGACACCGTCATCATCGACACGGCCGGACGTTTGCACACCAAGACCGGCCTCATGGACGAGCTCGGCAAGGTCAAGCGAGTGGTGGAGAAGAAGTCCCAGGTCGACGAGGTCCTCCTCGTCCTGGACGCGACCACCGGACAGAACGGCCTGCGCCAGGCGCGGGTGTTCGCCGAGGTCGTGAACGTCACCGGCATCGCCCTGACCAAGCTCGACGGCACCGCCAAGGGCGGCATCATCGTCCAGGTCCAGCGTGAGCTGGGCGTCCCGGTCAAACTCGTCGGGTTGGGCGAGGGCCCCGACGACCTGGCGCCCTTCGACCCCGAGGTCTTCGTGGACGCGATCCTGGGCTGAGTCCCCGGCCCCACGAACCCACCGAAGAGGCCGGCGCACCCGCGGGTGCGCCGGCCTCTTCGCGTTCCGCTTCACGGATACGTAACACCGTCCCCGGTCCTTTTACGCCCGCGCAACGCATGGGGCTCCGGTGGGAAACACCGAAGATGGACGGTTGTCGCCGTGGTGATCCGAGACGGGCCCGAAGACGCGCTCGCCGACCGGCGCCCTCGTCGAAAGACGACCTCCCCCGTCCATCCCATGGAGGCGACCAAATGATCGACACCGGTAACACCGCGTGGCTGCTGATGAGCGCCGCGCTGGTGATGCTCATGACCCCGGGCCTGGCGTTCTTCTACGGAGGCATGTCGCGGGCGAAGAGCGTCCTCAACATGATGCTCATGAGTTTCAGCAGCATCGCGATCGTCAGCGTCCTGTGGGTGCTCATCGGGCACTCGCTGACCTACGCTCCCGGCTACGGAGCCCTGGAACTGTTCATCGGCGGCTTCGACCACGTCGGCCTGACCGACATCATGACCGAGGTCGAGCCGGCCGCCGGTGGTGAGGGCGGATACCCGCTGCTCGTCGACGCCGGCTTCCAGCTGATGTTCGCGGTCATCACCGTGGCGCTGATCAGCGGGGCCATCGCCGACCGCGCCAAGTTCGGCGCCTGGTTGCTCTTCGCCCCGGTGTGGGCGCTGCTGGTCTACTTCCCCGTCGCCCACTGGGTCTGGGGCGGCGGTTGGGTCGCGAGCATGCACGAGTGGACCGGGCTGCCCGAGGTCATCGACTTCGCCGGCGGAACCGCCGTCCACATCAACGCCGGTGCCGCGGCGCTCGCGCTGGTCCTGGTCCTGGGCCGCCGCAAGGGCTTCGGCTCGGAATCGACTCGCCCGCACAACCTGCCGTTCGTCCTGCTGGGCGTCGCGCTCCTGTGGTTCGGCTGGTTCGGCTTCAATGGCGGTTCCGCCTACGCCGCCAACGAACAGGCCGCCCTGGCCCTGGTCAACACCCAGGTCGCCACCGCCGCCGCCACCGCCGCGTGGATGCTCGTCGAGCGCCTGCGCTACGGCAGGGTCAGCGCCCTCGGGTTCGCCTCCGGAGCCATCGCCGGTCTGGTCGCGATCACCCCCTCGGCGGCCAACGTCACCCCGATCGGCGCGATCCTGGTCGGCGCCCTGTCCGGTGCCGTGTGCGCCTACGCCATCAGCCTCAAGTTCCGGTTCAAGTACGACGACGCCCTGGACGTGGTCGGGCTCCACATGGTCGGTGGCGTGATCGGCTGCCTGGCCCTCGGGTTCTTCGCCTCCTCGGCGGTGCCCGGCGGCGGTGACGCCGGTCTGTTCACCGGTGGCGGCGCGGGCCTCCTGGTCGCCCAGACCATCTCGGTCCTCGGCGTCACGATCTACACCTTCGTCGTCACCTGGGTCATCGCGAAGGTGATCGACCTCATCATCGGGTTCCGTCTCCCCGAGGAGGTCGAGACCAACGGCCTCGATCACGAGTTGCACGCCGAATCGGCCTACGCCTTCGACGAGCTCGACGCGTTGGCCACGGAAACG
>NZ_DYZD01000106.1 GCF_020741345.1 Nocardiopsis listeri
CCTGGCCAGGGCCCTGTTGGGTTCCCCGGACGTACTGCTGTTGGACGAGGCGACCTCTCAGGTGGACGCGATCACCGAGGCCGCCATCACCGAGAGCGTCCGCCGTCAGGCCGACCGTGGCGCCGTGGTGACCATCGCGCACCGACTGTCCACGGTCATCCACGCCGACCGCATCCTTCTTCTGGAGGACGGCCGGATCCGCGCCCAGGGCACGCACCGGGAATTGTTGGAACGGGACACCTTGTACCAGGATCTGGTCGCGGCCCTGCACATCGCGCAGACCGAGGAACGCGGCCGTGAGCGATCCGGCCCCGACGGGCGGGTGGCCGCCGGAGCGTCCCCGAACCGAGTCACCGTGCGGTGCCCCGACGCACACGCGGCGCCCCGGTCGTGACGGCGATCCGGTTCACCATCCGGGAGGCGGCCACGATCCGGCGGGTGGGTCCTCGGCGAGCGCGGTCGTAGCGGGCCAGCGCCCGCCCGAGCGAGGGTTCCTCCGTCAGGGCCCGACTCAGGGCCGCGGCGTCGATGAGGGACTCGCAGGCGCCCCTGCCGAGGTTGGGGGCCATGGCGTGGGCGGCGTCCCCGATGAGCGCGTGGCGCCCCTTGGCGTAGCGGCCGAACGCCGGCAGGTCGTACAGGGCCCTTCGGTCCACGCCGTGGGTCTCGACGGTGGACACGATCCGCGCGACGTCGGGGTACCAACCGCCGTACTCACGGCGCAGGACCGCGGCGTGGACGGCCGGATCGCGTGAGGCGAGTTCGGCCTCCGTGAGCAGGCGCCGGTCCAGGGCCGCGTACCAGTTGGTGGTGTGGGCGTCGAGCGGGGTGATGCCGAAGATGCGGCGCCCGCCCCAGACCTCGGTCACCTGCTCCACCCCGCCGGGCCGTGTTCCCCGGTAGGCGACGGAGCCGAGCGGGCGCGGCGGGCTCGCGTGGGAGAAGGCGGTGCGTCGGACGAGGCTGTGGATCCCGTCGGCGCCGATCACCAGGTCGTGGCCCCGGCCGGGGGCGAGGTCGGCGACCGTCACGGGGGTGTTCCACCGCACGGTTCCATCTGGGAGCGCCGTCACCAGCAGGTCGAGCAGTGCGGACCGGGACACCAGGTGGCCACCGCGTCCCTGGGCGCCGATCAGCACGCGGCCGTCGGGGCGGCGTAGTCTCATCGCGGACCGGTACTCGGCGCGGGCACGGACCTCCTCGGCCAGGCCGAGCCGGTCCAGGGCGGCCATGGCGCCCGGCCACACGCCGAGGGCGCCGCCGATGTCGGGCGGGCCGGCGAGTCTCTCGCGCACCTCCACCTCCCAGCCGCCGTCGAGCAGTCCACGGGCGACCGCGAGCCCGGCGATCCCTCCGCCCACCACCAGCGCCGTCGCGCGCATCGGTCTCACCCCGTCCGTTCGAGGCCCATGGTCACTACGATCGTAGTAACCCCTCACTACGAATGTAGTATGTCGCCATGTCCCGGACAAGAGCCCGTGCCCTCGACGCCGCCATCGAACTGTTGGGGACCCGTGGTCTGCACGCCCTCACCCACGGCAAGGTGGACGTCGAGGCCGGCCTGCCCAAGGGTTCGACCTCCAACCACTTCCGCACCCGCGACGCCCTCGTGCGCGGGGTCGTGGAGCGTCTGGAGGAACTCGACCGAGGGGACTGGGCCGATCTGAACGGCCTGGAGGTGAGCACCGTCGAAGGCCTGGTGGACACCCTGGCACTGTTCGTCTCGGAGATGACCACCACACATCGGAGGCGGACCGTGGCCCGCTACACCCTGTCGATGGAGGCCACCCACAACCTGGAGGTGCGCGCCTCCCTCAACCGCGGGCACGACCTGCTCCGGACCCTGGTCGTCGAGATCCTCACCGACCTGGGGGCCGCCGCGCCGCGCACCGCCGCCCGTACCCTGCTGGCCTACGCCGACGGGCTCATCATGCACGCACTGCTGCGGCCCGAGGCGGTGGAACCGCGCGGGCAGCTCCTGCGCGTGACCCGCGCCTGTCTGTCCCCCTGACCCCGCACACGACGGCGCCCCGACGGGTCCACACGAGACCCCCGGGGCACCGGTCGTTCGAACGGACCCGGCCTCAGCCCTTCACCGCCCCCGAGGTCAATCCCGCCACGATCCTGCGCTGCAGGACGAGCGCGAAGACGATGAGCGGGACGGACACCAGCACCGAGGCGGCCATGATCTGGCCGATCGGGTTCTCGTAGCCGACCCTCTCGAAGGTGCCCACGAACACCGGGACGGTCTGCACGTTCAGGTCTCGCGGGGCGAACGAGAAGGCGAGCAGGAACTCGTTGGTGGCGTAGACGAACGTGAGGATGGACGCCGCCCCCACGCCCGGCGCGGCCAACGGCGCCACCACCCTCAAGAACGCCTGGAACGGCGTGGCCCCATCGACCTTGGCCGACTCCTCGATCTCCTTGGGAATGCCCGCGAAGAACGTCGTCAGGATGAAGATGGACAGTGGCAGGGTCAACGCCACGTACGGGATGATCATGCCCGCGTAGGAGTTGAGCAGGTTGATCCCGGACCATTCGTTGAGCTGCAGGTACATCTGGTACAGCGGGTTGACCAGGGCCACCGGTGGGAACAGGGTCGCCACCAGCGTGGCCGCCAACAGCGCGAACTTGCCGGCCAGCGGGAGCCGGGCCAGCGCGTACCCGGCGAGCGAGGCCACCGGGATGCAGATCAGCGTGGTCACCGACGCCACGATCAGCGAGTTGCGCAGCGGGAACAGGAAGCCCTGGTTCACGACCTCCTGGTAGTTGCCGAGGCTGAACGGTCCGCTGAGGATGTTCGGGTCGGTCAACGCCACCGATCCCGTGCGCAGGCTGGTCATCCCCATCCACAGGAACGGGAACAGGCACCAGGTCAGCACCACCAGCAGACCCAACAGCTTGAGCGCGCCGGACACCGCCGGCGGGGTGCCTCGTTTGGGACGGTGGGCCGCGCGGGTCGCCCCCTGGCTCTGTACGACGCTCATCGCTTCTCCTTCCGCCCCACGTCACCGACCATGTGGCGGCCCATCCGACTGATGAAGGTCAGGCCGACGAGCATGACGATGACGAACGTGACCGTGGACAGCGCGTTGGCGTAGCCCGGTTGTGGTTCGGCGACCAGGAACCGCTGCGCGTACACCGACAGGGTCGCCAGCGAGTTCGAGTACCCGGAGAACACGTACGCGAAGTCGAACATGCGCAGCGCGTCCACCGTGCGAAACAGCAGCGCCACCACGATCGCCGGTCGCAGCAGGGGCAACGTGATGGTCCAGAACCGCTGGAACACGTTGGCACCGTCCATCTTGGCGGCTTCGTAGTAGTCCTTCGGGATGGTCTGCAACCCGGCCAGGAGCAGCAACGCCACGAACGGTGCGGTCTTCCACACGTCCGCGCTGATGATGCCGACCATCGACCACGCCGGGTCCCGGAGCCAGTTGATGTCGGTGCCCAGCACCGCGTTCACGAACCCGGGGTTGTGGTCGAACATGTACCGCCACACCTGGGCCGCGACCGCGGTCGGAATCACCCACGGCACCAGGATGACCGCTCGGGTCAGCCCGCGGCCGACGAAGGCCTGGTGCATGATGAGCGCGAACGCCATCCCGACGACGAACTCCAGGGACACCGAGGCCACCGTGAAGATCAAGGTGTTCTGCGCGGCGTTCCAGAAACCGGGGTCGGTCAGGGCGCGAACGTAGTTCTCGACGCCCACGGGCTCTCGGTTGAACCCCCGGATGTCGTACAGGCTCATCCAGATGGCGTAGAACACCGGGAAGAGCGCGATCAGCGCCATGAAGGCGATCGACGGGGCGAGGAAGATCCGCCCTATCGCCCGTTCCCCCAGTCCATGGGCGCGCCGGCGCACGGCCTTGGCGACGTCGGGGGCGACATCCGTGGAATCGGACATCGCTCCTCTACTCTCCCTCGAGGGCGTTGCCGGCGGCGGTGTCCACGGCCTGCAGCGCGGTCTGCGGGTCCTCCTGGCCGAGGAAGGCCGGGTGCAGGTTGTCCTGGATCTCCAGGGACAACGAGTTGTACCCGGGCACCGGCGGGCGGGCCTGCGCTTGGGCGAGGATGTCGCCGAGCATCTCGAAGTTGGGGTCTTCGGCGTCCTCATAGGCGTCGACCATGGTCGGCGGGAGGCTGTTGTCGGCGAGGACGGCCTGCGCCTCGGGGTCGGTGGCGGCCCAGAGCACGAACTCGCTCGCCAACTCCTTGTTCTCGCTCAGGCTGCTGACGGCGTTGTTGAGCCCGCCCAGGGCGCTGGTGCCTCCCTCACCGGTGAAGGAGGGCAGCGGCGCCACCGCGAAGTCCCCGGCGACCGCGCTCTCCTCGTCCTCCTCGCCCTCCAGGAGCGGGACGGCGTAGGGCCAGTTGCGCATGTAGACGGCCTCACCGGACTGGAAGAGGGCGCGGGCGTCATCCTCCACCATCGAGTCGAAGCCTTCGGCGAAGAAGCCGTTCTCCTGCCCTTCGATCATGAAGTCCAGGGCGGTCTGGGCCGCGTCCCCCTCCAGGAACGTGGAGTTCTCCTGGGACTCGTCGAAGAGTTCGCCCCCCGCGGACCAGAACATCTCCAGGTAGGTGACGACGAATCCCTCGTACTGGTCGCCCTGACCGACGAAGGGCGAGATGCCCTCCTCCTCGGCGGCCGCCATGCCGGTCTCGTAGAGCTCGTCCCAGGTCGTGGGCGGCTCGTCGATGAGGTCGGTGCGGTAGTAGAGGAAGGCTCCGTTGGAGGAGTACGGCAGGGCGTAGAGCTCCTGCTGCCACTGCGCGCTGTCGATGGCTCCGGGCAGGCTCACGTCCTCGATGTCGCCGCGCATGTCCTCCAGGCTCTCGATGTAGCCGAAGTCGGCGAACTCCCCGGTCCAGATGACGTCGAGGCCGAGCACGTCGAACTCGCCGGCCTGGGCCTGCAGGTCCTGGAACATGGCCTGGCGCTGTTCGTCGGCGGTGGGGGCGAGGAAGAAGATCTCGACCTGCTGATCGGGGTTCTTCTCGTTCCACAGGCGGGCCACGTCCTCGTGGATGTGCCGGTCGGCGCCGGTGACCGCCCACACGAACCGGGGATCGTCGGCCAGTCCGGCGCTCTCACCCTCGGCGTCGGACTCCTGACCGGGGGGTTCTCCACAGGCGGTGGCCAGGGTCAGGACCAGGGTCGCAAGGGCGGCACCACCCGCTCGCCATGTGTACCTCCGGTGCCATGGAAGTGCTGACATGTCTCTCTCCTTTGCGCGCCTCCGCGGGAGATGTGGGAGACACGGCGTCTAGGTGTCGGGACAGCGCCCGGTTCGGTTGTCTGAAAACGATGCCATCGAATATGTGATCTAGTCAACAGACTTCCTTGATACGTGTACATATCAGGTGGCGATAGCGGTGATAGTGCAGGTGAATCTGTTGAAAACGTTGCCATAGCGGATGATCGCTCTTACCGTGGAGGCATGAGCAAACACCCCCCGAGCATGCGGGACGTCGCACGACGCGCAGGGGTCTCACTGTCCACGGTCTCGCGTGTGATGCGCGCAGTCCCGGGGGTCGCCCCCGCCGTCCGCGAACGCGTACAGGAAGCGGCCGACGAACTCTCCTACGTGGTCTCGCGCAACGCCTCAGGGCTGGTCACCGGACGTACCGGCCGGGTGGCGGTGGTCGTCCCGTTCCTACAGCCGTGGTTCTTCGGATCCGTCCTGGCAGGCATCAGCGACGGCCTGCAGCGCGCCGGCCTGGACATGCTCGTGTACCAGGTGGGCGAGATGCGCGGACAGCGCGGCTGGACGAGTTCTCTGCCACTGAGGCGCAACAGCGACGCGGTCATCACGGTGGCCATGGACCTGTCGGCCGAGGAGTGCGGGCGTCTGGACGACATCGGCGTTCCCCTCGTGCTCACCGGACAGTGCGTTCCCGGCCGGGCCGGGGTGTTCATCGACGACCGGCAGGGGGCCGCCAAGGCCACACGACACCTGCTCAACCTCGGCCACACCCGCGTGGCCTACATCGGTTCCGAGGGTGGTTCATGGCGCAGCCTGAGCTCACGGGACCGGCTGGAGGGCTTCCAGGGCGCGATGGTCGAGGCCGGACTCGCCGAGTGGAGCGTGCTGAGCACACCCGGTCGTCGGGGCGGCGAACTCGCCATGGGGGAACTGCTCTCCGACCACCGGCCGCCCACCGCCGTCCTCGCCGAGTTCGACGACATCGCCATGGGCGCGCACCGCACACTGCGCCGGTCCGGTATCTCCGTGCCCGGGGCGATCTCGCTCATGGGCTTCGACGACCACGAGGCCGCCGCGGTCCTGGACCTGACCACGGTCGACCAGTCGCCCCGCGCGATCGGAGCGGCCGCCGCCGACCTCACCGTGGACATCCTCGCCGGCGAGGCCCCACCGGACCGGCACGTGGAGATGCCCACACGACTCATCCTCCGACAGTCCACCTCGGCCCCGCTGCGGAGCGAGGGACCGTCCTGACCGGCCGACCGACCAAGTCAGAAGGAGAGAACATGCGACCGTGGTGGCGCGACGCCGTCCTCTACCAGGTCTACCCGCGCAGCCTCGCCGACTCCGACGGTGACGGGGTGGGCGACCTGCGCGGGATCACCGACCGGCTGGACCACGTGGCGGAGCTGGGCGCCGACGGGATCTGGCTGTCGCCGTTCTACCGCTCCCCCTGGGCCGACGGCGGTTACGACGTGTCCGACTTCCGCGACGTCGATCCCCTGCTCGGCACACTCGCCGACTTCGACACCATGGTCGAGGCCGCGCACACCCGCGACCTGCGGGTGATGATCGACATCGTGCCCAACCACACCTCCGAGGAGCACCCGTGGTTCAGGGCGGCGCTGGCCTCCCCGCACGCTCCGGAACGGGACCTGTACGTGTTCCGGGACGGGCGCGGTCCCGACGGCTCCGAGCCGCCCACGAACTGGCGCTCCACCTTCGGCGGGCCCGCGTGGACCCGGGTTCGGGACGGGCAGTGGTACCTGCACATGTTCGCCCCCGAACAACCGGACCTGAACTGGGACGACGAGCGGGTTCGTGAGGAGTTCCGGGACATCCTGCGGTTCTGGAGCGATCGCGGCGTGGACGGTTTCCGCATCGACGTGGCCTACGCCCTGGTCAAGGACCTGGAGCCACTGCGCGACCTGATCCTGGTGGACGGTGGCCGGTTCGAGGACATCGCCGCCAACCCCGACCACCCGTTCCTGGACCGACCCCGGGTGCACGAGGTCTACCGGGATTGGAACGACGTGCTGTCCGCCTACGACCCACCGCGCGCCACCGTCGCCGAGGTGTGGCTGCCCGGGGAGCGTCGGGTGCGCTACACCCGGCCCGACGAGCTCGACCAGGCGTTCAACTTCGAGTACCTCATGGCCCCCTGGGACGCGGAGGCCTACCGCAAGGTGATCGCCTCCTCCATCGCCGACGCCACCAGGGTGGGCACCGTCCCCACGTGGGTGACCGGCAACCACGACGTGGTGCGCAAACCCTCCCTGCTGGGGTTGCCGGCGGGCACCGATCCGCGCCGATGGCTGCTGTCGGACGGCCGCGACCCCGAACCCGACCACGCCCTGGGCCGGGCACGCGCCCGCGCGGCGGCACTGCTCACCCTGGCCCTGCCGGGGTCGGCCTACGTCTACCAGGGCGAGGAGTTGGGGTTGCCCGAGGTCGCGGATCTACCGACCGACGCGCTGGAGGACCCCCGGTGGCGGGGCAGCGGGCACACCGACAAGGGCCGGGACGGCTGTCGGGTCCCGCTGCCGTGGACCCGGGAGGGCGCCTCGTTCGGGTTCGGCCCGGCAGGTTCCTGGCTCCCCCAACCCGACTGGTGGGGCGAGTACTCGGCCCAGGTCCAGGAGGAGGACCGGGACTCGACGCTGTGGCTGTACCGGAACGCGCTGCGACTGCGCCGGACCTTCTCCGGCGACGAGGTCCTGGTGTGGGACGACTCCCTGAATCGGGGCCCGGTGGTGGCGTTCCGTCGGGGTGAGGTGCTGGTGCTGGTGAACACCGGCCCCGAACCCGTGCGGCTGCCCGCCGGCGAAGTGCTGCTGTCCAGCACCGACGTGACCACCGACCTACCCGGTGACGCCGCGGTGTGGATGCGTGCCGTCCAGGGATCGACAGCGGCGGCGCGTTGACGGGCCTGGGCCCCGAAAGGCCTCGGCCGGCTCTTCGGGGCCCTCGGTGGAGACCGGGTAGGACCGACCTGAACAGGCGGCACGGGTCGCCGGAGCAGGAACCGACGGACACCGCGGAGACGATCCGGCAAGGCGGCCGAAGGCCACCGAGCAGAGCCGTCTCGAACACAACCAGGGACTCGGGGCGCCTCCGAAAAAAACGACGAGACGACCCGGCAAGGCGGCCGAAGGCCACCGAGCGGAATCGTCTCGGATTCAAGTGGAGCTATGGGGATTCGAACCCCAGACCTCCTCCATGCCATGGAGGCGCGCTACCGACTGCGCCATAGCCCCTTATCGGGAGTCGTCGGGGCTTCGCCCTTT
>NZ_DYZD01000107.1 GCF_020741345.1 Nocardiopsis listeri
GTTGGCCAGGGGCAGGTACTCCATGGCCTGGTGGATGCCGTCGAGTTCACGGCCGGGGGCGGGCAGGTCGCGCCACCGGGTGGCGCCGCCGGTGAGGACGACGGCGTCGTTGTCGGCCTTGAGTCGTTCGACGGTGAGGTCGACGCCGATGTTCACGCCGGTGCGGAAGGTGGTGCCTTCGGAGCTCATCTGGGCGATGCGGCGGTCGATGTGCCGCTTCTCCATCTTGAACTCGGGGATGCCGTAGCGGAGCAGGCCACCGATGCGGTCGGCGCGCTCGTAGACGGTGACGTCGTGTCCGGCTCGGGTGAGTTGCTGTGCGGCTGCCAGACCGGCGGGCCCGGAGCCGACGATGGCGACCTTCTTGCCGGTGCGGTGGGTGGGAGGCAGGGGCTTGACCCAGCCCTCCTCCCACGCGCGGTCGATGATGGAGACCTCGACGTTCTTGATGGTGACGGCGGGCTGGTCGATGCCGAGCACGCAGGCCGATTCACAGGGCGCGGGGCACAGGCGGCCGGTGAACTCGGGGAAGTTGTTGGTGGCGTGGAGTCGTTCGATCGCCTCGGCCCAGTCGTGGGTGTGGACGAGGTTGTTCCACTCGGGGATGAGGTTTCCGAGGGGGCATCCGTTGTGGCAGAAGGGGATGCCACAGTCCATGCAGCGTGAGGCCTGCTTGGTGACGGTTCCTCGGTCGAAGTCCTCGTGGACCTCGCGCCAGTCCTGGATGCGCACGTCGACGGGACGGTGCCCGGGAAGCTCTCGCTCGGTGATCTTCAGGAAACCCTTGGGGTCTGCCATGGTTCTTCCTCCTTTCGTGGGCCGGTCTTCAGGACTGCGCGGAGGCCATGACGGCCTCGTCGACGTCGCGTCCTTCGCGTTCGGCCTCGGCCTGGGCGAGCAGGACGCGCTTGTAGTCGCGCGGCATGACCTTGGCGATGCGGTCCAGTCCCTGGTGTCCGGCGACCAGGAGGCGTTCGGCCACGGTGGAGCCGGTCTCGGCGTGGTGTCGGGTGAGGATTCCGGTGAGGAAGTCGCGGTCGTCGTCGGTGAGTTCCTCGATCTCGACCATTTCTCCGTTGACGCGTTCGGGGTCCAGGTCGAGCACGTAGGCCACGCCTCCGGACATGCCGGCGGCGAAGTTGCGGCCGGTGCGGCCCAGGACGACGGCTCGGCCGCCGGTCATGTACTCGCAGCCGTGGTCGCCGATGCCCTCGACGACGGCGGTGGCACCGGAGTTGCGGACGCAGAAGCGTTCGCCGACGATGCCGCGCAGGTGGATCTCGCCGGAGGTGGCGCCGTAGGCGATGACGTTGCCGGCGATGATGTGGTCCTCGGCGACCAGGCGTGAGTTCTCGTCGGGGCGGACGATGACGCGTCCGCCGGAGAGGCCCTTGCCGACGTAGTCGTTGCCGTCGCCTTGGAGGCGCAGGGTCACGCCCTTGGGGACGAAGGCGCCGAAGGACTGTCCGGCGGATCCTGTGAAGGTGATGTCGATGGTGTCGGTGGGCAGGCCCTCGGCCCCGTAGCGCTTGGTGACCTCGTGGCCGAGCATGGTGCCGACGGTGCGGTTGACGTTGCGGACCGGCAGTTGGAGCGCCACGGGCCGGCCGAAGTCCAGGGCACCCTCGCTGAGCTGGATGAGGGTGTTGTCCAGGGCCTTTTCCAGGCCGTGGTCCTGGCCGCGTCGGCGGGAGCGGTGGTCGCCGGCGATGGGTTCGACCTCGTGCAGGATGGGCGACAGGTCCAGGCCCTGGGCCTTCCAGTGGTCGACGGCGTCGGCGGTGTCGAGCAGGTCGACGGAGCCGATGGCCTCGTCGAGGCTGCGGAAGCCGAGTCGTGCGAGGTATTCGCGGACCTCTTGGGCGATGAACTCGAAGAAGTTCACGACGTACTCGGCCTTGCCGGAGAACCGTTCCCGCAGGACAGGGTTCTGGGTGGCCACGCCCACGGGGCAGGTGTCGAGGTGGCAGACGCGCATCATGACGCAGCCGGAGACGATGAGGGGTGCGGTGGCGAAGCCGTACTCCTCGGCGCCGAGCAGGGCGGCGATGACGACGTCGCGGCCGGTCTTCATCTGACCGTCGGCCTGGACGACGATGCGGTCGCGCAGCCCGTTGAGCAGCAGGGTCTGCTGGGTTTCGGCGAGGCCGAGCTCCCACGGGGTGCCGGCGTGCTTGAGGGAGGTCAGCGGCGAGGCGCCGGTTCCTCCGTCGTGGCCGGAGATGAGGACCACGTCGGCGTGCGCCTTGGAGACGCCGGTGGCGACGGTGCCCACGCCCGCTTCGGAGACCAGCTTGACGTGGACCCGCGCGGACGGGTTCGCGTTCTTGAGGTCGTGGATGAGTTGGGCGAGGTCCTCGATGGAGTAGATGTCGTGGTGGGGCGGCGGCGAGATGAGGCCGACGCCGGGGGTGGAGTGCCGGGTGTGGGCCACCCACGGGTAGACCTTGTGGCCGGGCAGTTGGCCGCCCTCGCCGGGCTTGGCGCCCTGGGCCATCTTGATCTGGATGTCGTCGGCGTTGCTGAGGTAGTGCGAGGTGACACCGAAGCGGCCGGAGGCGACCTGCTTGATGGCGCTGCGGCGCAGGTCTCCGTTGGGGTCGCGGGTGAAGCGGTCGGGGTCCTCGCCGCCCTCACCGGTGTTGGACTTGCCGCCGAGGCGGTTCATCGCGATGGCGAGGGTCTGGTGTGCCTCGGCGGAGATGGAGCCGTAGGACATGGCGCCGGTGGAGAAGCGCCTGACGATCTCCGAGACGGGTTCGACCTCGTCGATGGAGATGGGTTCGCGCACGCCTTCCTTGAGTCGGAAGAGTCCGCGCAGGGTCATGAGCTTCTCGGCCTGGTCGTCGACCTTGTTCGTGTACTCCTTGAAGATCTCGTACTTGCGGCTCCGGGTGGAGTGCTGGAGCTTGAAGACCGTCTCGGGGTTGAACAGGTGGGGTTCTCCCTCGCGGCGCCACTGGTACTCGCCACCGACCTCCAGGCGCCGGTGGGCGTTGGGGTTGGCGGTGTGGGCTCGGCGGTGGCGGATGGCGACCTCTTCGGCGAGGACGTCGAAGCCGACCCCGCCCAGGCGGGAGGTGGTGCCGGTGAAGCAGCGGTCGATGACCTCCTGGCCCAGGCCCAGGGCCTCGAAGATCTGGGCGCCGGTGTAGGAGCTGACGGTGGAGACACCGATCTTGGACATGACCTTGAGGACGCCCTTGGCGTAGGCCTTGAGGGTGTTGCGCACGGCGGTGTCGGCGTCGACGTCGGCGAGGGTGCCGCGCTCGACCATGTCGCGGACGGTCTCCAGGGCCAGGTACGGGTTGACCGCGGAGGCGCCGTAGCCGACGAGGAGCGCCACGTGGTGGCATTCGCGGACGTCGGCGGCCTCGATGAGCAGGCCGACCTCGGTGCGGGTCTTCTCTCGGACCAGGTGGTGGTGGACGTTGCCGGTGAGCAGCAGCGACGGGATGGGGGCGCGCTGGTCGTCGGTGCGGCGATCGCTGAGGACGAGGATGTGGGCGCCGTCGGCGATGGCCGCGGTGACCTCGGTGTCGATCTCGTCCAGGCGGTCGGACAGGGCCCGGCCGCCGCCGTCGACGGGGTAGGTGCCGTCGACGGTGAAGGTCTTCAGGGCGGGGTTGGTCTGTCCGGCGGCGATGATGGCGGCGAGTTGGGCCTGGTCGACGACCGGGGTGGGCAGCACGAGCCGCTGGGTGTCACCGGGAGCGGCATCGAGGATGTTGTGCTCGGCGCCCAGGAGGGTGGCCAAACTGGTGACCATCTCCTCTCGGATGGCGTCCAGCGGCGGGTTGGTGACCTGCGCGAAGTTCTGCGAGAAGTAGTCGAAGAGCTGGCGCGAGCGGTCGGACAGGGCCGCCACGGGGGTGTCGGTGCCCATGGAGCCGATCGGCTCGGCTCCGGTGCGGGCCATGGGGGTGAGGATGACGCGGAGCTCTTCCTCGGTGTAGCCGAACACGCGCTGGGCGAGGTCGAGTTCGGTGACCGGGGTGGGCTCGGCCTCGGGGAGGTCGTTCAGGCGTAGGACGCCGGAGTCGATCCACTCCTGGTAGGGGTGTTCGGCGGCGAGTTCGGCCTTGATCTCCTCGTCCTCGATGATCCGCCCCTGGGCGGTGTCGACCACGAAGATGCGGCCGGGCTGTAGACGGCCCTTGCGCACGACGGTGGCGGGGTCGATGTCCAGGACTCCGGCTTCGGAGGCCAGGACGACGAGGCCGTCCTCGGTGACCCAGTAGCGGCCGGGGCGCAGGCCGTTGCGGTCCAGGACGGAGCCGACGAGGGTGCCGTCGGTGAAGGACACCGACGCCGGCCCGTCCCAGGGCTCCATGAGGGTGGAGTGGTACTCGTAGAAGGCCCGGACCGCCGGGTCCATCTCGGTGTGGTTCTCCCAGGGCTCCGGGATCATCATCAGGACGGCGTGCGGCAGGGAACGGCCGCCGAGGTGGATGAGTTCCAGGGCGTCGTCGAAGGACGCGGTGTCGGAGTCGTCGGGGTCGACGATGGGGAAGATGCGGTCCAGGTCGCCGGGGATGAGGTCGGTGGCGAGCTTGGCCTCGCGCGAGCGCATCATGTTCCGGTTGCCCTTGACGGTGTTGATCTCACCGTTGTGGGCGACGTAGCGGAACGGGTGGGCCAGCGGCCATGACGGGAAGGTGTTGGTGGAGAACCGGGAGTGGACCAGGGCCAGGCCGGAGGTGTAGCGCCGGTCGGACAGGTCCGGGAAGAACGGTTCCAGTTGGGGTGTGGTGAGCATGCCCTTGTAGGCGATGGTGCGCGGGGACAGGCTCGGGAAGTAGACGTCGGTCTCGTGTTCGGCGCGCTTGCGGACGCAGTAGGCGTGGCGCTCCAGGTCGATACCGGTCAGGCCCTCGGTGGGACCGCCCTTGCGGCCGGTGATGAACAGCTGCCCGAAGTAGGGCATGACCTCGCGGGCGGCGGGGCCGCTGTAGCGGGGTTCGAAGGGGACCTCGCGCCACCCGAGGAGGGTGAGGCCCTCTTCGGCGACGATGGCGTCGATCCGCTCGACGGCGGCGGCCCGTGCGGCCGCGTCGGCGGGAAGGAAGCCGATGCCGGTGGCGTAGGAGCCGGCTTCGGGGAGGTCGAAGTCGCAGACCTCGGTGTAGAGCTCGTGGGGGACCTGGGTCAGGATTCCCGCCCCGTCCCCGTCGTCGGGGTCGGCCCCGGAGGCTCCTCGATGGTCGAGGTTGCGAAGGACGGTCAGCGCCTTGTCCACGATGTCGTGGCCGCGGCGGCCGGTGAGGTCGGCGACGAATCCGACACCGCAGGCGTCGTGTTCGTGGGCGGGGTCGTACAGGCCCTGGGGCGTGGCTTCGGGGTTCGTTCGGACGGACGAACGCCGCACGTTTCCAGCAGGCATCTACCCTCCTGTCGTCTTCTGTCGGCTTTGTGAAAAGCGCATTCGGGACGACATTGGCCCTGCTGCGTACGTGATGAAGTTGTGGCCCGCCGTCGTGGGCGCCCCGGGGCACCTGCCGTGTCGCGTTCACGTCCTCGTGACGCCGGTGGTGTTCGGGTCGCCCGGTTTCGGGCAGGTTCCCTTATACACGCCGGTCCGGTGACGATGCGAATCGCCGCGTGCTCGGCGCTGACCGCTCGGGCCCCTCTGGAGAGCCACGCGCTCGCGCTTTCGGTGACGGCCGGCTTTGCCCGTTGTTCCACGCGAAAACCCGGCTAAACCTTCCCGGGCGCGGTGAAGACCGGACCACGGTCGGATGTTCACCGTGGCGAGACCTCGTCCACCGGCCCCACCTGCAGGTTATGTCGGTGTTAACGCTCTTCCCAAGGGGGGATGAACGCACCGGGGAGTGATATCTCCCTCATCGGTGACGAACCACCCTGACCTGCGTCACCGGTGTGGTGCGCACACCATGGGAGGATCGCCAAATGGCAGGACACCCGACTTCCCCCGGCCCGGATTCCGGGACCTCAAGCGAACCCGCACGTGTACCGGGCACCCCGGTACTGGACAGCCCCGCGGCGCCCCGCGCCGGATCGAGCCCTCCCCTGCCCGAAGTGGCGGAGAGGTTCCTCGACGAGTACGGGATCGACGCCCCGCGCCCGCGCCTGATCCTGGCGTTGCTCTCCGACGGACGTTGGTGGAGCGCCAACGACCTGGTGCGGGCCGGCGGCATCGCCCACTCCGTGGTGCGTTCGCTGCTGCAGACCCTCGACGAGGCCGACGAGGTGGCCAGGGACGGCGACCGCTACCGGTTGCTGCGCCCCTCCCACTACCAGGACGCGACGGCGCCGATGCCCGCGGACCCGGTGGCGCACATGCTGCCCGAGCACCCGCGGGCCGCGGCGGAGCTGGTGCGGGCGGTGGCCGAGGGACCCGCCTCCGACCTGGACCTGGACCACGTGGCGGCGACGGCGGAGACGGCCCTGCGCCGTGCCCTGTTCCTGACCACCCGATTCGACCTGACCCGGCGCACCCTGTTGTGCGTGGGAGACCACGACCTGACGTCGCTGGCGTTGGCACTGGTGCTGCCCGGAGCGAAGGTGGAGGTCGTGGACCTGGACGAGCGGGTCCTGGAGCACATCGACACGGTGGCCGAGCGTTCGGGTGTGACCATCCGCACGCACAGCGCCGACCTGCGGCTGGGCCTGCCGCAGAGGTTGCGCGAGCGCGCCGACGTGGTCTTCACCGACCCGCCCTACACTCCGGACGGCGTGGAGTTGTTCGTGCGTCGCGGCGTGGAGGGGTTGGCGGACCCGCGCAAGGGCCGGGTGTTGGTGGCCTACGGGGCCAGTGAGACCACTCCGAAGTTGGCTGCCGCCGTCCAGACTCGGTTGGTGCGGATGGGGCTGCTGATGGAGGCGGTGTGGCCGGACTTCAACCGCTACCTGGGCGCGGAGTCGATCGGTGCCGCCAGCGACCTGTACGTGCTCCGTCCGCTGTCGAAGACGCTGTCCGCCCCCAGCGGGGACAGTGCCCGGGTGTACAGCCAGGGCGTCAACGCCAAGGAGTCGCGGGGCGGGACGGACGTGGAGCGCGCTCGGGCGGTGCTGGAACGGGTCGCCGAGGACGGTGCCGAGCGGGGCCGAGAGGAGTTCAGGAGCGAGCCTGCGCTGGTGGGCGACTGGCCGCGCGAGGTGTGCAAGGAGGTCCGGGTACGCCTGTCCACCTGGATGGACTCTCCCACGGCCGTGGGTCCGTGCGCGGTGATCGACCTGACCGGTGGTTGGGACCGGATCGCGGCGCGGGTGGCGTTGGCCACGACCGCGGACAACGCATACGTCCTGGTGCCGTCGTCGTCCAGGTGGGTGCGTGACGAGGCCGGGCAGAAGGCGTTCCGGTCGATGGTGGAACCGGGGATGCGGGTGAGGTTCCTGCGCGGGTTCGGCGCCTCGGACCTGACGGTGATCCGGCTGGAACGCGAACCCGAACCGGGTGGGAGTTCGGGCCGTTTGCTGGCCCATGTCCAGGCACATGCGCACGGGACGCTCACCACGACGCTGCGGAGCGGCCTGATGGAGGTGACGGCCTGGGCCGGACGGCCGGTGAACAAGCGCACGGCCCGGCAGGCGGTGGCCTCGGCTCCGGCGTGGTTGCCCGGGCACACCCTGTTGGACCTGCCCGAGCACCGGTTCTCGGACCTTCGGGTCGTCTCCTCCGAACTGCTGGCCCGGGTGGAGGAGGTCCGAGCCGGTTGACGGACCCGTGCCGAGCGAGACGGCGGGCCCACGGAGAACGAGTCTCCGTGGGCCCGCCGCGTGTTCGGTGGGTGTCGCCCCGGGTCTACTCCGCGGGTACCACCGGAGCCTCGCCCTCGACGGGCGGCTCCTCCTGCTGACCCGGGACCTCGCCGGGCACCTCTTCGACGCCGGGCTCGCCGCCGGGTTCCGTTCCGGGCTCGCCGCCGGTCTCCTCGGTCCCTTCGGTGTCCTCGGCTCCCGTGCTCTCATCGTCGTCGTACTCGATCATGCGGCGGAAGAGCGGGTCGCGGAAGTTGGCCAGGGCCACCAGCGGGGTGGACAGGGTGACGCGTTCGTCGACCGAGTCGGAGTCGGTCGGTTGCACCCAGACCACGACCAGGTAGTGGCCGCTGACGATGGCGTCGGCGGCGCTGTAGCCCGAACCGAGCCGGTCGAAGGGCTCGGTGCCGGAGGGCGGCAGCACGAACCCCGGGTCGACGACCTCTTCCGCGGGCTCGCCCTCCTCGGGCGTGGGCAGGTCCAGGGCCTCGGCCACCGCGCGGCTGCCCTCGACGTCGGCCAGGTTGAACACGGTGGCCACACCGAAGTAGTTGTCGGAGAGGTAGGCGGCGCGCCCGGCCTGGCTGCAGTCGGCGTCGGCGAGGGCCTGGGTGGCCTGCTCGCCCCACACCGCGGTGGAGCAGTCGTCGGTCAGGTCCGACTCCTCCAGGGTGAAGTCGATGCTCTGGCTGGAGATCTCGGCGTTGCGGCGTTCGAACAGTTCGCCCTCGTTGAGGACACGGCCGTCGATCTCACGGGAGGCCAGGACCTCGTTCATGTTCCCGGCGTCTCGGACCTTGTAGTCGGCCGGGCGGGTCTGCGGGGCGGCCTCGTCGCTCCCCTCGTCCCCCGACAGCTGGAAGAACAGGACCACGCCCAGGGCGATGAGGGCGACGACCAGCGTCCCGACGAGGATGGTCAGCGTCCGACCGAAGCGTCGGGGCTCCTTCTTGCGTCGTCCACCGCCTCGTCGGCGGCCGCCCTCTTTGGAAGGGGCGGGGGTCTGCTGTTCGTCGAGTTCGTTGTTCTTCCTCCGGCGGCCCGGCCTGCCAGGCGTCGAGGGTTCAGAAGAGGACACCCAAAGGACCTTTCCGTGGGTTCGGGCCGGTCACCTGTGGTGACCGGCCCGCTTGCGCTCGAGTTACGAGGGGAGGGGACTTCCACCTCGGACACGACCCTGGCGGGCGGGTCGATCTGTCCGAGATCCTATCGGGACGTCCGACGGGGCCGGACAGGTCCGAGGTTCGGCCCGCTCTACTCGCCCTCGTCGCCCCGGTAGGCGACGACCTCGTCGTAGACGAAGGAGAACGCGCTCATGGAGGCCACGTCCAGGGTCGCCAGGTCCGAGTCGTCCCCGGGTTCGGAGCCGTCGGCCTTGGCCGTCCAGAACACGGCCAGGTAGTGGCCCATGACCTGGGTGCTGGCCTGGCTGTAGCCCTCCTGCAACCCGTCGATGTCCTCGCCGGTCCGGCTCAGCAGGAAGCCGAGGTCGGTATCGGAGTTGGTCGGGTCCAGGGCCGCCGCGGCGTCGGTTGCGGCTTCGCTGTCGGACAGGTCGAACAGCGTCACCTGGGCGACGTACTCGTTGTCGGAGTCGGTGTAGACACCGGAGGCCGCGCTGACGCAGTCACCGTCGATCAGGCTCTGTCCGAGCTCGTCGCCCCACACCAGGGAGGTGCAGGAGTCGGTGACAGCGGAGTCGCGCAGTTCCAGCTGCATGTCCCCGAGCTCCAGTTCGCCCACGGAACCGAAGACCGCTTCCTCCGTCATGGGTTCGGCCTCGGCGGGGCGTTCGTCGATGGGACCGAACACCTCCGGGTCGTTCTCCTGGAAGCGGTACTGCGCCGGGGTGAGAGTGCTGTGTCCGTCGGGTGGGGCGACGACGCTCTGGTCGCCTTCCCCGGATCCGCCGCTGCCACTGAAGAGCTGGTAGGCCAGCACCCCCAAGAGCGCGACCAAAGCGATGCTGAAGGCGCCCAGGAGCACGCCCAGCACGGCGGTGCCGCGCTTGCGTTTGCTCTGCTCGGCCAGGGTGTACACGATCTGGTTGGGACGGTCCCCCAGGACGGACACCTTCTTGATCGCGGACGCGGAGAAGGCGGAGACGCGGCTCACGCCGCGCTTTTCCCTGCCCCTGCGTCGTCCACTCCGACGACCTCCCGCCGCCTCGGCCGCCCGGGAGTCGTCGTCCCCGCCGTGGTCGTCGTAGTCGGTGTCGTCGTATCCGGCGTCGTCGTAGTCGTACTCCTCGTAGGAGTCCTGGTACTCCGACCGGCCCTGAGTGTGTCCGTACTCGGCGGAGAAATCCTCCTCCGGGTCGTAACCCTGGTCGTACCGGTCGTCGTCACGCCCGTAGTCGGCGTGATCTTCGGCGTGGGTGCCGGCGGCGCGACGGGAACCACCGCGCCGCTTCTTGCGTCCGAAACCGGACTCGGCTCTGCTCACGGTCTTTCTCAAATCATCAACCCGTGGTCTGCTCGACTGGTGCGGAAATGGCCCGCGGCGCCTGCGGCCACGGGCCGCGGCGCCGGAATTCGGCGTCCCGCGTTACTCGGGCTTCGACCCGGAGTCGTCTCCCGCGCCCTTGGCGTCGTCCTCCGTCGAGCCCTCGCTACTAGATCGCTCAGGGCTCGGGTGGTATTCCGTACCGGCTTCGTTGGACACGCCACTGTCCTGGTCCAACACCGAGTCGTCGGTGTCGACCGCGCTGTAGACGGTGCCCTCTTCCTCGGTCCTCGCGCCGGTGTCCCCGAACACCTGGGTGCCGGCGTCCTGACCGTGCGGGACCACAGCGGTGGAGAAGCGGTCCAGGCGGCTGCCGGCCCACACGAAGTAGGCCAGGGCGCCCAGGAACACGACGATGGAGGTCCAGTTGTTCAGGCGCAGGCCGAAGAAGTCGTTGGCCGGGTCCACGCGCAGGTACTCGATCCAAAAACGGCCCGCGCAGTAGCCCATGATGTAGAGGGCGAACAGACGCCCGCCCTGAAGGGAGCTCTCGAAGCGCCGGCCCAGGTAGGCCAAGAGGACGGCCAGGCCCAGGCACCACAGGGATTCGTACAGGAAGGTGGGGTGGTAGGTGCTCACACCGGGTTCCATGCCGGCGCGCAGGTAACCCTCGGGGGTGAGGTTGATCTCCACGGCCCAGGGCAGGTCGGTGGGTCGACCGAACAGTTCCTGGTTGAAGTAGTTGCCCCAGCGGCCGATGGCCTGGGCGAGGGGGATGGTGGGGGCGATGGCGAAGGAGAGCTTGGACATCGACAGCCCGCGCTTGCGGGCGACCAGCCACACGCCGACCGCGCCGAGGGGAATGGCGCCCCAGATGCCGAGGCCACCCTCCCAGATGAAGAAGGCGCGGATGGGTTCCTTGCCTGGACCGAAGTACAGCTGCGCGTCGCTGATCACGTGGTAGAGGCGACCACCGATGAGTCCGAGGACGACCGCCCAGACCGCCATGTCCATGATGGTGCCGGGCTCACCGCCCATGGCCTTCCAGCGGCGCTCGCTCCAGAAGACGGCGACGATGACACCGGCGAGGATGCACAGGGCGTAGAAGTGGATCTCCAGGGGCCCGATCGGGATCGAGTTCACCTGAGGGCTGGGAATGGCCGCGAGGGCGCGGCCGTACTCGGCCGCGCCCTCCGAAGCTGTCGACGACAATGTCACTGCTCTGCTCTCGGATCCGCCCCGCGTGCGGGGAGTCTGTTCAGGGGTTCTACTCCGCGTCACCCCCCTCGCCCATCGGCTCGGTCTCGACCTCGCCCGCGCTCGCGGAGGCGATCGCCTCGGAAAGACCGCGTGCCGTCATGGCGGAGTTGTTGTCGAGCAACTCGCCATTGATGTAGACGGAAGGGGTACCGCGGAACATGTTGTCTCCGCTGTAGCGAGTGTAAGCCGTTCCGGTGGCCTCGATGATCTCGCCCGTGTAGGTCCCGTCGAGGAAAGAGGGGTCGTGTCCGTTGTCGGCTCCCCAGGCGAGCAGGTCGGTCAGGACCATGGTTCCGAGGGTCTCCTCACCGATCTCCTCGGTGGCGTCCGCGGTCAGGGCCGGCAGGAACTCCTCGGTGAATTCGGTGACGATCTCGGCCTCGGCGTCGAGGCGTTCGTCGAACTCGCTCGCCTGGGTTTCGTCGCTGTCGGTCTGGCGGAACCATTCCTTGAGTTCGTCGACGCTGAAGCCCTCGCGGCCCTCTGTCGGCTGGTTCTCGAACAGCAGGTCGTTGTACTCGACGAAGACGCCGTGGTCGGCGGCGGCCCGGGCGGCGGCGCCGGCCCGCAAAGAGTTGCTGCTGATGGGCGTCGGCTGCTGGGCGAAGATGCTGACCGGACGGAACTGGACGATGGCCTCTCCACTCGCGGCGCGTTCCTTGAGGAGGTCGCCGTTGAGGAGTTCGAACTGGCGGCAGGCGGGGCACTGGTAGTCGGCGTAGACCTCGACCACGGGCGCGGAGACGCCCTCGTTCGCCATGACGACGCTGCCGTCCTCCTGGAGGACCTGGGCGGCCATTTCGCCCTCGTATCCCTCGTCCTGTCCGGAGGTCATGACGGCGTAGCCGATCCCGACGATGAGCAGGACCACGGCGGCGGCGATGCCGACGACGAGGAGGTTCTTCTTGCGCCGGGAGGCCCGCTTCTCCTTCTCCCGTTGTTCCCTGAGCTTCTCGCGGGAGCGCTTGCGCGCTTCACTCCCCATGCTTTCCTCTGTTTCTGACTTTCGGGTGGTCGATCGTCGTCTCGGTGCTCGTCGGGGTCACCGGTACAGGCCGAGGACGCGGTCGAGGGCGAAGGGTGAACGGGGCCAGATCGCGATGAAGGCCCCCATGGCGCCGAAGGCGACGTCACGGGCGATGGAGAGCCCGTAGGTGGTCTCCCCCGGGTCGATCTGGCCGCCACCGCCGAAGCAGCCGCAGTCGATGGACAGGCCCCTGGCCATGGCGGAGACGATCCCGGCGATGAAGACGACCATGAGGATCGCGCCGACGGCCCCGACGTAGCGGGTGGCCAGTCCGAGCAGGAGCAGGAGCGCCAGGGCCAGTTCGAAGAGCGGGAGGGTGTAGCCGATGAGCCGGGCGACCTCGGTCGGGAAGAGGTCGTAGGCCTCCACGGCCTGGATCGACAGGGCGGGCGGGTACTTGGTGACGGCGGCGGTGATGAGGACGGCGGCCAGGCCGAGTCGGCAGGCGAGGCTCACCCAGGGTCGGATGGTCTCCCAGCGCGTGCGTACCGGCTGGTTGTCGTCGATCGTGTCCGTCATCTGGCGCCTTCGGGAGGGAGGGGGTCGGTCTACCGCGAGCGTGGCGCGGGTTCCGCGTTCCGCCGCTCTTCACGTCGGAACAGATCCTACTGTCTGTAGTTCACGAGTGACACAGGGGCGTGGAATCCGGGTGCGGGAAGGGCGTTCCCTGATGCTCGGGGCACCAGCCATCTCACCATCGAATCCGCCTCCGTGGGGCCGATTCGGGTGCTTTCGGGGCCTCTTCTCACCCGATTCTCACTCTCTTAACCCGGGCCTTTACCAGGCGGGAAAAAGGTGGGCCGCACAGTGATGGTGCGGCCCACCACAAGGGACGTGGGTCCCTCGGCGATCTCGGAAGGACCCTCCTAGCGGGACCGAACGCCCTCGGCGAGTTCCTGGGCGAAGGAGCGGACGGCGACCAGACCGGTCTCCAGGTCGGGTGCGTCCAGGATCCGCTGGCAGAACCCGGCGCCGACGATGACCCCGTCGGCGTAGGCGGCGACCTCGGCGGCCTGGGCCCCGTTGGAGATGCCCAGCCCCACACAGATCGGCAGCCCCGATTCACGGGTGACCTCGCGGGTGCGACGGACCAGGGTCTCGGCGGTGTCGGAGACCTGGTCGCGGGTACCGGTGACCCCCATGAGGGAGGCCGCGTAGACGAAGCCGCCGCAGGCCTCGGTGGTCAGCGCCAGACGACGGTCCGAGGAGGAGGGCGCGACCAGGAAGACGCGGTCGAGCCCGGCCTTGTCGGAGGCGGCGACCCACTCGTCGGCCTCCTCGGGGATGAGGTCGGGGGTGATGACCCCGGATCCCCCGGCCTTGGCCAGTTCGGTGGCGAAGCGCTCCACGCCGTAGCGTTCGATCGGGTTCCAGTAGGACATGACCAGGGCGGCGGCGCCGGTGGC
This sequence comes from Nocardiopsis listeri, assembly GCF_020741345.1. Taxonomy (GTDB): domain Bacteria; phylum Actinomycetota; class Actinomycetes; order Streptosporangiales; family Streptosporangiaceae; genus Nocardiopsis; species Nocardiopsis listeri_A. Next base: position 13,861 of record NZ_DYZD01000107.1, read on the forward strand.
CGCGGTGGCCTCCACGACCCGGAACACGTCGTCGGTGGTGGTGCCGGCGGCCAGTGCCCGGCCCGCGGCGCGCTGGATGGTGGGGCCGTCCATCATGGGGTCGGAGTAGGGCAGGCCGACCTCGACGACGTCGCAACCGCCTTCGACCATGGCCTGGACGACCCGGATGGAGGACTCCACGTCGGGGAAGCCGGCGGGCAGGTAGCCGATGAGCGCGGCGCGACCGGCCTCGCGGGCCTGGGCCAGCTTGCTCTGCAGTGTGGTGGTCGGCATCACGCCTGTCCCTCCGAGTCGACGAGGCCGAAGTAGTCGGCGGCGGTGTTGACGTCCTTGTCTCCGCGTCCGGAGAGGTTCACCAGGATGACGGAGTCGGGGCCCAGTTCCTTGCCCAGGCGCAGCGCGCCGGCCAGGGCGTGGGCGCTCTCGATGGCGGGGATGATGCCCTCGGTGCGGCACAGCAGCCGGAAGGCCTCCATGGCCTCCGCGTCGGTGACCGGCTCGTACTCGGCGCGTCCTGTCGCCGCCAGGTGGGCGTGTTCGGGGCCCACGGCCGGGTAGTCCAGACCGGCGGAGATGGAGTGGCTGGGAAGGGTCTGGCCGTACTCGTCCTGCAGGACGAAGGTTCGGGCGCCGTGGAAGACGCCGGGGCTGCCCGCGGTGATGGAGGCGGCGGTCCGGTCGGTGTCGGCGCCCTCTCCCCCGGCCTCGAAGCCGTACAGGGCGACGTTCTCGTCGGGGATGAACGCGGCGAAGATCGCGATGGCGTTGGAGCCGCCGCCCACGCAGGCGGCGACGGCGTCGGGCAGCCTCCCGGTGAGTTCGAGGACCTGTTCACGGGCCTCGGCGCCCACGACGAAGTGCAGGTCCCGCACCAGCTTCGGGAAGGGGTGCGGGCCGGCGGCCGTGCCGAAGAGGTAGTGGGTGTGGTCGACGTTGGCGACCCAGTCGCGGAACGTCTCGTTGATGGCGTCCTTGAGGGTGCGGCTGCCGATGGTGACGGGGACGACCTCGGCACCGAGCATGTTCATGCGGGCGACGTTGAGCGCCTGGCGTTCGGTGTCCTCCTCGCCCATGTAGATACGACAGTCCAGGCCGAGGAGGGCGCAGGCGGTGGCGGTGGCCACGCCGTGTTGTCCGGCCCCGGTCTCGGCGATGATGCGGGTCTTGCCCATGCGCTTGGCGAGCAGGGCCTGGCCGAGCACGTTGTTGATCTTGTGCGAGCCGGTGTGGT
>NZ_DYZD01000108.1 GCF_020741345.1 Nocardiopsis listeri
CCCAGGCCGAGCCGAAGTCCGCGCGGAGCCGGCCGCCCTCGTGCCAGGAGGCGAACCCGGCCCCGTAGGCGAGGCAGACCACCGCGCCGAGCATCAGCGCGGGGTGCAACAGGCCGAGCACCAGGTGGACCAGCGCCATGGAGAGCTGCATCGGGTTGCGCACGTAGGCGTAGGGGCCGCTGGTGACCAGGCGTTCGGGCGGGTCGTAGGGCAGCGGGGTGCCGTGTCCCACGGCGGCGAACTCCCGGGCCGCGGCCAGCCCCGGCAGACCGGCGAGGAACAGTAGTTGGACCAGGACGGACGCCGTCTCGGGCGTGGGCGGCTCGATCCGGATCCGGGTGGCCAGCACGTACACCGGCAGGAACACCATCAGCCCGAACGCGAGCAGCGCCTGGGTCCACACCCGCGCGGTGAGCAGTCGTCGATGCCGGGTCCAGTAGGCCAACAGCAAGGCGGGGACCAGGCACAGGGCCGTGCCCAGGATCTCGCCGAGCAGCCACCGCGTCCCCAGCACCACCACGGGTTCGGCGAGCGGCATGAGGATCACGTCCGCCCAGACCAGAAGCCCGGTGGTCAGGGGGACGGGGAGCAGGCGCAGCAGCAGCGCGGGCAGGGCGCCCCACAGCAGTACCCACGCCAACGTCAGGTCCACCGGCAGCCCCTGCCACACGGCGCCTTCGGCGTGGAAGGACCACCAGCCGGCGCGCACCGCGTACAGGTTCAGCGGAATGAGGGTGAGCAGGGCCCAGGCCGAGGCCACGATCATCGACGCCGTCTCACGGTGGGTCGGGGCACGCCACACGCACAGCGCGATCAGCGCCACGAGCGGCAGGAACAGGCCCGAACCGCGCACGAGCAGGGCGGGGAGCTCGGGGATCACCGGACCGCCTCCGCGAAGGTGTCGGCGAGGTAGGCGGCGGCCAGGTCGGTGGCGTAGGCCTGCACCGGACCGAAGTACCAGGAGGGGTCGTAGGTACGGGTGTAGTCGAACTCCCAGGTCAGCCTGGTGGCGTCGCCCTCCCGTCGCCAGGTGGCTGTGGCGGTGCGCAGGTCCAGCCAACGGGCGAGGGTGGTGTCCTCGGTGACGTCGAAGACCACCCGGCCGCCGTCTTCGTCGATCCGGCTCTCGGTGATCTCCAACTCCATGGTGCGCGGGGTGGGTTCGTCGTGCAGGGCCAGGGTGGTGCGCGGGGTGAAGTGGACCAGACGGCCGTCGCCCACGTCCAGGCCCTCCCCCACCGCCTCGACCGGTTCGGGGAAGGGGACCGCGCTCAGGAAGAACGCCTCGGGGTCCTCATAGGCGGGCGGGGCGGCGAGCGCGGCGGCGACCCGTTCGGGGGTCGCACCGACCAGGACCGATCCCGTGCCGGTGTCGTCCCTCGGCAGCAGGGACAGCCCGGCGACCCCCTCCAGGGTGAGGGCGAACAGGAGCGGGACGACGACGAGCGCGTGCGGCCCCTGCCGATTCCGGCCGGACACGGCGACGCCCAGCCAGGTGACCAGGGCGACGAGCCCGTAGATCAGCGGGGCCGCGATCACCAGGCAGACCAGACCTTCCCCGAGCAGGGGTCCGGAGAGCAGCAGCATGACGGTGGTGATGGCCATGGCCACCCCGACGGCGCTGCGCGGACGAGCCGACAGCACCACGATCAGGGCGAGGACGACGGGGAACCCGACGTAGAAGAGGGCGGTCTGGTCCAGACCCCCGAGGCTCGTCACCCGAAGGAGCACGAGCAGGGGGAAGACGCCCAGAGCCAGGATCCCGGCGAGGATCCAGCGGGCCGCCGAGGGCCTGCGGTCGACCTCGGGCCCCTCCTCGAACCACGTGCTCGGCGGGGATCCCGGTACGGCGCGGTGGCCGTCGGCGTAGCGTGCGGCGGTCTCCTCGTCGGAGGGGTGGTCGTCGGGGTCGTGCGGTTCCGCCATGGGGGGCTCCTCTCGATTGTCCAACTGATTGAATCACTCGATTTAATCAGTTGATTAAACCTTATGATGAAGTTCGACGAAAGGGAGGGTCATGGCCAAAGGTGGCGGTGGAGGCCGCAGAAGCAGCGAGGAGACCAGGGAACGCCTGCTCACAGCGGCGGGAGAGGTCCTGCGCGAAGAGGGGCACTCCGGGGCCTCGGCCCGGGCCATCGCCACGCGGGCCGAGGTCAACTCGGCGCTGGTCTTCTACCACTTCGGCGGGGTCGACCAGCTGCTCCTGGCCGCGCTGGACCGCTCCAGCGCCGAACGCATGGCCATGTACGAAGAGCTCGCCGCGTCCGCCCGCACACTCGAAGAACTGGTGGAGGTCGCCACCCGGATCCACCGGACCGACCTGGAACGCGGCTACGTCACCGAGTTCACCCAACTGGTCGCCGCGGCCGTGAGCAGACCCGAACTGCGCGAGGAGATCCGACGGCGTTCGGAACCGTGGATCGACTTCATCGCCGGACAGTGGGAGCGTGTGGTGGGCGGCTCCCCTCTGGGTCGTTTGCTGCCCGCACGGGAGGTCGCCTACGCCGCGATCACCTACTACCTGGGGGTCAACCTGTTCTCCGTGCTCGACGAGGATCGGTCCCGCAGCGAGGCGGTGTTCGACCTGGCCGCGACCCTGGCGCCCCGCGCCCGACCACTGACGTTGCGCCTGCCCCGGCGCGCCGACAAGAAGGAGCACGAGTGAGCGTTCGTGTCGCCGAGGGGATCGAGTTCCCCGACACCTCCGACGGCCGCCGCTGGGTGGCCGCGGCAGTGATCATCGACGAGCGGGGCAACGTCTTCGCCCAGCGCAGGTCGGGCAGCCGCAAGGTGTTCCCGCACTGCTGGGACGTGGTCGGTGGCCACGTGGAGGAGGGTGAGGGCATGCTCGACGCCCTGGCCCGCGAGGTCCACGAGGAGACCGGGTGGACGCTGTCCGAGGTGATCGCAGACCTGTGCCGGTTGGACTGGGACCCGGGTGACGGCTCCGTCCGCCGCGAGGTCGACTACCTGGTCCGGGTCGAGGGCGACCTGAACCGTCCCACCCTGGAGGTCGGCAAGCACACCGAGTTCATGTGGGTGGACGAGTCCAAGGTGCACCTGCTGCACGACGCCCGCGACCCCGGCGACTACTTCATCGCCGACATCGTCCAGAAGGGCCTGGAGGCCGCCCGCGCCCTCCCCTGATCCCGGTCGGGGCGGGCATGGGGGCTTTCGGGCGCGGGTCCTGGGAACCTCAGGTCAGGTCTTCGACCTTCGTCGGTGTCCGCTCGGAGTCGGACGCGGCGTTCTCGACCACGGGGACCTTGGTGCCCGGGTCGTCGGAGCCGGTGACCGAAGCGTCGGGCACCGACTCGTCCGGTTCCTGGAACATGCCCTCCTCGGAACCGGCCACGAGACGCGTACCGACGAGGTCACCGGCGACGTTCCCGGCGGTGCGGGCCATGTCGAGGACCGCGTCGATGCCGGCCACCAGCGCCACGGGCGCCATCGGCAGCCCGACGGAGGTGATGGTCATCGACAGCATCAGCAGGCCCGCCCCGGGTACGCCCGCGGTACCGATGGAGGCGAGCACGCCGATCAGGACCACCGTGGCGAGCTGACCGATGGTCAACTCCACACCGGTGATGTCGGCGACGAACACGGTGGCCGCACCCACGTAGATCGCGGTTCCGTCCATGTTGATGGCCGACCCCAGGGGCAGCGTGAAGCCGTACACACCCTCCTTGACGCCCATCTTCTCCGCGGCGCGGGTGCTCACCGGCAGGGTGCCGCTGCTGGAGCGGGTGACGAACCCGGTCAGGACCGGGTCCTTGGCCGCGGCGAGGAACCTCCCGACCTTGACCCGGAACAGCAGCATGATCACGACGTAGACGACCATCTGCGTGATGATCGCGCCGTACACGACCCCGGTGAGCTTGAGCAGCGGGCCGATGGCGTCGAACCCGGTCTCGGCCATGACCACGGCGATCAGCGCGAACACACCGACCGGCGCGTACTGCAGGATCCCGTTGATCACCTTGAAGACGAGCTCCATGGCGCCCTCGACACCACGGCGGAGCAGGAGCGCGAGTTCGCGATGCTCGTCGTTCTCGCTCTCCAACATGAACGCGAGCGCGAGCCCGAACAGCAGGGCACAGAACATGACGCCGAGGACGTTGCCGTCCGAGAGCGCCTCGAAGGGGTTGTCCGGGACGATGTTGAGCAGGGTCTCGGAGATCGGGGGCACGTCGGCCGCGTCGGCCGGCTCGCCCGGCATCCTCAGTCCGGCGCCCGGCGAGACCAGGAGCGCCAGTCCCAGACCCAGGGAGACGGCGAGCGCCGAAGTGACCAGGTAGAACGCCACGATCTTGGTGCCGATGCGGCCGAGGCGCTTGGGCGAGATCGAGGTGACGCCCGAGATCAGCGTGGTGACGATCAGTGGGAAGATCACCATCTGGAGCAGCCGCAGGAAGATCTCACCCAGTGGGTCGAGGATCGGCAGGACGGTGTCCTGGAGATCCAGGGTGGCGATACCCAGACCGGCGGCGACACCTCCGGCGAGGGCGATCACCATCTTCCAGATCAGGGGAAAGCTCAGGTATCGGCGCCACAGGGTGGGCGACTTGCTCTCGGACATCCTCGTCCTCATGGTCGGCTTCTCGAAGGCAAACGTCTGTTTTATACCTGAACGTCCGCTTTTTAATAGGCCTGAAGACGATTACCCTCCGTGGCACTTCTCACGTGTGTCACCGACGCCCCGACCCGGAGGAACGCCGGATCGACCGGGAGATCCCGCCGGCGTTCGATCTCGCGGGGCGCCCCTTCCGGCTCCCGCCGTGCGGCGAACCCGAACAGCCGCTCGGTGTCCAGGTCGACCCCGGTGCGGACGACCCGCCCACCGCGCAGGAGCAGCACCCCGGGGAGGGTCCAGGGCACGGGAAGACCTGTCCGGTCGGGGCACTGCCGTGCCGGTGGAGGATTCTTCGGCCGCCACTTCAAAGATCCCGTGTCACGTCATGGACAACGACGGACGGTCCCGATACCGCCCCTCGGCGCTCACTTTTGCCCGAACACCTCCGCCAGGGCGAGGGGCAGGGCTTCCGGCAGGTCCGAGGCGCTGATCGGGGCACCGTCCCGCGCCAGCGCGGCGGCGCGTCCGTGCAGGTAGGCGGCGCACATGGCGGCCTCCCGTGGGGGCGTCCCCGCGGCCAGCAGCGCCCCGGCGATCCCCGAGAGCACGTCCCCCGAACCCGCCGTCGCGAGCAACGGGGTCCCCGTCGGATCGGCGACGACCGGTGCTCCCGGGTGGGCGATCAGCGTCGTCGAACCCTTCAACAGCACGGTCGCCCGATAGCGGGACGCCGCGCGGGACACGTGTTCCAGGCGGCGCGCCTCGATGTCGGAGCGCTCGGCGTCGGGCAGCAGCCGCGCCAGCTCACCCGCGTGCGGGGTCAGCAGGGTGTGCGCCGAACGGTCTCGAACCAGTGCGGCGAGGTGCTCCTCGGCACCGACCAACGTGAGAGCGTCCGCGTCGAGCAGCACCGGCCGATCGCTCTCCAGCACCGCCTTCACCTCGTCCACTTCGGCGGGGTCGGTGCCTCGCCCGGATCCGACCACGACGGCGGCGACGCGTCCCGGGCTCGGGTCGGCGCCGCTTCGCGGGTCCAGGTGCTCGCCGACCGTCTCCGGCCAGCGGGCGATCACCTGGGAGAGCACCTGCCGGCCACCCCCGTATCGGACCATCCCCACCCCGGTGCGCAGCGCCCCGCCCACGCAGAGGACGGCGGCGCCCGGGTAGCGGTCGGAGCCGGCGCGCACGGCGAGCACGCCCCGGCGGTACTTGTCCGTCTCCGCCCCAGGGATGGGCAGCAGTCGTGCGATATCCACACCCTGTGGACAGTCGAGGTCGGGTCCGGGCAGTTCCGGCCCGAGGCCGATGTCGACGAGGTGAACGTTCCCGGCCCGCGCGGCCCCCGGGTCGACGAACAGTCCGGGCTTGTACGTACCGAAGGTGATCGTGGCGTCGGCGGCGATCGCGGGCCCGGCGACCTCCCCGGTGTCGGCGTCCATCCCGCTGGGCAGGTCCACGGCGATCACGCGGGCCGGCGAGTTCACCGCCAGGGCGGCCAACGTGGCGTGGGGTTCGCGTAGCCCTCCGCGCCCGCCGATCCCGACGAGTCCGTCGACGATCAGGTCGGTGTCGAAGAGAGCCGTCTGCGCTTCGTCGGGGAGGACCTCCCCTTTCTCCAGGGCCAGGACCCGTCCGCCCGCGGCTCGCAGCGCGGCCGCACCGCCCGGGTGGAGTCGACTCCCGGCGGCCACCGCGCGCACGAACGAACCCCTGGCGGCCAGGTCGGCCCCCGCGTACAGGGCGTCGCCGCCGTTGTCGCCGCTCCCCACCAGGAGGGTGACCCGGGAGCCGTACACCCGGGGCAGCGCCCGGGAGCAGTGCACGGCCAGTCCGGTGGCCGCGCGGCGCATGAGGGCGCCTTCGGGCAGGCGGTCCATGAGCGCCTGTTCGGCCTCGCGGACGACGCTGACGTTGTGGGCTGAGCGCACCGGGCACCTCCGAGGGTCGGGTCGGACCTCCCATCGTGACGCACCGGAGCCAGGTATCACCCGCCCCACCACGCCCACTAGCAGTCGACTTTTGGTACATATCGCCCGTTGTTACGGGATCACCACGTAGAGAAGCCGTTCATGGGGACAATGGAGGTATGCCTCGACCGAGCAAATACGTGTCCAGGTCCGATCTGGGCTGGGGTTCTTCCCCGGCCGACCAGGCCAACCCCCGTTCCGGCCTGGTCATCCACTACGACTCAGCCGACCAGAACCTGGCGGGCAAGGACCACTCCGCCTGCCTGTCCTACTGGCGCAGCACCCGCGACTTCCACACCGGTCCCTCCCGTGGTTGGGCCGACATCGGGTACTGCGTCGACGCCGAGACCGAGATCCTCACCGAGAACGGGTGGCGGACCTTCCGCGAGATCGCCACGGGCGACCTCGTCCTCACCCTCGACCACACGAGCGGCACCTCCCGTTGGCAGCCGCTGACCGCCGTCAACGTCTTCCCCGCCATGCCTCGTGAGCTGGTCCGCATGGTCGGCCCCGGCCACTCCTCCCTCACCACCGAACGACATCGCTGGCCCGTCGAACGTCCCTCCGCCACAGGCGGACCCGAACGGGTGTGGGCGACCAGCGCGACCCTGCGGGCGTCAGACCTGATCACGCTGTCCGCGCCCTGCCAGGCACCGCCCACCGAGCCCAAGTGGTCCGACCCCTTGGTGGAACGGATCGCACACTCCTGCGTGGGTCGACGGACACACGCCGGCGCCGACCACGACGATCCCCCTCCCCAGGTGATCACCGAACACGCCCCCGGCGGGGTGCCCTCGTACGGGTTCCTGTCCTCCCTGACCGGCCCGCAACTCGACCTGTTCCTGCGGGCCGCGTCCGACACCGGCGGCGAGGGGCCGGACACGCTGCTCGCACCCACCCCGGCGGTGGCCGAGTCCTTGCTGTTCGCCGCCGTCCTCGCCGGGCGGGCGGCCGTCCGAGACCGGGAAGGGGCCCCGAACCGGGTGACCCTGCTCGACCGGGACCGGTTCGCCCCGAAGGACGTCACCGTCACCCGGGAGAGCCACGACGGTCCCGTCTGGTGTCCCACCACCCCCGACGGGACGTGGCTGGCCCGCCGGAGGGGGACGGTGTACTTCACCGGGAACTCCTTCATGGCCTGCCCGCACGGGTACGTGATCGAGGGGCGGGGGCTGTACCGCGCCCAGGCCGCCCAACCCGGCGGCAACACCAGCCACTACTCGTGCACGCTCGCCACCGGCCCCAAGGACCCCATCACTCCCGAGCAGATCAACGCGGTCCGGGCTCTGCGGCAGTGGCTCATGGAGCCCGACACCTCCATCTCGGGCAGCGTCTCGGGGCACCGCGACTTCATCTCCACGTCCTGCCCCGGAGACAAGGCCTACAAGCTCGTGCAGGACGGCACCTTCGCCAAGGCCCCCGACGACTCAGAGGGAGACGACGACATGCCCCGACACCGCAGGTTCGAGAAGAGCGACGCCCAGTCCATGGAACCCGGCGACTGGGTGAGTCTGGCGTTCGACCGGCGGCACGACGGCGAGACCGGCGAGTTCTACTCGCTCGTGGGGGTCGAGGAGTCCGGCGGCGCCTACTACGACATCTCGGTGGGGGTGGTCCTGGACGGCGTCACCCCCGGCGCCGAGGTGCAGATCCGCGCCACCGAGTACGAATCCGACGGTGACGGCGGTTGGAAGATCGCCCGCAACCGCCCCCAGCACAGCCCCGTGCACAAGGGTGGTCAGGGCCACTTCACCTACTCGTGGAAGGGCAACCTGGCGAAGGGCCGACGGGTCCGCATCCGGCTGGCGCAGTTCGGTGACAGTACGGCCCAGGTGGTCTCGGCGACCACCGACATCTTCTACTGGCCCCGCTGACCGAGCACCGACTCCTAGAATTCGCCGCCTCGCCCCCGGCCCTCCCCGGGGGCGACGCCATGACGGGTCCGCGGACGGCCATGGCCGGTACCGGGCGGTACTCGGGACGTACTACCGTGTGTCGTAGTCGTGGTCCGCTGACATGGGTGGACGTTCCGGAAGTACCCGAGCGGAGGCGACGTGGTCGACTGGCTGACCATGTTGATTCAGATGGTGTCGTTGGCGATGGCCGTGTGGTGCCTCGTCTCGACCTTCCGGGACCAGCCGATGCTGGTCCCCCACCTGGTCGGCATGGGCGTTCTGTGGCTTTTGGTCCTCGGCCAGGTCGGCGTGCTGGTCGTCGCCATGGTCGGCGGCGAAAGCCCCGACGAGCCGGCGATGGTGATCTCCTACCTGGCGACCGTCGCCCTCCTGCCGCCGGCCTGCGCGGTGTGGGGTTTCATGGAACGCAGCAAGTGGGGACCGGCCGTGATCGCCTTCACCTGCCTCATCCTCCCCGTGCTGCTGGTCCGCATCGAACAGCTGTGGAGTCCCGTTGTCTGACACCGAAACCACACCCGAGGCACCGGACCGTACCCTGCGCACCGGGCCGGGTCGGCTTCTCGTCGCCGTATACGCCGTCTTCGCCCTCGCCGCCACCGCTCGGGGCACCTACCAGCTGGTGACGCGCTTGGAAGAGGCACCGCTGGCGTACGCGCTGTCGGTGTTCGCCGGTGTCGTCTACCTCGTGGCCGCGATCGGTCTGGCCCGCGCCGGCCGTGCCTCTCGCAAGGTCGCCCTGGTGTCGGTGTCCGTGGAAATGGTGGGGGTCCTCGTGGTGGGCGCCCTGTCCGAGCTCACCAGTGGGATCTTCCCCGAGGACACCGTCTGGTCGCACTTCGGCAGCGGCTACCTGTTCATTCCCCTGGTCCTGCCGGTCCTTGGTCTGTGGTGGATCCTCAAGGTGCACCGCGCCGATCTCACCCGTCCCGGCGAGTGACGCGGGACACAGTGTTACGGACCGCATAGTTCCGGACATCGCGGGCACAGACGTGTGCATGGAGGTACACACGCAGGTCCCCGCCCGGACTCTCTTCCCCTCGTATCTGGGTGGTGGCGCCGTCCTCGCCGTGTCCCTCGGCCTGGTCACGCTCGTATGGAACGCGAACACCCCCGAGGTGATGGAACACCGCCTCTTCCTGGCGTTGTGGCTGTCGGGCGCCGCGATCCTGGCCGGTCTCCTGTGGGCCGACGCACGAACGCCCCGGAGCGCCTCCCGTAGTCTGGCCACCTTCGCCATCGGTCTGGTGACGGCCGCCGCCCTCACCACCATGCCCTGGGCGAACCTGGACTCGGCCCTCTGGTACCAGGTGTGGCTGTCGGTCCCGCTCCTGACGGGGCTGGGCCTGGTGGCCTTCCGACCCACCCGGCGAAACCCTCCCCGCGTCGGCTCCCCGCACTAGGCTGTCGAGCATGTCAGAGCCGACTCTTCCCGTGGCAGTCTCCTCCGAATGGCTCCGCGAACACCGTGACCAGGTCGTACTCGTCGACTCCCGTTGGTACATGGACGGTCGTTCGGGAAGCCGGGCGCACCGGGACGGGCACATCCCCGGCGCCGTCTTCGCCGACGTGGACACCGACCTCGCCGCCCCCGCGAGCACGGAAGGGGGCCGCCACCCCCTGCCCTCACCCGAGGACTTCGCGCGTTCCCTCGGCGCGCTCGGCATCGGCGACGCCACCACGGTGGTGGTCTACGACGACGCCGGGGGTTCGGTGGCCGCTCGGATGGTGTGGATGCTGCGTGTCCTCGGCACACCCGCCGCCTTCCTCGACGGCGGTCTGCGGACCTGGACCGGCCCGATGGAAGAGGGCGAGGTGAGGGCCGTCCCCGTGCACCGGACCGCGATCCCGTGGCCGGCCCACCGGATCGTGGACACCGAGGAACTGCGCGACGAACCCTCCGGTCCCGACCGACTGCTGCTGGACGCCCGCGTGTACGGGCGTTTCACCGGTGACGAGCCGGCCCCCGTCGACGCGCGGGCGGGGCACGTTCCCGGGGCTCGCAGCGCCGAATGGCCCGCCAACCTGGGCCCCGACGGTCTGTTGGCGGCGCCGGAGACCCTACGCGAGCGCTTCGCCGCCCTGGGCGCGGACTCCGCGCGCACCGTCACCGCCTACTGCGGCTCAGGGGTGACCGCCTGCCACGACCTCCTGGCGTTGGAACACGCCGGTTACGCCCATACCCGCCTGTACCCGGGTTCATGGAGTCGTTGGGGCGGGGACGAGTCGCTTCCGTTGGAAACCGGCGATCCCCGGGCGTGACGCCCGCCCGCACGAAACCACCTCCGACCGGCTCCGATACCCTTTGGGCCCGCGCCGACCCGCGCGGGCCCTGTCCTTTTCGCCCCTCTTCGTCCGCACCACCGCCTAGGGTGGGCGGACGAGGAACGACGGGACCGTCGCCAAGGGACGTAAGACAACCCCTCGACCACTCGAAAGATTCCCGAATCGCAGCGTTGTCGGAACCAGAATCCCCGTTCCGGCGTCACAGCGAACAGAGGGTCCCCGCCCCCGGAACCGATTGACGTGCTCCACCGCGAAACGAGGAACTCTGGTGATCGAACTCCTTCTCCTACTGATTCTCATCGTTGGAATCGTGATCGGAGTCCTGATCTACACGCAGCGCTCGCGCTCGCGGAAGCAGGACACCGCTCCCCCACCGCCCCAGGACCCCTTCGCCGCCTCCTCGACCACCGACACCGCCGGTGACCCGCGGGCCATCAAGGCCGGCGACATGATCGACTGGGGCACCGAACGCACCTGGATCCGCGGCACCCTGCGCCTGTCCGAGGGCGGCTACACCTGGTCCGAGCACTTCCTGGAGGTGGAGGGCGGCAAGCGCTGGCTCTCCGTGGAGGAGGACCCCGACGTGGAGCTGGCCCTGTGGACCGGTCGTCCCGACCTGACCATGGTGCCCCAGGGCAAGAACATCGAGCTCGAAGGCGTCACCTACAAGCTCGAGGAGAAGGGCTCCGGCTCCTACCGCTCCGAAGGCACCACCGGCCTGAAGGCCGAGGGCGGTATGGACTACGCCGACTACGAGTCCGACGACGGCAAGCTGCTCGCCTTCGAGCGCTTCGACCACGGAAACTGGGAGGTCAGCACCGGCGAGAAGGTCCACGCCGGCACCTTCACGATCTTCCCCGGGAGCTGATGCCCCCATGCGTGCGACCATCAGTGCCCCCTTCGTCGACACCAACGCAGACGACCTGGTCTGGACCCTGAACCACCCACTGGTCGACCCCCTCGCCACCCGCACCGTCCAGGTGCCGGGTCTGTCGGTCGAACTCCGGGTGTTGGGCGCCTCCCACCAGGTCGTCCTCGGTGCCGGACCGGGGGCGCCGGTGGAGACGGTCGCCTGCCTGCCGGGGGTTCCCGGCGGGCTTCCCGGCAACGCCGAGCACCCCCTGCCCGGGGTGGGCGACTACCGCTTCGACTCGATCGTCGAGTCCTTGCCCCGCAACGAACTGGCGCGCCGGGTGGAGGGGATCCACCAGGAGACCTCGAACTCCCCCGGTGGACTCATCGTCGCCTTCCCCGGTGACCCCCTCGCGGTCACCGCACTGCACCTGACCTCCGGCAATGGGACTTCGTTGCGCTGGCGGACCTGGCACGCCTATCCGCAAAGCGGCGAACTGGTGACGACGATCACGACCTTGACCCCCTAAGGAGGCCCTCATGGCCACGATCAAGACTCCACGACACAAGATCGCGGCGGTCGGCGGCGCCACCGCCCTGCTGCTGCTCCTGTCCGCCTGTGGCGGTAGCAACAACGCCGACTGTCAGCCCAGCGACAGTTCCACCAGCGGCACGTCCTCGTCGTCGTCCAACCGCACCCCGAACCCGAGCGCCTCGCCCACCGACGACTGCAACAACGGCCGTAGCGGTGGTGGCGGTTTCTTCTTCTTCGGTGGCGGCGGAGGAGGCGGCAACAACTCGAACAGCGGGGGAAGCGGAAGCGACACCCGTGGTGGGGGCTCGGGGTTCGGTAAGTAAGCCGAGCTCAGACCAGTAGTGTGCCGTGTCGGGGGTACTTCACGGTCCCCCGGACATACGAGCTTCCCCCGACACGGACGAGACGATGAACGAAATCCTCACCAGCTCGCTCCACGCCCTGGGTTACGGCGTGGTCGGTACCGTCATCATGCTGCTCGGCTACCTGGTCACCGACCTGCTCACCCCGGGCAAACTCCACAAACTGATCTGGGAGGACCGGAACAGGAACGCCATCCTGCTGGTCTCCGCCAACACCCTGGGCGCCGCGATCGTGGTGGTCTCCGCGATCCTGTCCAGCTATTCCGAACTCGGGCTGGGGGCCGGTCTGCTCTCCGCCACGATCTTCGGCCTCATCGGCCTGGTCGTGATGGCACTGTCCTTCCTGCTGATCGACCTGCTCACCCCGGGTCGGGTCAGCCACATGATCAGCGACCCCGAATGGCACCCTGCGACGTGGGTCAACGCGACCGCGCACGTCTCCATCGCCCTGGTCGTGGCCGCCGCCATCTCCTGAAGCAGTGTTCTCAAGAAAGCAGCAGTAGTGTGACCGACACCCCGGCCGCCGAGGCCGCCGACCCCGACACCGCCGAGCCCGCGAGAACGAGACTGCCGGTGACACCGCGCCTGGCCCGGTTCCTCGTACTCCTGGCGGTGTTCATCTGTGCCGCCTGTGGCCTGGTGTACGAGTTGGCGCTCGTCGCGATCGGCAGTTACCTGCTGGGCGACACCATCACCCAGGCCTCCGTGGTGCTGTCGGTGATGGTGTTCGCCATGGGTGTGGGTTCGCTGCTGTCCAAGCGCTACCAGGCCCGCCCCGCTCTTTCCTTCGCCGTGGTCGAGGGGCTGTTGTCCCTGGTCGGCGGCCTGTCGATCCTGCTGCTGTACGGGTCGTTCGCCTGGTTGTCCGCCTCCGCCTATCAGCCGACCCTGGTGTTGTTGGCGTTCGTCATCGGCATGCTCATCGGCATCGAGATCCCGTTGCTGATGACGCTGATCCAGCGCATCCGCAAGCAGGACGCCTCCGAAGCGGTCGCGGACCTGTTCGCCGCCGACTACGTGGGCGGCCTGATCGGTGGTCTGGCGTTCCCGTTCCTGCTGCTGCCACTACTGGGGCTGCCCAAGGGCGCGCTCATGGTGGGCGCGCTCAACGCGGTGATCGGCATGGCCGTGGTGCTGTGGCTGTTCCGGTCCGAGCTCACCCGTCTCGCCTACGTGGGGCTGACCGCCGGGCTCGTGGTCATCGTGACGGTCCTGGCTCTGGCCTTCTACTACGCCGAGCGATTCGAGGTGGACGCCCGGCAGGCCATGTACCGGGCCCCGATCGTGCACGCCGATCGCAGCGAGTACCAGGAGATCGTGGTCACCCAGTCCCTGGACGGCGTGGACACTCGCCTGTTCCTCAACGGGGACCTGCAGTTCTCCACCTTGGACGAGTACCGGTACCACGAATCGCTCATCCACCCCGCGATGGCCGGCCCTCGCCAGGACGTGCTGATCCTGGGCGGCGGCGACGGTCTGGCCCTGCGGGAGATCCTGCGCTATGACGACGTCGAGTCGGCGACCCTGGTCGACCTGGACCCGGCCGTGATCGAGCTGGCCCGTGAGGACCCGGTGATCCGTGACCTCAACGACGACTCACTGCGGGACCCCCGGGTCGACGTGGTCAACACCGACGCCTTCCAGTGGCTGCGGGACAACGCCGAGGACTTCGACGTGGTCATCGCGGACCTGCCCGACGGCACGGACGTGGGCACCTCGAAGCTGTACACGGTGGAGTTCTACTCGCTGATCGGACAGGCGATGTCGGGCGACGGCAGACTGGTCGTCCAGGCCGGGTCACCGTTCTTCGCGCCCGACGCCTACTGGGGCGTGCGGCACTCCCTGGAGGAGGCGGGGATCGAGGTCACCCCGTACAACGTGGACGTGCCGACCTTCGGCAACTGGGGCTTCTACCTCGGGACGATGAACGGGGCACCTGAGCTGCGCATGCCCGAGGACGCCCCCGAGCTGCGCTACCTGGACCAACCCCTGTTGGATGCGGCACAGGTGTTCCCGTTGGACCGCCGCGAAGAGGACGTCCAGGAGTCGACGATGATGCACCCTCGGGTGATCGGCTACCACCAGGACCGACAGTCCTGGCGTGGGTACTGACCGCCCCCGAGGGAACCCGGAAAGGACGTGGAGGCCGGCACCCGTGAGGTTCGGGCGCCGGCCTCGACGAGGTCACCGCGCGACCTGACGATCTTGGGCCGGTGGGCGGCCACGCGGTGGTCCGATGGAAGGTGGGAAGGCCGCGGGGGGAGCGGGTCACCTTACGGAGCTCCCCCGCGGTCCGTGGACCATCCTGACCTCGCGGCGAGGACGTGCGGTGGACGCCACGCCGCCCCGCTCGTCCCGGATGGCAACCCTTGACGCAGACTTACCGATCCTTGCCGAAAAGGCCTCGTTTGGGATCGGGTGTGGTCGAGTGACCGGTTCTCGGTCATGGCCGCTTCCCTCCCCGCTTCGAGCCCGCGGCCCCTCCCGCTCACTGTTCGGCGTGCTCCAAGGCGGCGAGGGCGGTGACCGCCCCCAGCTCCCAGCAGGCCTCCCGGGCCTCGGCGTCGGGGCGCCCGGTCACCGTCACAGGGGGCCGATGCCGTTCCCAACCCATGCCCTTGGCGATGGACTCCACCGAACGCACCGCGCCGGAGGTGTCGTTGTCGCCGTGCACGTACAGGGAGAACGGCATGCCCTCACGATCGACCTGGACCGGGTAGTACACAGTGTCGAAGAAGTGCTTGAGCGCACCCGACATGTAGCCGATGTTGGCGGGGGTGCCGAGGACCACCGCGTCGGCCGCCAACAGGTCGGTCGGCGTCGCCGCCAGCGCCGCCCTGACCTCGACCTCCACCCCTTCGACGTCGTCGTTGCGCGCCCCCTCCAGGACCGCGTCCAGGAGTTCGCGCGTGGCGGGCGAGACGGTGTGGTGAACGATGAGCAGTCGTGCCATGCGCCCACCTTCTCAGAACCGATCGGTGCGAGAGGGCATCCCAACCCTCACCGAGACGACCACGACCGAGGCATCTCGCGGTTCGCGTCGACCTCGACCCTCACCACTTCGGTATCGTCGGAGCGTGCCCAAACCTCTTGGAACCGGCACAAGTCGGGTGGCGTCTCAGCCAACGGCACAACATCAGTCTTCAGAAAGCCAGGCCCCGCCATGAGTCAGCCTCCTCCTTACGGACCTCCACCTCCCGGTGGTCAACCGCCTATGGGGCCGCCTCCCGGGGGGATGCCTCCCGGAGGTCC
>NZ_DYZD01000109.1 GCF_020741345.1 Nocardiopsis listeri
TGCGTCGGTCGCGGGGTCCTGTCCACGGCGTGGGCGGGGCAGCTTCGGTTCACGGGGGCCGGGCAGGCCGCTCAGGGCGCGGCCACGTGCCACCCGAATCGGCAACACCTCCGCGAGGTGGTCGGGGCGACAGCGGGTGGACAGGACCGCGTACAACGACATCGTGGTGTCGTGCTCCGAGCGCAGCCACTCCAGGAGTTCGGTGGGACCGATGCGCTCGTCACCCAGGTCCTTGACGGCTTGGAGAGCTGTGGGCAGGTGTTCCAGGACCAGGCGGCGGTGTTGCCAGGGTTTGAGCCCCAGACCGGTCTCCTCGGCGATCTGGGTGATGACGGTGCGTTCCAGCAGGCCACCTCGGTCCGAGGTGGGCCGTTCGGTTTCGGGGACACCCCAGCCGCTGTCGGGGGTGGAGCCGGTGTGCGTGGTGGAGGGATCGTTCGCGCGCGCCCGCGCGCCCTCCTCCCCCTCCCCTTGTTCTTGTGTGCTGGTGTTCTTGTGGTCGGTCTTCTTAGGTGCGTGGTTCTCCTCCGGTGGGTCATCCAACTTCGGAAAACCGCATTCAGGCTTCGACCTGTGGTTTTGCAGGGGCACCAGGTCCTTTTCCCCGATGGAGCGGGCGAGTTCGGCGACCCTGGCCTCCAGGGAGGCGGGGTCGTCGGTGACCACCCAGTGGGCCGCCCCGAGGCGGCCCAACCCATCGCGGACCCGGTAGCGGCTCAGGTAGCCGGTGGCTTCGAGTTCTTTGAGACCGGAGCGGACCGATGCCGTACCACCCGGGGACTTGGTGGCGAGCTGCTTTTCGGTGACGCCCCACCCTTGACGGTGGGAGGCGATGTGGGCGAGGAGGCCGCGGGCCTTGTAGGAGAGGCGTTCGTCGCGGATCGCGGTGTTGGCGACGATGGTGAAACGGTCACCACCGAACTCGCCTCGGGTGATGGTCGCGTAGCTCACGGCGTCACCTCCGGGCAGAGGTGGAACGTGAGGGTGACACGCGAAGCGCCCCCCTGTTTCGGGCGCGGGCCACTATGGGCTTAGGATTCACTCCCAGCCGCCTTCCTGTGTGTGCAGGTTGGTGGTCAGAGCCCGTTCGGTGTTGGTAGCACCGGGCGGGCTCGCTTGTTCTCAGGTTGTGGGGGTCAGCCTAGCCTGCGCGAGACCGGGTTCGAGGCCCGAATCGGCCGGCTCATGTTTTGGCCGTCCCGATCACGTGACCTGCATCAGCCCATTCCGTGTGGGGTGGTCGGTCCACCCCCGCGTGCGCGAGGCTCACACACAGCAGCCGTACATGCGCGTCCTGCATGCCGGCCCATCCCCGCGTGCGCGGGGCTCACAGTCAGTGACCTGCGACAACGCGGGATGTCATCTTCGCTTCATCAGACTTCGGGGCTCGCAACCACCGTCGATCCCAGCGGCCACCACCCCTGGGGTTCACGTCCCCCTCTCGCGCACCCGGGTGGCATGGTTCCCGCGAGGAGTGAGGTCGGAATTCAAGCTGTGGGTTCTCCGTGGCCCGTGAGGTGGGGTGGCGGGTTCCTGTCCGGAGAGCATCGGGGAGGATGCACTTGGCACGACCCCGTCGCACAGGAGAACCCCTTGTCCCAGAACGCCTACTTCATCCGGACCGGCGCTGACCGCTTCGTTCCCACCGAGCACGTCAGCGGCGCTTGGAACACCGCCGAGCAGCACTTCAGCCCACTCGGCGGCCTCATCACCCACGCCATCGAGACCCACACCGCCGAGCGGGGACTCCAACTCTCCCGGATCGGCTTCGACATCCTGGGCACGCTGGCGATGGACGAGTGCCGCATCGAGGTGAACACCATCCGCCCCGGGCGCACCATCGAGCTGGTCGAGGCGTTGGTGCACATCGGGGACCGAACCGCGGTGCGGGCGCGGGCCTGGTCGCTCGTGGCGGGCGAGACCGGCACGGTCGAGGGCGGCGAAGCCGAACCCCTGCCCGATCCGGAGGGTCTGGAGAAGAAGCTGCTCAGCGAGATCTGGCCGGGTGGTTACATCGCCTCGCTGGACGCGCGGCCGATCGCCCCTGCCGTGCCGGGGCGTGGCGCGGCGTGGCTCTCCACCGACGTGGAACTGGTGGCCGGCGAGAAGGCCGGGCCGGTGGCCTCCTTCGTCAAGCTGGTCGACACCGCCAACGGTGTCGCGGTGCGCGAATCTCCTCTGGAGTGGATGTTCCCCAACGTCGACCTCACCGTGCACCTGTTCCGACAGCCGGAGGGCGAGTGGGTCGGGCTGGACACCACGGTGGCCTTCGGCCCCACGGGGCTGGGACTGACCAGTTCGGCCCTGCACGATCGGCGGGGACAGGTCGGCCGGGCCGAGCAGAGCCTCACCGTGCGTCCGATGTAGCGCTCACGGGTGGGGGCTCAGGTGGTCGAGAGTCGGCGCAGGCGCAGGGCGCACAGGCCCGCGAACACGGTGAGGATCATCGCCAGGGCGACGGTTCCGTTCCATCCCACGGCGTCGTAGACCACGCCCCCCAACCACCCGAACAGGCTCGCGCCCAGGTAGTAGGCGAGCGTGTAGACGGCCGTGGCCTGTGCCCGACCCGTGGTGGCGTGGGAGCCCACCCAGGCCGAGGCCGTGGCGTGGGCGCAGAAGAACGAGAAGGTCAACAGCAACAGGGTGGCCAGCAGGAGGATCACCGAGGTGGTGAACAGCCCCCCGAGCCCGACCAGGAGCAGGACGGTGGCGGTGGTGAGCACCCCGTAGCGCCCCCAGCGCAGGGTGGCCGATCCGGCCAGTCCCGAGCCGAGCATGCCGGCGGTGTAGGCCAGGAACAGCAGCGACGCCACGGCCTGGGAGAGCCCGAAGGGTTCGTCGGTGAGGCGGAATCCCAGGACGTTGTACACGGCCATGAAGGCACCCATCAGCAGGAGCGCCTGAGCGTACATGGGCAGCAGGCCGGGGGTGGTCATGGCGGCCTTGAGTCGGCTGCCCATACCGAGGGAGTCGTCGGTCGAGGCGGGGCGTGTGGTGGGCGCGCCCTTGACCTGTCGGGGCAGGACGAGGACGAACACCACGAGGGCGACCAGACCCAGGATGGTGTTGGCGGCGATCCCCCACTGCCAGCCGCCGTGTTCGGCGGCAAAACCCGCCAGGAGACGTCCGCCCATGCCGCCGAGGGGGTTGCCGGCGATGTACAGGCCGGTGGCCTTGGGCGCGTCGCGTGGGTGGATCTCCTCGGCGAGGTAGGCCACGGCCGCGGCCGAGACCCCGCCCAGGGCGGCCCCTTGGAGGGTGCGCAGGAGCAGGAGCGTCCAGAGTTCGGTGGCCAGGGGCGCGGCGGCGCCCAGCATGATGGCCAGCAGGAGGGAGAGGCCGATGACGCGCGCGCGGCCGATGCGGTCGGCGACACCGCTCCAGATGAGGGTGAAGCCGGCGAGGCCGCCGGTGGCAAGGGAGACGGTGAGCGCGGCCTGGCCGGCGGAGGTGTCGAACCCCGAGGCGATGGCGGGCAGGATCGGCTGGACCGACCACAGTTGGGCGAAGGTGGCGACGGCGGCGGCGATCAGGGCGATGACCGTGCGCCGGTAGGCCGGGGTGCCGGACCTGGGTCTGGGGTCGGTCGAGGGTGGAGCACTGGTCACGGTCATGGTTCAACGCTAGGAAGCCCGCTTTCATACGTCCAATGCATGCTTTCACGTTCGTGCATACTGATCTGCATGGAAAGCGCTGAGGTGGACGACCTGACCCATGTGTTGGCGCCCCGATTGCGGATGTTGTCGGCCATCGCCAGGACCGAGCACATCACCCACGCGGCCGCGGCCCTGAACATGCCACAACCCACGCTGAGCAGGGCTTTGGCCCGACTTCAGGAGGATTTGGGCATCGCGTTGATCGAACGCACCGGGCGTGGGATCCGGCTGACCCGGGCGGGGCGGACGCTGCTCCCGCACGTGGAACGGTCACTGGAGGATCTGCGCCAGGGTGTGGCCGAGCTCACCGGTGCCGAGGAGGGCCGGGTGGCGTTGACGTTCCTGCCCACGCTGGGCGTGGAGGTGGTGCCGGTACTGCTGCGAGGCTTTCGCGCCGAGCACCCGGGCGTGCGTTTCACCCTGACCCAGGAACCGTGGGCGCAGTCGCTGCGGCGGTTGTCGTCGGGCGGGGCGGACCTGGCGTTGACCTCTCCCCTGCCCTCGGGGCAGGGGCTGGTCTCCCAGGTGTTGCACACCCAGTACCTGCGCCTGGTGGTGCCCGAGGAGCATCCGTTGGCCGGTCGGGGCACGGTGTCGTTGGCGGCGGCGCGCGATGACTTCATCCTGCTCAAACCGGGCCGGGGGGTGCGACACCTGACCGACCGACTCGGCGACCGGGCCGGGTTCACGCCCACGGTGGCGTTCGAGGCCGACGACATCAACACGGCTCGGGGGTTGGTCGCGGCGGGACTGGGGGTGTCGGTGCTGCCGGCCCGCCCCCGGGGCCCTCTGAGCGGCACGGTGGAGCTGGTCATCGGCGACGGTGAGTCCGAACGGCCGGTGGGCGTCGTGTGGCCCCGTGAGGGTTCGGGCGGTGGTTACGAGCCCCCGGCGGTGGCGTCGTTTCGCGAGTACGTGTGCCGGGTGGGCCCGGAGGTGCTTCCGAACCTCACCGGGTGATCGTCCGGTCATCGACTTCACACCATGACGACATGAAGATTTCTTCAATTCATCATATAGTGGATGCGATCATCACGTCCCCGAACCCGAGGTCCACTGTGCACCGTCCCCTTTACCAGGCCAAGGCGGAGTTCTTCCGTATGCTCGGCCACCCCGTCCGCATCCGCGTCCTGGAGCTGCTCCAGGACGGCCCCAAGGCCGTCCGCGACCTGTTGGTCGACGTGGACGTGGAACCCTCCAACCTCTCCCAACAGCTCTCGGTCCTGCGCCGTTCGGGCATCGTCACCTCCAGCCGCGAGGGGTCCACGGTGGTCTACGAGCTGGCCGGCGCCGACGTCGCCGACCTTCTGGGCGCCGCCCGCCGCATCCTCACCGAGCTCAGCACCGGCCGTGAGGAACTGTTGGCAGAGCTGCGTGAGGGCTGACATGGCACAGACGACTCCCTCCCCGGGCATCGGGCGGAGGTTGTGGACGAACACGCGCGCGCTGTTGCCCCGGCGCTCCGACTTCACCACCATGCGCCGCTCCCCCGGCCGGGACCTGCTCGCCGGGGTGACGGTCGCGATCATCGCGCTGCCCCTGGCCCTGGGGTTCGGTATCTCCTCCGGACTGGGCGCTCAGGCCGGGCTGGTCACCGCGATCGTCGCCGGGTTCCTGGCCGCGGTCTTCGGTGGCTCCAACCTCCAGGTCTCGGGGCCCACCGGAGCGATGACCGTGGTGCTGGTGCCCATCGTGGCCGTGCACGGACCCTCGGGCGTGCTCATGGTCGGAATGATGGCGGGGCTGATCCTGCTGGTCCTGGCCTGGGCACGGGGCGGACGGTACATGCGCTACGTCCCCGCGCCCGTGATCGAGGGGTTCACACTGGGCATCGCCGTCGTCATCGCCCTCCAGCAGGCCCCGTTCGTGCTGGGTCTGCCCCAACCGGAGGGGCACAACGTCCTGGCCGGCGCACTCTCCCTGGTCAGGGACTTCAGCGCCGACCCGGACTGGACACCCCTGCTCATCGCCCTGGGCGTGGCAGCGGTGATGCTGGTGGGGGCAAGGTGGCGACCCACATTGCCGTTCTCACTGCTGGCTGTGGCCGCCGCGACCCTGCTGGTGCACCTGACCCCGTTGTCCACACCCACGATCGGCACCCTGCCCGCCGGCCTTCCCGCGCCCTCTCTGTCGTTCCTGGACCCCTCCGCCGTGGGCCCGCTGATGAGCGCGGCCCTGGCGGTGGCGGCGCTGGCCGCACTGGAGTCGTTGCTGTCGGCCACGGTGGCCGACGGGATGCGCGTCGACGAACGGCACGACCCCGATCGTGAACTCTTCGGGCAGGGCGTGGCCAACCTGGTCGTGCCGATCTTCGGCGGTGTTCCGGCGACCGCCGCGATCGCGCGAACGGCCGTGAACGTGCGTTCGGGCGCCAACAGTCGCCTGGCCGCGGCCTCGCACGCCCTGGTACTGGCCGTGGTGGTGCTGCTCGCCGCCCCGCTGGTGGGGCTGGTTCCCCTGGCCGCGCTCGGCGGTGTCCTGTTGGCCACGGCCGTGCGGATGGTCGAGGTGGGGTCGGTGCGCGCGATGATGCGTTCCACCCGAGGCGACGCCGTGGTGTTGGTGCTCACCGCGGTGGCCACCCTGGCCCTGGACCTGGTCACGGCGGTACTGCTGGGGATGGCGGTCACCGCGTTCCTGGCCCTGCGCGCGGTGGCCCGCGATGCCCGACTGAACCGGGTGGAGCTGTCCCAGGGCTCGCCCGGCGACCACAGTGCGCAGGAACGTGCCCTGTTGGACGAGCACATCGTCGCCTACCGGCTCGACGGACCGTTGTTCTTCGCCGCCGCGCACCGGTTCCTGTTGGAGTTGACCGAGGTGGCCGACGTGTCCGTGGTGATCCTGCGGATGTCACGGGTCAGCACGGTGGACGCCACCGGGGCGTTGGTGTTGGGCGACGCGATCGAGCGCCTGGAGCGACGCGGCATCACCGTGCTGTTGTCGGGGGTGCGGCCCGACCACACGCGGGCGTTGACCGCGTTGGGGACGGTCGCCCGGTTGTTCGAGCGAGGCTCGGTCTTCGACAGCACCCCCGAGGCGATCGACTTCGCCCACACCCTGCTGCGCGAACGCGGGGCCCTGGAGGGGGCCGACGAGACCGCTCCGCACTGACCCGTTCGCCGCCCTCGGCGGGCCTGGCGATCCTCACCGGGTGAGTTCGTGGTCCCGTGGTGGGGTGTGCAGGGGGCGGGGTCGGTAGACGAAGGTCACCAGCACCACGGAGATGATCTTGACTTTCTCCCCACGCCTAAAGGCGGGGGATTCGCACCAGCGATAACGCCGGTTGGTGCGCCTGCCCTCGCGGGGGCGCTGGTTCCTGCTTCACGGACCGGGTGACCCCGAGGTCTCCGCAGGCTGACACCGCATGCCCTGCGGCGTGAAGGATGTTCTTGGCCGCGTTCACATCGGCGTGGTCGGTGTGGCCACAAGAGGTGCACGCGTACTCGGCTTGGCTCTCGCGCGAGTGGGCGTCCACCACCTTGCACCGATAACACGTCTGCGAGGTGTAGGCGGGGTCGACCGGCACGATGCGGGTGCCGGTCCACCGCACGGGTGGTGATCCGCCCCATGGACTTCAACATCTTGGCCCGGTTGGCCGACCCCTTCTTACTCCGGGAGAGCTTGCGCTGAAGGCGTAGGTACCGGGACTTCTCCCCAGGTGTGACGTAGGGCCGGTCGTGGAACTCGCCGGTGGATAGGGTCGCGGCGACTTTCACACCCCGGTCCACCCCCACCGGGGTTCCCGGGTGGTGCTCG
>NZ_DYZD01000110.1 GCF_020741345.1 Nocardiopsis listeri
GAGTACCTGCACTCGGAGAAGTACGAGTACCGCCCGCGCGACTGGGCCGGGGCGGACGCCTCCGGCGCGACCATCGCCCCTCTCATCACCCGACTCAACGAGCTGCGCCGGGCCCACCCCGCCCTGCGCGAGCTGCGCGACCTGCGGTTCCACCACGTGGACCGGCCGGAGATCATCTGCTTTTCCAAGCACCGTCCCGGCGCCCCCGGTGAGCCCGACGACGCCGTCATCGTCGTCGTCAACCTCGACCCGCACCGGGCCCATGAGGCCACGGTGCATCTCGACCTGCCGTCGATCGGCCACACGTGGGAGGAGGACCTCAAGGTGACCGACGAGCTGACCGGCCATTCCTACACATGGCGAGCCGACAACTACGTCCGGCTCGACCCGGCGACCGGGCCCGCGCACGTGTTCACCGTCAGCGGCAGATAGCGGGTCGGGGCACCGGAACGCGGCGGTCACAGCACCGCCGCCGCCCGGCTCCCGCACACCTGTTGATCCGATGTCGAACATTTTGGTGGGGAGCAGTAGATGAGCAACGACGAGTCCGGACCCGGCGCACACGAGCACGCCGAACACGGTCCGCTCGCGCCGGCCACCGGGGCCGCGACCGGCCCGCTCATGTCCTCGGGGGGTACCGGTGAACCCCACTGGTACAAGCACGCCGTCTTCTACGAGGTACTGGCCCGGGGGTTCTTCGACTCCAACGGGGACGGCACCGGCGACCTCTCCGGGCTGGTTCGGAAGTTGGACTATCTCCAGTGGCTCGGAATCGACTGCGTCTGGTTGCTTCCGATGTACGAGTCCCCATTGCGGGATGGTGGATACGACATCTCGGACTACTTCAAGATCCTCCCGGAGTTCGGCAACACCGCCGACTTCGTGGAGCTTCTCGACGAGTCGCACCGACGAGGCATCCGTGTCATCACCGACCTGGTCATGAACCACACCAGCGACCAGCACCCTTGGTTCAAGGCATCCCGGGAGGACCCGGACGGCCCCTACGGCGACTTCTACGTGTGGTCGGACACCGATGACCGCTACGACGAGGCGCGCATCATCTTCGTCGACACCGAGACCTCCAACTGGACCTACGACGAGGTACGCGGCCAGTACTACTGGCACCGCTTCTTCTCGCACCAGCCGGACCTCAACTTCGAGAACCCGGCGGTCCAGGAGGCGATCTTGGAGGTGCTGCGCTACTGGCTGGACCTGGGGATCGACGGTTTTCGTCTGGACGCGGTGCCCTACCTGTACGAGCGCGAGGGCACCAACTGCGAGAACCTCAAGGAGACGCACGAGTTCCTCAAGCGGGTGCGCGCGGAGGTGGACCGTCTCTACCCGGACCGGGTGTTGCTGAGCGAAGCCAACCAGTGGCCCTCGGAGGTGGTCGACTACTTCGGCGACTTCGAGTCCGGCGGCGACGAGTGTCACATGAACTTCCACTTCCCGCTGATGCCGCGCATGTTCATGGCGGTCCGGCAGGAGCAGCGCTTTCCGATCTCGGAGATCCTCGCCCAGACCCCGCCGATCCCCCGCAACTGCCAGTGGGCGATCTTCCTGCGCAACCACGACGAGCTGACCCTGGAGATGGTCACCGACGAGGAACGCGACTACATGTACGCGGAGTACGCCAAGGAACCCCGCATGCGCGCGAACGTGGGGATCCGGCGGCGACTCGCGCCCCTGTTGGACAACGACCGCAACCAGATCCAGCTGTTCACCGCGCTGCTGTTGTCGCTGCCGGGTTCCCCGGTGCTGTACTACGGCGACGAGATCGGCATGGGCGACAACATCTGGCTGGGCGACCGGGACGCCGTACGCACGCCGATGCAGTGGAACTCCGACCTCAACGCCGGGTTCTCGCGGAGCGACCCCGCCCGCCTCTACCTGCCGCCGATCATGGACCCGGTCTACGGCTACCAGGCGATCAACGTGGAGTCCCAGCGGGAGAACCCCGGTTCGCTGCTGAACTGGACCCGTCGGATGATCCAGATCCGCAAGCGGCACCCCGTGTTCGGCACCGGGGAGTTCACCGAACTGAACGCCACCAACCCGAGCGTGTTGGCCTACATCCGCGAGCACGGCGACGACCGGATGCTCTGCGTCAACAACCTGTCCAAGCACCCGCAGCCGGTGGAGCTGGACCTGTCGCGCTACGCGGGCGTGAGCCCGGTGGAGTGCGTGGGCGGGGTCCGTTTCCCGGAGGTCGGTGAGCTTCCGTACCTGCTCACCCTTCCCGGTCACGGTTTCTATTGGTTCCAGCTGCCTCCGGAACGCGCGCCCGGGGCCGAGTCCGAAAGCGGCGAGGGCGTGCCCTCCTACGGGCTCCCTGCGGCGGGACTGAGCACCCCGGACGCCTTCGACACCGGCCACCGCAGCACAGCCACCGACCGGCCCGCCGGCGCGAGCCGCGACAGTGGTGGGAAGGGAACCAGGCCTCTCTGACATGTCGCAGCTAGAAGAACTCCTGGCAGTCTGGCTACCTCGACAACGATGGTTCTCCGGCAAGGGGATCCCGATCCGTCGGGTCCGGGTCGAGAGCAGGTACACCCTGGTCTCGGCCGGACCCGGTGGTCCCGACCTGAACGTGCTCGTGGTGCAGGCGGGCCAACGCGGCACGAGTTCCCGTTACCAGGTGCTGCTCGGATCGCGCCCACCCCGGTCGTTGCCGCCCCACCTGGCCCGCTCCGCCATCGGTGTGTGTCCGGTGGCCGGCGGCCGGCCCCGGGTGGTCTACGACGCGGCGCACGATCCGCAGCTGACGTCGTTGCTCCTGGAACGGTTCACCTGTGCCGAGGACGGCGAGCGTCGGGGACGGGTGCGTTTTCGCACCCTGCCCGGCACCGAGGTCAAGGCCTGCGGCTCGGGTCGTCTCCTGACCGGCGAACAGTCCAACACCTCGCTGGTGTACGGGCGCGACTACGTCCTCAAGACCTTCCGCAGGCTCTGGCCGGGGCGCAACCCGGACCTGGAGCTGAACATGGCGCTGTCGGGTTCGCCGTACGTGGCTCGCCCGTGCGGGTGGATCGAGGCGGACCTGTCCGGCCACACCACGCCCACGACCTTGGCACTGCTGCAGACGTTCGTTCCGGACGCCACCGACGGCTGGGTGCTGGCCACCGAGAACGTGCGCACGCTGTTGGACGGCGAGGACGCCGACTTCAGCGAGGAGGCGGCTCGGTTGGGGCACACCACCGCGCAGGTGCACAGTTCGCTGGCGCGGACGCTGCCCACCGACGTGCTCTCCCCCGTCTCGGCGGCCGAGGTGGCCGACGCGATGGTGGAGCGGCTGGCGATGGCCAGCGGCGAGGTGCCCGAACTGGCCGAACACGCGCCGAGGGTGATGGAGGCCTACTCCGACTTCGCCCGGGTGGACGAACCGCTGCCGATACAGCGCATCCACGGCGACTACCACCTGGGGCAGGTCATCCGCCCCGAGTCCGGGTGGGTGCTGCTGGACTTCGAGGGCGAGCCGACGGTGTCGGTGCGCGAACGCCAACGCCTGTCCAGTCCGCTGCGCGACGTCGCGGGGATGCTGCGTTCCTTCGACTACGCGGCCGGCTACCTGCTGGTCGGGCATCCGGACGACCAGGAGTTGGCGTGGGCCGCCCGGGAGTGGGCGCGCCGCAACCGGGAGGCGTTCTGCCGCGGCTACGCCGACGGTGGGGGCGCCGACCCGGAGAAACACCTGACCGTGCTGCGCGCCTTCGAGTTCGACAAGGCGGTCTACGAAGTCCTGTACGAGGCGCGCAACCGCCCCGACTGGCTTCGGGTGCCGCTCGATTCCATCGCCACAGCGGCCGGAGCGCCTCCGGTGCCCGGCTGATTCCCCGGCGGCCGCCGTTCGCGCGCGGCGGCCGCCCTTCGTTCCCCCCGCCGAACCATCGCCTCGTCATCCGAACACCACAAGTCATCACGGAGTCGAATTGTCACCGCGTACGTCCAAGAAGGCCGCTACAGCCGACGAACAGCCGGCGGCGGAGCCCGGCGCGGCGAAGAAGGTGCCCGGCAAGAAGAAGACCACGAAGCCGACCGAGTCCAAGAGGACGGTCAAGGCCACGAAGGCCGCGACCCCGAAGAAGACCCGAGTCCCCGTCGCGCTCGCCGAGGAACTGGTCGCCGAACTCGACCGGGTGGTCGACGGCCACCACCACGATCCACACTCGGTGCTGGGCCTGCACGGACGCGACCTGCGGGTCCTGCGTCCGGGCGCGGTGGAGGTGCACGCGGTCCTGCCCGACCGGACCCGGGTGGCGCTGCCGCACCGCCACCGTGGCGTGTTCGCGGCCCGTCTGCCCAAGAAGGTCGACGACTACCGGGTCGCGGTCCGGTATGAGGACGGTCCCGAGCTCCTGCAGGCGGACGGCTACCGCTTCACGCCCATGTTGGGCGAACTCGACCTGCACCTGATCGGTGAGGGTCGGCACGAGGAGCTGTGGCGCGCCCTGGGCGCGCACGTCATCGAGCAGGAGTGTCCGATGGGCGAGGTGGCCGGGACGCGGTTCTCGGTCTGGGCGCCCGACGCTCGTGGGGTCCGGGTCATCGGCGACTTCGACCACTGGAGCGGGGTCGCCCACCCGATGCGCAGCCTCGGCTCGACCGGGGTGTGGGAGCTGTTCCTGCCCGGCCTCGGCGACGGCGACCTGTACAAGTTCCAGATCCTCGGTGCGGACGGGCACTGGCGGGACAAGGCCGACCCCATGGCCCGCCGGACCCAGATGCCGCCGGCCACCGCCTCGGTCGTCACGGTCTCCGACCACGTGTGGACCGACCAGGAGTGGATGGCCGAGCGCAAGGGCGTGGAACCGCACCGCGCGCCGATGAGCGTCTACGAGGTGCATCTGGGTTCCTGGCGGCCGGGGTCGTCCTACACCGAGCTGGCCGAGGAACTGGTGTCCTACGTGACCGAGATGGGCTTCACGCACGTGGAGTTCCTGCCGGTGGCCGGGCACCCGTTCGACGGGTCCTGGGGCTACCAGGTCACGTCCTACTACGCGCCCACGCCGCGGTTCGGCTCCCCCGACGAGTTCCGTCACCTGGTGGACTCGCTGCACCGGGCGGGTGTGGGCGTGTTCCTGGACTGGGTGCCCGCGCACTTCCCCAAGGACGAGTGGGCGCTCGCCCGGTTCGACGGCAGCGCCCTGTACGAGCACCCGGACCCGCGCCGTGGCGAGCACCCCGACTGGGGCACGCTCATCTTCAACTACGGGCGGACCGAGGTGCGCAACTTCCTCGTCGCCAACGCCCTGTACTGGTTGGAGGAGTTCCACGTCGACGGCCTGCGGGTGGACGCGGTCGCCTCGATGATCTACCTCGACTACTCGCGCGACTCCGGTGACTGGGAGCCGAACGTGTTCGGTGGCCGGGAGAACCTGGAGGCCATCGACTTCGTCAAGGAGCTCAACACCACGGTCTACCGCCGCAACCCCGACGTGGCGATGATCGCGGAGGAGTCGACGGCGTACACGGGGGTGACCACCCCGGTGGACCACGGTGGGCTCGGCTTCGGTCTGAAGTGGAACATGGGGTGGATGCACGACTCCCTGGAGTACATCAAGAAGGAGCCGATCCACCGCGAATACCACCACGACGACATCACGTTCTCCATGGTGTACGCCTACAGCGAGAACTACGTGCTGCCGCTGTCGCACGACGAGGTGGTGCACGGCAAGGCGTCGCTGTTCAACAAGGCCCCGGGGGACGAGTGGCAGCGCGCGGCGACGCTGCGGGCGTTGCTGTCGTTCATGTGGTCGCACCCGGGCAAGCAGTTGCTGTTCATGGGCGGGGAGATCGCCCAGGGCGAGGAGTGGTCGCACGAGGAGGGGGTGCCGTGGTGGCTGCTGCAGTACGACCACCACGCGGGCACCCAGCAACTGGTCAAGGCGCTCAACGACGCCTACCGACCGCGGCCGGCGCTGTGGTCGTTGGACACCGACCCGGCCGGGTTCACCTGGTTGGACGGAGGTGACCGCCAGGGCAACACCCTGAGCCACCTGCGTCACGGCGAGGACGGTTCGGTGCTGGCGTGCGCGGTGAACTTCTCGCCGGTGCCCCGCCCGAACCGGCGGATCGGTCTGCCGGTCGAGGGCCGCTGGAACGCGGTGGTCAACTCCGACGACCCGCGCTTCGGTGGTTCGGGATACGAAGTGCCGACCGCCGTTGAAGCACAGGCCCAGGAGTGGCACGGTCAGCCGTTCTCCGCGGAGATCACCCTGCCCCCGCTCGGCGCCGTCTGGTTCGAACCGGCGCGCTGAGGTCCGAGCCAGGGCCCTGGACGTTCCCCCGGAACGCCCAGGGCCCTTCTTCGTCCCGTTCAGCCCGCAGTGACCAGGGCGACGGCGGCGTCGATGGCGGCCCGGGGGCCGTCCAGGCTGTCCCCGTCGGGCAGGCGTGCGCAGGTGAGCCAGAGTCCGTCGATCATCACCAGGAGTAGTTCGGCGAGGGCCTCGGGCTCCTGTCCGGATGCGAGCTCCCCCTGTTCACGGGCGTAACCGAGGGCTGCGGCCAGGTTCTCGCGCGCTTGCGCGTCCAGGTCGGCGAGCGTCTCGGCGAACACCCGGTCGACGGCGGCGCGGGCGTAGAAGGCGGCCCAGATGCGGGCCTGGGCACGGCGGCGGTCGTCGGTGGGCAGCAGGTCCACGAGGACGGCCCGCATCCCCTCGGCGAAGGTCAGCGACTCGGGGCCGACCCGGACCCGGGAGAAGCGGTCGGCGACCTCGGCGATGGAGAAGTCCAGGGCGAAGCGGAGCAGCTCGTCCTTGGTGCGGAACTCGCGTTGGACGGCGCCGACGGACAGCCCCGCCTCGGCGGCCACCACCCTGACGCTGACCCCTTCGAGCCCCTCACGGGCTGCGATGCGATGGATCGCCTCACCCACGCTCCGGCGACGATTCTGACTGTTCACGACCTTCGGCACACGTTCATTCTGGCACATTCGCACAGGCTGATACAGTCGTATCGATACACACGTATCGGAAGGATGTCGCCATGTCCCGTCCCCTGGTCCGCCGAACCCTCCTGGCCCTCTCCCTCCTGTTCGCCCTGCCGGGGATCGCCGCCCTGGCCCTGGTCCTGCTTCCGCCCCCGTCCTGGGAGGGGTGGCGGTTCGCGCTGCTCGCCCTGGAGTTCTCGCTGCTGTCAGCCCTTCCCGCACTGTTCGGGCTCGCCCTGGCCCTGCTCGTCAGGGGCCGGTGGGGAGGGACCCTGGCGGGGGCCAACGCACTGCTGCTGGTCCTGGCCCTGGTGCCGTCGGCGGCGCTGTGGAACACCGCCCGGACCGAAGACGCGCCGTTGGACCTGGGCGCCTACACCGCCGGTCCGGCCACCGACACCGACCGGGAGCCTCTCACCACGACCTACCACCGAGTGGACGGGGAGTCCCTTGAGCTGGACGTGTGGGAGCCCGCCGAACCCTCCGGCGGCCCCCTGCCGATCGTGGTCAACGTCCACGGCGGGGCCGACGACCTACCGCAGAGTCTGCTGCCGCGCTGGGACACCTGGCTGGCCGACGAGGGGCGGGTGGTGTTCGAGGTCGACTACCGCTTCTTTCCCGATGGCGCCTGGCGGAAATCGGTGGCGGACGTGCGATGTGCCCTGGGGTGGATCCATGAGAACGCCGCCGAGTACGGCGGCGACCCGGGCCGGATCGCCGTCACCGGTCAGTCCGCCGGCGGCCTGTTGGCGCTGCTGTCGACCTACACCGACGAGGTCGAGCCGTCGTGCGACACCGAGGTCCCTGACGTGTCCGCCGTGATCGCCTGGTACTCGGTCACCGACGGCACCAGCGACGCTCCGATCCCCTGGCGCCAGCGTCACTCCCCCGTCGGCGACGAGTTGCTGGAGTCCAGCGAGCGTATGGTCGGCGGTACCCCCGAGGACCTCCCGCAGGAGTACGAGGCCATGTCGGCGATCCACCGGATCACCGCGGACACCCCACCGACCCTGGTGATCACCGCCGGACACGATCTGTTCCTCGATCCCGAGGACAACCGCCGGTTCGTCGCCCGGCTCGACCAGGCGGGTGTCTCGCACGACCACCTGGAGCTGCCCTGGACCGAGCACATGTTCGATCTCAACTGGGGCGGCTTCGCGAGCCAGATCGCCCGTCACTCCGTCAACGGCTTCCTCCACGAACACCTGGACCCCTGACCGCAGGGCCCCGCCCTCTCCGAAGGCCCCGACCTTCGCTGCGAAGGTCGGCTTCGACCGGAGCGCCCTCACCGGCGTCCTCGTCGAGTGAATCGCCGGCCCCCGCGAGAGCCGGGTCGGTACCGACGCCCTGCGATGGTGGCGGCTGCGCGACGTGGGGCGCTCCGGGGACACCGACTACGCCGTGGCCCGTTCGGTCGCCCGGCACGACGAGGACCTGGCCAACGCCATCGGCGACCTGCTGAACCGGACCGTGTCCATGGTCGCGAAGTACCGTGACGGAACGGCCGGGGACCGACAGTGATCGATTACCTCCGGCCGCCCCGGTGTTCGACCTGGTCAGCTCCCGTTCTTCCCCCACCGGCTGAGTCGGGCCACCGCCTCGTCGAGTACCTCGTCCTTCTTGCAGAAGGCGAAGCGCACCAGGTGGCGGCCCTCGTCCTGGTGGTCGTAGAACACCTTGGCGGGTACGGCCGCCACACCGGCCTCCCGGGGCAGTGCCCGGGCGACGTCCTCACCGTCGAGGAAGCCCAGCGGTCGGACGTCGGCCATCAGGAAGTAGGTGCCCTCGGACACGTTCACGTCGAACCCGGCGCCGGTGAGGCCCTCGGCGAGGCGGTCGCGCTTGGCCTGCATGGCCAGGCGCTGCCGCTCGACCCAGGCGCCCTCGTTGTCGATGGCGTCGGCGATGGCCAACTGCAGGGCACCGTTGGCGGAGAAGGTGAGGAACTGGTTGACCGTGCGCACCGCTCGGACCAGGGGTTCGGGGCCGCTCACCCAGCCGGTCTTCCACGCGGTGACGGCGAACATCTTGCCCACCGAGGAGATCGACAGGGTGCGCTCACGCATGCCCGGCAGGGTGGCCAGGGGGACGTGGTGCCGACCGTCGAAGGTGAGGAACTCGTACACCTCGTCGGTGACCGCGATGAGGTCGTGCTCACGGCATACGGCGGCGATCTCCGCCGACTCCTCGTCGGTGAACACCGTGCCGGTCGGGTTGTGCGGGGTGTTGACCATGATGAGTCGGGTGCGCGGGGTGACGGCGGCCCGCAACTCGGCGGGGTCGAAGGTGAACCTGCCGGTCGCGTCACGGCGCAGCGCCACCGGACGGCGCACACCACCGGCCAGCGAGATCATCGCGCCGTAGGAGTCGTACATCGGCTCGAAGACGACGACCTCGTCACCGCGCTCCACCAGCGCCAGCAGGGAGGCCGCGATACCGGCGGTCGCACCGACGGTGACGTAGACCTCCGTGTCGGGGTCCAGGTCCAACCCGTAGTGGCGGGAGCGGTAACGGCTCACCGCCTGACGCAGCTCCGCCCGGCCCGGGCCGGGCGGGTACTGGTTCACCCCTTCGAGGATGTGTCGTGAGGCGTTCTCCAACAGGCTTCGCGGCCCGTCTGTGTCGGGGAAACCCTGCCCCAGGTTCACGGAGTCGGTCTCGACGGCCAGACGCGTCATCTCGGCGAAGATCGTCTCACCGTAGGTGCGCATGCGTTCGATCAGCGGTTCATCCACCCGTCGAGCGTATCGACCCGGTCCGGGCACGGGCACCCCCGTACCCCCTGTCGGTACCCCGAACGTGGAAGGGCCCCGGTCTCGTGGGATCCAGTGACGCACTGGATCCCACGAGGCCAGGGGCCCTACAAGCGGTGGCCGCCCCTACGGAAGCAGCAGGCTGAGCACGATCCAGACCACCGGACCCGCGATCAGCAGGGAGTCGATGCGGTCCATCAGACCGCCGTGGCCCGGCATGAACCGACCCATGTCCTTGACCCCGAGGTCGCGCTTGAACAACGACT
Organism: Nocardiopsis listeri; assembly: GCF_020741345.1. Lineage (GTDB taxonomy): Bacteria > Actinomycetota > Actinomycetes > Streptosporangiales > Streptosporangiaceae > Nocardiopsis > Nocardiopsis listeri_A. The sequence continues at coordinate 9,954 of NZ_DYZD01000110.1, forward strand.
CGATGAGGTCTCCGACAGTGGCGGCCAGCACCACGGCCAGGCCCAGGACCACGCCGACCCACCAGGGGCCGTCCAGCATGAGGGTCACGCACAGCGCACCCGCCACCGCACAGCCGACCACGGAGCCGCCGAAGCCCTCCCAGGTCTTGTTCGGGCTGATCACCGGCGCCATCTTGTGCCGTCCCAGCAGGATCCCGGCGAAGTAACCACCGATATCGCTGGAGATCGTCACCACGATGAACACCACGAGGCGGTACTGTCCGTCCTCGGGGTGCGCGATGAGCAGCATCCAGGTGGCCAACAGCAGCGGCAGGTACACGAGGGTGAACAGGTTCGCCGACGCGTCGGCGACGAACCCCTCCGCCCCACCGCGCAACCGCCAGACCAGGCAGGCGATCGCGGTGACGGCCGCGATGCCCACCAACCATTCGGCTCCACCGAAGTAGGCTCCGGCCTGCATCGCCACTCCGCCCACGGCCAACGGGACCACGGCCAGGGTGGTGCCCTTGCCGCCGAACGCCCGGTTGAGCTCGCGGAGACCGATCAGCGTCCCGAGGGACGTGATGATCGTGAACAGTTGAGGCCAGGGAAAGATCGAGAAGAAGACGAGCGCGCCGAGGACGCACCCGCTGGCGATGGCCACCGGAAGGTTGCGACCGGTCTTGACCGGCTCACCCCCCGGCTTGTGCAGCACGAAGCGCTGCCCGGCGGACGTGTCCGTCTCAGAGTCGAGACGGTCGTCGGGTCTGTGCTCCGGCGAGTGGTCATCGCCTCCGGAGCCGTTCGAAGGATGGGTCACCGACTAAACCTCGAGAAGTTCCGCTTCCTTGTGCTTGAGCAGCTCGTCGACGGTGCCGACGTGCTTGTGCGCAAGCTCGTCCAGTTCGGACTGGGCGCGGTGGGCCTCGTCTTCTCCCAGGTCACCGGCCTTGACGGCCTTCTCGAAGCTGTCCTTGGCGCGGCGTCGGACGTTGCGGATGGAGACCTTGCTGTCCTCGGCCTTGGTGCGGGCGACCTTCACGTACTCCTTGCGGCGCTCCTCGGACAGCTCCGGGAAGACGACGCGGATGACCTGTCCGTCGTCGGAGGGGTTGACGCCCAGGTCGCTGTTGCGGATCGCGTTGATGATCTCGGTGCGCGCGTTGATGTCGAACGGCGAGATGACGACCATGCGCGGTTCGGGCACCGAGAAGGAGGCCAGCTGGTTGATCGGCGTACGGGCACCGTAGTAGTCGACGGTGATCTTGTTGAAGGTGGCCGGTGTGGGGCGACCGGTACGGATCGTCGCGAAGTCCTCCTTCGCCACGGTCACGGCCTTCTCCATCTTCTCCTCGGCCTCAAGAAGGGTTTCTTCGATCATTGTGGGCGCTCCCGGATTGTCGGCTGGGTGTTCGTGGCTTGGAGTGCGTGGCCGCGGCCACGCCGCTGGACGGTCTCCCGCCCTCGTCAGTCGGAGGTCGGACCGACGATGGTGCCGATCTTCTCACCGCGGACGGCGCGCAGGATGTTGCCCTGGCTCATCAGGTCGAAGACGACGATGGGCAGTCCGTTGTCCATGCACAGGCTGACCGCGGTGGCGTCCATGACCTTGAGGCCGCGGGTGAGGACCTCGTTGTAGTTGAGCTTGTCGAACTTGACCGCGTCCGGGTTGCGCTGCGGGTCGGAGTCGTAGACCCCGTCGACCTGGGTGCCCTTGAGGACCGCCTGGGCGCCGATCTCCAGGGCGCGCTGGGCGGCGGTGGTGTCCGTGGAGAAGAAGGGCGCACCGAGACCGGCACCGAAGATGACCACACGGCCCTTCTCCAGGTGACGAACGGCCCGACGCGGGATGTAGGCCTCGGCGACCTGGCTCATGTGGATCGCGGTCTGCACACGCGTGTCCACGCCGAGGCGTTCGAGGAAGTCCTGGAGGGCGAGGCAGTTGATGACGGTACCGAGCATGCCCATGTAGTCGGCGCGACCGCGCTCGATGCCGCCCTCGGTGAGCTGGGCGCCGCGGAACATGTTGCCCCCGCCCACGACCACGGCGACCTGGATTCCCTCGGACACCGCCTCGGCGATCGACTCCGCCACGTACTGGACGACCTCGGGTTCGATACCCAGACCGCCGCCGCCGGCGAACGCCTCCCCCGAGAGCTTGAGCATGACACGTTTCCAGCCGGAATCGTGCATGGGCGTTTCGGTGGTCATGGCTTCGTTCTCCGACACGGCCTGCGGCCTCCCTTGTTGTTCCCGAGTGGCACAGGGTCCCCCGAGTGCTCCTGCTGCGGGCGGCCCGAACAAGATCTGCCCGAAACCCACCCATATCCACCGAAAGTGCCGGGGAGATTCCGTCTCCCCGGCACTTCCATCATGTCAAAGCCCCTAGGCCTGGCCGACCTTGAAGCGGACGAAGCCCTTGACCTTCACACCGGCCTCGTCGACGACCTTCTGGACGGTCTTCTTGTTCTCCTTGACGAACGGCTGGCCGAGGAGGGTGATCTCCTTGAAGAAGCCGTTGAGACGACCCTCCACGATCTTGGGGATGGCCTGCTCGGGCTTCCCCTCTTCGCGGGTGGTCTCCTCGGCGATGCGACGCTCGTTGGCGACGACGTCCTCGGGGACCTGGTCCTTGTCGACGTACTGGGGGGCCAGCGCGGCGACCTGCTGGGCGAGGTCCTTGCCGACCTCCTCGTCCGCCTTGTCCAGCTCGACCAGGACACCCATGGTCGGGGGCAGGTCCGGGTCGGACTTGTGGAGGTAGGCGGCGACGTAGGCGCCGTCGAACTTGGCGATGCGACGAAGCTCGAGCTTCTCACCGATGACGGCGCTCTTGCCCTCGATGAAGGCCTGCAGCGTCTTGCCCGACTCGATCTCGGCGGCGGCGATGGTGGCGAGGTCGTCGCTGTCCTGGGCCGCGACGAAGTCGGCGACCTGGTCGGCCAGCGCGATGAACTGGTCGTTCTTGGCGACGAAGTCGGTCTCGCAGTTGAGCTCGATCAGGGTGGCCTGGCCCTCGCCCTGACGACGCAGGACGACGGTGCCCTGGGCGGCGGTGCGGTCCGCACGCTTGTCGACGGACTTGGCGCCCTTGATGCGCAGGGCCTCGACGGCCTTGTCGAAGTCGCCGTCGGCCTCGGTCAGCGCCTTCTTGCAGTCCATCATGCCCGCGCCGGTGAGGTCGCGCAGCTTCTTGACGTCCGCGGCGGTGAAGTTCGCCATGACTGTTCTCGGATTCCCTAGTGAAGTCTGGTCTGGAAGTGGAGCGACCCGGCGGACACCCCACGGGCCGCCCCGCCGACGAAGGGCGGGGCGGCGCTCAGGCGTCGGTGCGCACCGGAAAGGTACTCAGCGGCGAACCGCTGATCCTCTGCTAGGCCTCGGGAGCCTTCTCCGGGGCCTCGGCCGGGGAGTCGGCGGCGGTGGCCTCGGCCGGAGCCTCGGCGGCGACCTCGTCGGCCGGGGCCTTGGTCGCGGTCTCGGCAGGAGCCTCGGCCGCGGCCTCGTTCTTCTCCTCGGCGGCGGTCTCGCCCTTGCCCTCGAGCAGCTCGCGCTCCCACTCGGGCATGGGCTCCTCGACGGCCTTCTCCTCGGTCGCGCCGGAGGCACCGGAACGGACCAGGAGGCCCTCGGCGACGGCGTCGGCGACGACGCGGGTGAGGAGGCTGACGCTGCGGATGGCGTCGTCGTTACCCGGGATCGGGTAGTCGACCTCGTCCGGGTCACAGTTGGTGTCGAGGATGGCGACGACCGGGATGTTCTGCTAGCGAGCCTCTCTGATCGCGACGTGCTCCTTCTTG
>NZ_DYZD01000111.1 GCF_020741345.1 Nocardiopsis listeri
GCCTTGAGAGGGCGGCGTCCTAGGCCACTAGACGACGGGGGCCGGACGTGATCCGTGCGGGCCATCAAAGCCATGATAACCACACGAACCGGACACCGATGGCGAACATCGGCTCAGAAAGAAGGCTTCCACACCGTGGAAGCCGCTTCCTGTTGGTACCCCCGAGCGGATTCGAACCGCCGTTACCGCCTTGAGAGGGCGGCGTCCTAGGCCACTAGACGACGGGGGCGCGCTTTCGGATCCGAAGATCCGTGCGTCCGATGCCGATGCATCGAACTCGCTGGCCTACCAGGACTCGAACCTAGACTAACTGAACCAGAATCAGTCGTGCTGCCGATTACACCATAGGCCAATGTTTTGAGGGGATCCGGCCGCTTTCGCGTCCCTGTCCCCCTCGGCGACGTAGATAACTCTAGCGGACATTCTGAGTGCTCGCGAACCGAATACGGGGTGGTGGGGCGCACAGCCCCGCCACCCCGTGGCATCAGCCCTCTTGGGCGGCCTTCTCCTCGGCGCGGAGCCTCTCCAGCGCGGCCTCCAGGCGCGCCTGGACGCGCTCGCGCCCCAGCAGCTCCAGGGACTCGAACAGCGGCAACCCGACGGTCCGACCGGTGACGGCCACGCGCACCGGGGCCTGGGCCTTGCCCAGCTTCAGCCCGAGCGCGGCACCGGTCTCCTCGGTGGCGGTCTTGAGGTCATCGGTGGTCCAGGACAGCTCGGGGTCGGCGAAGCGCGCCAGGGCGGCCTCCACCATCTCCTTGCCCACGCCCGGCTTCATCGCCTTCTTCCAGCTCTTCTCGTCCTCCACCGGCTCCTTCAGGAACAGGAAGTCCACGTTGGGAACGATCTCGCTGAGCAGCGCGACCCGACTCTGCGCCAGCGGGGCCACCGCGGCGAAGACCTCGGCGTCGTAGTCCTCGGCGTTCCAGGGGACGGCCTCCCCGGTGAGCCACGGCTGACAGCGCGCGATGAAGTCCTCGACCGACAAGGCGCGAATGTACTCGCCGTTGAAGGCGCGCAGCTTCTTCTCGTCGAAGAACGCACTGGAGCTGTTGACGTCCTGGATCGCGAAGAGCGGCATCATCTCCGACCACGGCATGATCTCGCGGTCCTCACCCGGCGCCCAGCCCAGCAGCATCAGGTAGTTGACCATCGCCTCGGCCAGGTAGCCCTCCTCCTGGTAGGACTCCAGGGCGACCTTGTCGCGGCGCTTGGACAACTTCTTGCGCTGCTCGTTGACGATGACCGGCAGGTGCGCCCACACCGGCGGGGTCAGGTCCAGCGCCTCCCACAGCAGTTGCTGCTTGGGGGTGTTGGACAGGTGCTCCTCACCGCGGATGACGTGCGTGATGCGCATCTCCACGTCGTCCAGGACGTTGGCCAGCACGAACAGCGGGGAGCCGTCGGCGCGGGCGATCACGAAGTCCTCGATGGCGGCGTGGTCGAACTCCACGTCGCCGCGGATCTGGTCGCGCACGATGGTGGGGCCGCCGGCCGGCACCCGGAAACGCAGTGCCCGGCCGGGCCCGGCCTCCAGACCACGGTCACGGCAGAAGCCGTCGTAGCCCAGGTTCGGGTTGTCGCGACGTTCCTGCACCTGCTCGCGGGTGCAGTCGCAGTAGTAGGCGCGGCCGGAGCGGTACAGCTCCTGAGCGGTCTCGCGGTGCTTGTCGACGTAGGCCGACTGGAAGTAGGGGCCCTCGAAGTGCGGGTCGCTCTCGTCGATGCCGATCCACGACATCGCACGGATGATGCCCTCGGTCCACTCGGGCCGGTTGCGTGCGGCGTCGGTGTCCTCGATGCGCAGCACCATGCGGCCCTCGGGCCGCTGCTGGGCCAGAGCCCAGTTGAAGAGCGCGGATCGAGCGCCACCGACGTGGAACATGCCCGTCGGGGACGGGGCGAAGCGGGTACGAATCGGAGTCTCAGTCACGGACCCCAGGGTATCGGTGGCCCACCCGCCCCATCGCGAAACACCTAAGCGGCGGCGCTGAGCGGCTAAGGCGCGATGGGCAGCGGCCTCGGGTAGCCCGTCCCCAGGCCGAAGTTCTCCGCCAGGGCGTCGGCGAACCCCGCCGCGATCTTGATCTCACCGCCGTCGTTGGGGTGGGTTCCGTCGTAGGTGTCGGCCGCCACGTCCCAGGACTCGGCCTTGGCCAGGCTGAAGCCCACCACCGGCGAACGCTCGCTCGACAGTTCCCGGGTCAGCTTGCGGACCAGTTTGTTGTACACGTACAGGCGCAGCGCGAAGCCCTGGTCCCGGTCGGCCATGGTGATGGGCAGGGCCTCGGCGAACAGTATGTGGATGTCCGGGTTCGCCTCGCGGGCCTCCCGGACGTAGGCGCGGATGTTCGCCTCCATCGCCTCGGCGGTGATCGGGTGCAACAGGTCGTTGAGACCGATCAGCACGCACAGCACGTCGGGTCGGTGTTCGGCCACGTCGGCGCCGATGGTGGTGGCGGCATCGGCCAGGGTGCGACCCCAACGGGCGTTGTGGTCCTGGTCGAAGTCCGGGTCGCGGTAGTCGACACCGTCGGTGTCTCCCCCGACAGGCTCGGTGGGCTCGGTCCCCATCATCTCCGGCGGGATGATCTGTTCGGGGGTGGCGGGCGCGTGGTAGGGGCCCACGAAGTCCAGCCCGTCCACGTGCGGTTCCAGGTGGTTCCACAGGTGATAACGCCAGGTCCGGTCCCCGTCGGCGCCGTGGGTCATGGAGTCCCCTGCGAGCATGAGTCGCACCAGGGCACGACCGTCGCCGTCGGTGTCCTGCTCGGGCCCGCCCACGCTCCGGCCGAGGACCCACAGTCCCGAACCCACCAGGGCCAGGACGAGGGTGATGGCGCCGGTGAGGGCGAGGGGCGGGATACGGCGCTTTCGGGGGACCAAGGTCGGACCTTCCGCTCGGTCGGAGCGCGTGGCCCCGACGGGTGGTCCGTGCGCGGGCACCCGGCCCGCGCACGGCTCGCTCGGGTTCAGTCCCGCTCGACCACCCTGTTGCTGATGGTGCCCAGACCCTCGACCGTGACGGCCACTTCCTGGCCGACCTGGACGGGCCCCACACCGGCGGGCGTGCCGGTCAGGATCACGTCACCCGGCAGAAGGGTCATGAACGAACTGACGTAGGAGATGATGCCCGCGATGTCGTGGATGAACTGTGATGTACGTCCGTCCTGGCGCGTCTCACCGTCCACCGTGGTGGTGACCCTCAGGTCCTGGGCCTCTTCGATGCTCAGCCCGGTGGTGATCCAGGGGCCGATCGGGCAGAAGGAGTCGAACCCCTTGGCCCGTGTCCACTGCTTGTCCTTCTTCTGCAGGTCCCGGGCGGTCACGTCGTTGGCGACCGTGTAACCGAAGATGACGTCCTTGGCGCGTTCGCGCGGCACCTCGCGGCAGGGGCGGGAGATGACGATGGCCATCTCGCCCTCGAAGTCCACTCGCTCGGACACCGCCGGGTGGAAGACGGGGTCCTGCGGGCCGGTGACGGCCGTGGACGGCTTGAGGAACACCACCGGCTCGTCGGTGGTCTCCCCCGTGACGTCCTTCATCTCCTCGACGTGATCGGCGTAGTTCTTGCCGATGCACACGACCTTCGTCGGCAGCACGGGCGACAGCAGTCGGACGTCGGAGAGCTTGGCGCGCTCACCGGTGAGCTTGATGTCACCCAGCAGCGGGTGTCCGCTCAGCCGGGCGATGAACTCCTCCCCACTGTCCGTGTCCGTCTCGACCAGACCGAAACCGACCTCGTCGCCGGACGCGAAACGTGCGATACGCACCTGAATCCTCCAAGCAGCCCACTTCGACTCACTGTCCGAGTGAAGCGTAACCGCGCGGGGGTATCGGTCGTGTCCGCAAGGCCTACCCTTTGTGGGTCCGCGACTCTGGCATGCTGGGGTTCGACGACCGTCGAGAGGTGGAGGGACCGTGGGTTCACGTGGTACCCGTGCTCGGCACCGCCGGCGCAAGAACCCCATGGGGTTGGCCATCGGTGTGTGCCTGGTCTCCGGCGCCTCCGCGGTACTGATGGTGAGCGTCCCCGAGCCGGACGACGAGCTCGACTCCACTCAGGAGACCTCCGCCGAGGGGCCCGCCGGTGAGGGCGACCCGGACGGCACCCGCCGACACCCCGCCGCCTCCCCCTCCCAGGCCGAGGGCGCCGACACGGACACGGCCTCCGGCTCCTCGCCCGACCCCGACGCCTCTCCCTCCGAGGAGGAGACCCCGGTGCTGTTGCGCTCGGTCGAGGACGAGGTCGACACCGCCGACGGCGACATCCAGGTCATGAAGGGCGAGGGCGAGGTGATGGGCGAGGGTTCGCTCACCACCTTCGCCGTGGAGGTCGAAAAGGGCCTGCCCGGCGATGACGAGGACTTCGTCGAGGCCGTCGAGCTGATCCTGGGCGACCCTCGCAGCTGGGGTGAGGAGGGCGATCGCTCCCTGCAACGGGTGGACGGCGACGACGCCGACATCCGGGTGCTGCTGGCCGCGCCCGACACGGTGGACCGCATGTGCGCGCCGCTGAACACCAACGGGTTCGTCTCCTGCGCCAACGGCAACCGCGCCATCATCAACCAGAACCGCTGGGTCGCGGGCGTGGAGGACTTCGAGGACGACCTGGAGACCTACCGCATCTACGTGATCAACCACGAGGTCGGCCACACCCTGGGCCACGGGCACGTCGACTGCCCGGGCGAGGGCGAGGTGGCCCCCGTGATGCAGCAGCAGACCCTGGGCCTGCAGGGCTGTGAGGCCAACGGCTGGGTCGACCCCGACGCCGACTGACACCGCACGACCTTCCGATCACCTCGCGTGGTTCCGCTGACACGGAGCGTCCGGACCGTGTTCGATGGACTCGGTCCCTCCCACAGGGCCGTTCCACGTCGAGAGAGCGAGGCCACCATGTGCGACCGCCGTGAGTCCACCACCGAGACCGCCCACCCCGTGGTGACCAGACGATCCGTGTTCGGGGTGGCCGGAGGCGGCGCCCTGGTAGGAGTGGTCACGGCATGCGGTGGCGACGAGGCCGACGGCACACCCATCGCCACCACCGACGAGGTACCGGTCGGTGAGGGCACGATCATCAGCGAACACGAGGTGGTCCTCACCCAGCCGCAGGAGGGTGTCTTCCGGGCCTTCTCCACCGTCTGCACCCACCAGGGGTGCGATGTGGACGAGGTGTCCGGCGGTGAGATCCACTGTCCCTGCCACGGCAGCCGCTTCTCCATCGAGGACGGATCCCCGGTGGAGGGCCCGGCCGACGCGCCCCTTGAGGAGCTGGAGGTCCGGGTCGAGGGCGACGACATCATGCTGGCCTGACCTCCCCGTACACGCGTGCGGGGCCGCGACGTCGTGCCGCGGCCCCGCCCCTCGTACCGGGTGGACCCGGTCGATGATCAGTCCTCCACGGACAGGTTGTACTCCTCGATGGTTCCGCTCACGCCACGGGCGGCCTCGGACATGGCCTCCTCGGCGGTCGCGTCACTGGTCAGAGCGGCCTCCCAGCCCTCCTCCGCGGCGAGGCGGGCCTCCGACATCACGCCCATCATGCAACCGGCCGTGTTCTCGTTGATCTCGGACTCGGCGAGCTGGTTCGCGGCCACCGAGAACTGCGGGAACTCCTCGGAGCGCTCCTGCGCCTCGGGGCCGTCGTAGCCCTCGGTGTTGACCGCCAGGTAACCGGTGCCCGCGTGCCAGACCGACTGGGCCTCCGGGGTCAGCAGGTACTGCACGAACTCCCAGGACCCTCGGATCTCCTCCGGGCTGTGGCCCTCGCCGTTGACCCACAGGGAGGCGCCTCCGATGATCGAACCGCCCGGGTCGCCCGCGCCGACCAGCGGGAAGTAGCCCGCGCCGACCTCGAAGTCGGACTGTTCGATGAAGCCGCCCAGGGAACCGGTGGACTCCAGGGTCATGGCGGCGCGGCCGGAGGTGAAGGCGGCCTGGCCGTCGTCGGTGTTGCGGCCGATCTGGACGGCGAGGTCGTCCTCGATCATCTGGTCCCACCACTCGACGAGCTCGATGATCTTCGGATCGTCGAAGAGCACCTCGGTGGCGCGGCCGTCACGGCCGTTGGCGCTGTCGCAGTAGGGCACGGCGGCACGCGCCATGAACTGCTCGATGAACCACCCGTAGACCGCGGCACCGAACCCGTACTGGACGACGGTGCCGTCGTCGTCGGTGACGGTGAGTTCCTCGGCGGCCTCACGGATCTCGGCCAGGTCGGTGGGCGGGGAGTCCGGGTCGAGGCCCGCCTCCTCGAACGCGTCCCGGTTGATGTACATCAGCGGGGTGGAGTTGTTGAACGGGAAGGACCGCAGCTCGCCCTCGACGGTGAAGTAGTTGACGAGCGCCTCCTCGACCGTGGAGGTGTCGTAGTCGTCCTGGTCGAGGAAGGACTGTGCGGGCACGGTCTGCCCGGAGTCGATCATGAACTGGGTACCCAGGTCGTAGATCATGATGAGTTCGGCGGTGTCGCCCTGCTGGATGGCGGCACGGTGGTTGGCCAGCGCGGTGTCGTAGTCACCCTGGAAGGACCCGGTGACCTCGACCCGGCCCTCGTTCTCGGCGTTGAAGCCCGCGATGAGCTCGTCGAGCACCTGGCCGTTGGTGGCGTCCATGCTGTGCCAGAACTCGACCTGGACCGCCTCGTCGAGGCCGTCCAGCACCTCCGGACCGGGTGCGGTGAGGTCGGAGCCACCGCCACCACCGTCTCCGGAACACGCGCTGAGCAGCAGGCCCAGGCTCGCGAGCAGGGCGGCGGCCTTGACGCCTCGCCGTCGGGGGAAGGTTGTCATCTCTCTCGTCTCCACTAAGTGTTTCGCGCCCTACTTGACCGCGCCCGCGGTGAGTCCCCGGACGATGAAGCGCTGTCCGAAGATCACGAGGGCGAGTGTGGGGAGGACCGACAGGGCGGCGCCGGCCAGGAGGAGTCCGGGGTTGGAGTACTCCCCCACCTTGAGGCTGTTGAGGCCGATCTGCAGGGTCTGCATCTCGGTACTGCGGGTGATGATCAGCGGCCAGAAGTACATGTTCCAGCTGGTGATGAACACGTACATGCCGACGGCGGTCAGGGCCGGCTTGCTCAGCGGCAGCAGGATGGTCCACAGGAACCGCAGGTGACCCATGCCGTCGATGCGCGCGGCGTCGAACAGCTCCCGGGGGAACTGCTTGAAGCTCTGGCGCAGCAGGAACGTGCCGAAGGCGTAGGCCAGGAAGGGCATGACGAGACCGGCGTAGGTGTCGCCCATCCCCCACCCGGTGATGGTCAGGTAGTTGGGAATGAAGGTCGCCTCGGCCGGCACCATCAGCGTGGACAGGAACAGCGCGAAGACGACCGCGCTGCCGCGAAAGCGCAGGAACACGAACGCGTACGCGGCCAGGGCGGAGGTGAACAGCTGGCTCACCGTGATGATGCCCGCCATGACCAGCGAGTTCCCGTACATGCGCAGCAACGGCACCGCGTCCAGGGCACCCTGGATGTTCTCCAGGTTCACACCGCTGGGCAGCAGTCGCGGCGGGAAGGAGGACAGGTCCTGCGATCCCATGAGCGCGCCCGCGAACACGTAGTAGACGGGGAACATCACCGGGATCAGGAAGAGGGCCAGCATCAGGTACAGCAGGACACGGCCCGCGATGTGCCCGGGCGTGTGCCGGTGCCTGGTGCGGCCCGCCCCGGTACGGGCGGGCGCGGTCTCACGTTCGACGGTCGTCATGAGTAGTGCACCTTCCGCTCGATGACACCGAACTGGAGCGCGGTGCACACCAGGACCACCAACAGCAGGACGAGCGCCTGGGCGCTGGCCCGACCGAAGTCGCTGGTGCCGTAGGCGAAGGCGTCCTGGAAGATGGAGTAGACGAGGGTGGTCGTGGAACCGACCGGCCCTCCGCCGGTGAGGATGTGGATCTGGCCGAAGCTCTGCAACGCGTTGATCGTGGAGATGACGATCAGGAAGAAGAGCTGCGGTCCGAGCATCGGGATGGTGACGTCCCAGGCCAGACGAGGCCCGGTGGCACCGTCGATGCGGGCGGCCTCGTTGACCTCCTTGGGGATGGAGCCGATGCCGGCGGCCAGCACCAGCACCCCGTAGCCCAGGTTCATCCACACGGTGGTGATGACGATGGACCACAGGGCCATCTCCTGGGAGGTCAGCCAGGCCACCTGGTCCAGGCCGAAGCGGTACAGGATGCCGTTGAGCACGCTGTTGCCGGGGCTGTAGAAGACCGCGAAGATCACCGAGGCGCTGGCCACGGAGAACGCGAACGGCACCGCGAAGGCACCGCGCAGGAACTTCTGTCCGCGGATCACACCCTCCAGCAGCAGGACGATGATCAGCGCGCCGGCCACTCCCGGCACGACCACGCCGATGCTGAACACCACGGTGGTGATCAACACCTGGACGTACTCGGGCGAGGCCATCTCGGCGAAGTGGCTCAGGCCGACGAACCGGTTGGGTCTACCGATGATGTCGTTGCCGTGCAACGACAGATAGATGGTGCGGCCGAGCGGGTAGACGAGGAAGAGCGCGAAGATCACCACGGAGGGACCGAGGAAGCCCCAGGCGAACAGGGTGTCTCTTCCGGCTCCGGCTCGTTTCTTACGGGTCTTGGGGGATGGCGGTGACACGGCCGGGCTGCCGGTCGCCGAACCGGTGGTCACGCCGCTACCTCCACCCCGTGTGCGAATCGTGGGTGAGGACACGTCCCGAAGTCTTCAGGCGACGGGTGACCTGCGCTTCGCGGGAAGACGAACAGCGCGCCAACGGAAGGGCGCGCCACGGTTGCGTTCGACATCTATCACCACTCGTCCATCGCGAATCAACTGAAAGTTCGCAGTATCGAGCGGTCCAGGTCACGGTGGCTATGACCTTTCGGACAGGTCTTTCTTACCTGTAAGTAAGTTTCAAGCCCGTGACCTGCGCGGTGTGTCGAACGGGTCCGCTCGGGTGACGGAGAACGTGACTTCCCCGTCACCCGACCGACCGTCAATCCCTCGGATATCCCTGGCGCAGCAGACCGTAGGTGAGGGCCTGTTCCAGCGCGACCCAGGAGGCGTCGACGACGTTGGGACCCACGCCCACCGTCGTCCACTCCCCCACTCCGTCGCTGAAGGTGATGAGGATCCGGGTGATCGCGTCGGTACCCGAGGCGCCCTCCAGGATGCGGACCTTGTAGTCGGTCAGCTCCAGACCGGCCAGCGCGGTGTAGGCGTTCTCCATCGAGCCGCGCAGCGCCCGGTCCAGGGCGTTCACGGGTCCGTTGCCCTCCGCGGTGGCGATCACGCGCTCACCCTTGACCCGCAGCTTCACGGTGGCCTCGGTCAGGCTCACGTAGTCGCTGGACAACGGGCCCGACCCGGCGGCCGGACGACGCTCGGTCAGTACCCGCCAGGACTCGGTCTCGAAGTAGCGGACGGGCTCGCCCATCTCCTCGCGCAGCAGCAGCTCCAGGGAGGCGTCGGCCGCCTCGAAGCTGTACCCGGACAGTTCCAGCCCCTTGACCCGTTCCACGACCCGACCGGACAGGCCACGATCACCGGACAGGTCCAGGCCCAGCTCCTGGGCCTTGAGCTCCACCGACGCGCGCCCGGCCATGTCGGAGACGAGCATGCGCATCCGGTTGCCGACCAGTTCCGGGTCGGTGTGCTGGTACAGGTCGGGGTCGACCTTGATCGCCGAGGCGTGCAGGCCCGCCTTGTGCGCGAAGGCCGAAACCCCCACGTAGGGCTGGTGGGTGTCGGGGGCCAGGTTGACGATCTCGGCGATCGCGGTGGCCACCCGGGTCATCTCACCGAGGCAGCCCTCGGGCAGTACCTCACGGTTGTACTTGAGGGTGAGCGCGCCCACCACGGAGAACAGGTTGGCGTTGCCCACCCGCTCGCCGTAGCCGTTGGCGGTGCACTGCACGTGGGTGGCGCCGGCGTCCACGGCGGCCAGGGTGTTGGCGACGGCGCAGCCGGTGTCGTCCTGGGCGTGGATGCCCAGACGCGCGCCGGTGGCCTCCAGCACCTCGGTGACCACGCGGCGGACGTCACCGGGCAGCATGCCGCCGTTGGTGTCGCACAGGACCACCACGTCGGCGCCGGCCTCGGCCGCGGCGCGCACCACGGACAGGGCGTACTCGGGGTTGTGGTGGTAGCCGTCGAAGAAGTGCTCGCAGTCCACGAACACGCGCTGTCCGTGTTCACGCAGGTGCGAGACGGTGTCGGCGACCATGGCGAGGTTCTCGTCGAGGGTCGTGCGCAGGGCACGTTCGACGTGTCGGTCGTCACTCTTGGCGACAAGGGTGACGACCGACGCGCCGCTGTCGCGCAGCGCGGCCACCTGTGGGTCGTCGGCGGCCTTCACACCGGCACGGCGGGTCGCGCCGAACGCGGTGAGTCGCGCGTGTTCCAGCTCGAGCTCTTGTGAAGCCCGCTGGAAGAACTCGGTGTCCTTGGGGTTGGAGCCGGGCCAACCGCCCTCGATGAACGCCACTCCGAAGTCGTCCAGCAACTTCGCGATGGCCAGCTTGTCGGAGACCCGAAGGTTGATCCCCTCGCGCTGGGCCCCATCGCGCAGCGTGGTGTCGAAGACGTGGAAACTGTCGTCCCTCATCAGTGGAACTCCCGAAGGTGGATGTGCACGGCGGCCCCGGCCAACAAAAAAGACCCCTCGTGGACACGAGAGGTCAGCGCGCTGGCAGGGTCCGGATTCTCTTCCCTGCGTCATCGCGGGAAGTCGTCAGCCAGCGCGCCCCTGAATAATCACGACCTGGGACGGCATGGGGCCAGTGTGCCACACCGCCCCCGAAGAGTCGCACTTCGGGGGCGGGTTGTCTCATTATTCGAGACTGGAATTTCCCACTACGGACATCTCGGACCAAGGGCTCACAGGGGCGAGGACGCGGAGAACCACGGTGGACCCGCTCTCCTGGGCGATCAGAGGCTCCATCGGCGGGCGGCCCCGCGGTGTGTCGAGGATCTCCCGGCGTGGGTCGGCCCGACCAAGACGGAAGAACGGAAGAACGGAACTCGGACAGGGGATCCCCGAAGATGGACGACGAGGGCCGCCCGGGACACCTTGGGTTCTAGTGGTGGTTGCAACACCCCAGTTCAAGGGGTGCGATGCACTTCCAGATCCGTCAGGACCGAAC
>NZ_DYZD01000112.1 GCF_020741345.1 Nocardiopsis listeri
CGACCATCTCCTCCAGGCGGTCGCGTTCCACCAGGGGCACGAGGGCCGGTTCGCCCGGGCGTGGCAGGTCCTCGGAGCGGTCCCAGGCGAGTTCGGCCACGACCGCCTCCCTGGGCACCCCGGAGTCGACCCGCCCGACCAGGTCTACCTGCTCGTGCAGCGGGCCGGGGGCCGGCAGGTGGGTCAGGGCGGCCCAGGACTCCTCGAAGTGGTCGGCGATCTGGGCCAGGAGCAGCCCGGCCGCGCGGGTCACCGCCCCTCCCCTGCCGGGGAAGGCGCGGTCGGTGAAGGTGCCGGCGGGGTCGGCCAGCAACACGCCCTCGGCCCGGCGTTCGGGTTGCAGACCGGTCAGGCGCGCCACCTCCGCGACCAGGCCCTTGGTGCGCAGGGCGGCGGCGACCTCGGGTTCGACGTCGGCGTAGTAGACCACCGGGTACTCCACCAGCAGGCGGCGGGCGCGCCGGGCCACGCGTTCGGGGGCGGCGTCCGGGCCGAGCGGGTCGTCGAGGAGCCCGGCGGCGCTGTGCAGGTGTTGGACCGGCCGGTTGGGGCGGAAGAGGATCTCGCAGATCTCGTGGTCGATGTCGAACAGGGCGTCGGCGTGTTCTCCGCCGCGCGCCCAGGCCTCCACCGAACCGTCGGACAGGTGCAGGGCGCCGCGTTCCAGCAGCCAGTGGGCGACGTCGACCAGCGCGGCCTTGTGGGTGGAGTCGGTGGGGTCGTAGCCCAGGCCCTGGACGTCGTTGGCCGAGGGGGTGAAGCGGCGGACCAGGTCGCCGAGGCTGATCTCGACCTGGGAGCGTTGGAAGGAGGCCAGGACCAGGCACAGGTAGGCCAGACGTCGCCGGTCGAAGGGCTTGCCCTTGCGTGCGAAGACCTGGCGCTGGGTGGGGTCGAGCAGGTCGAGTTCGCGTACCAGCCGCACGTGGTCGGTGGTGGCGATGAGCCGGTAGCCGAACAGGACGCGCAGGTCCTCGGCCATCTGGTCGGCCCAGAACAGGACCTGGTCGAGCACGCCGGGGCGCGGCCGGGCGGCGGTGATGACGTCGCAGGTCAAGACTCTGCGCACGGCCTGTTGGTAGGTGCCCAGGTCCACGTCCGGAACGCGCGGTCGGGTGGCCTTGGCCATCACTTCCCCCTCCTGGTGGCGAGTTCGAGGCGGAACCCGGGCAGGTGGAGGTCGCCTTGGACGGTGCGCACGGTGGCGCCCTGGTCGCTGGGCACGAGCCGCACGAGGGTTCCGGCGTCGTCTCCGGTGGCCGAGCTCAGGCGTCCGGCGACCACGGACCGGGATTCCAGGGCCTTGGTGACCAGTCGCAGCAGGACGCGGGTGTCGCTGTCGTCCAGGACGCGCTCGTGCGCGCCGTCCTCGACCAGGCGTCGCGCGGAGGCGCGTTCGGTCTCGCGGTCCTCGCGTTGGCGGCGGCGCAGTTCGGTGCGGGCGCCCCGGTCCCGGCGGACCGGCTTGGGCACGCCCGGGGTGGGCGATCGGTCGTTGCGGAACAGGGTGACCGAGACCTCCACCCCGGCGGCGTCGTGCCAGGAGTCGGAGGGGGAGAACTCGTCGCCGTCCTCGTGGGCCACGCCCAGGTGGCGTGCGGAGCGGGTGTTGAAGGCGGCGCCCATGAGTGCGTGGGCGGCGCCGTCGTCGGGGGTGTCGAACACCCAGGCGGCCAGGTGGCGCAGCTGGGTGGAGCGGTTGACGCCGCCGCGTTGGGCCTCGGTGATCTGGCGCAGGAGCGCGACCACACCGGAGACCGCCGAGCGAGTGGCCTGCCCGAGTTCGGCGGCCCGGGTGGGCGTCCCGCCCTCGGTGGCGAACCAGGCGCGCAGGGCCCGCCAGCGGCGGTGCCAGTCCTCCAGGCGTTCGGAACGGTCCATGAACAGGCGTTCGTCGGCGTCGGCGGCGCGGGAGAGCAGAGTGGTCAGGCCGGTGGCCTCGACCTCGTGGACGGCCCGGTCCAGGCGGGGCAGGTGGCGGTCCAGTTCGGCCATGAAGTCGGACATGTGGACGAGCAGGGCGTTCTTGTGGCGCAGGAAGACCTCGGGTGAGGCCTCCGTGGAGCGCAGGATCTCCCCCAGGGTGACGTGGAACTGGGCGGAGCGGCGCCCCATGTCCTCCATGACCGAGTCCAGGCGGGACAGGCGACGGTAGACGTCCTCGACCCGGCCGGTGCGGTTGGCCTCGGCCAGGGCGCCGAGGTCCTCCAGCACGTCGGAGAAGACCAGGCGGGAGAGGTTGACGTCCTCCACGCGCGCGCCCAGGACCCCTTCGACGGCCCGGTAGGCGCGGTAGCCGAGCTCGCTGAACTGGTAGACGGACTGGCGGTTGCGGTAGCCGGCCAGGCTGCCGGCGCGGGAGGCGTCGTCGAAGCGGTGCACGACGCCGTCGGTGGCGAGTTCGTCGAGACGACGGCGCAGACCGGGGGCGTCCATGATGGGGGCGTCGGGGTGGTGCGCGGCGAGTTCCCGAAGGGTCGACTCGACCTCGTGCGCGCCGACCTGCACCTGGTGGACCTCGCGGCGCCGGTCCACGGACCGCAGGATCCACAGGTAGGTGACGTGGTCGTCGCGCCGGGTGAAGTTGAACAGGCGGAAGCGGTCGCTGACGGCGAGCGCGTCCAGATCCAGCGCCGCGCGTTCGACCACAGCTTCCACCCCCGTGTCTCGTGGCTCACGGTCCGCACCCCCGTGTGCGAAGACCACGCCTGGGCCATTGTGGCAGTGCGCGGAGACAACCCGGTCCCGCATCCTTCGGGGCCGCCCCGCACATGTCGGCTCCCCGTGCGAGGATGTGGCCCGCTATGTCTCCACCCACATCCCCACCCCCTGGGAGGAACGTGACTGTACGGCGGCGTCGACGCGGGCGGCGAGGGCGACGGTGGGTCCGATGGGTCCGTGGTTCGCTGCCACTTGCGGTGGTGGTGCTCCTGCTGGGGCTGGGGTGGTTGCGAGACAACGCCGATCGCCCACTCGTGTGGCTGTTCGTCGGGGTGGTGGCCGTGCTCGCGTCGGCCGCGGCCGGCCGGTGGGTGTGGTCGCGGTTGCGCCTGGCGCGGGAGCGGTGGATCGTCTCGCGCACCGGGATCGCGGGGATCGACACGATGTCGGGGATCGAGTTCGAGCGGTACGTGGCGCGACTGCTGCGCACCCACGGGTACACGCGGGTGGCGGTGGTCGGCGGGGCCTCCGACGGCGGGGTGGACCTGCGCGCGCAGACCCCCGATGGCAGGGCGTTGGCCGTGCAGTGCAAGCGCTGGCGCAGGCCGGTTCCGCCCAACGAGGTGCGGGCGTTCCTGGGCGCGCTGGCCGGAAGCCACCGCGGCTACCTGGGCATGTTCGTCGCCTCGAACGGGTTCACCGCGGAGGCGGTGCGCGAGGCCGGCGACGGGATGATCCTGGTGGACCGGCACGCTCTGGGCCTGTGGATGGCCGGCGAGCGCGCCCCGGTGCCGCCACCGCTCTGACACCGGCGCGGCCTCACTTGGGGGACCCGGCGAACGCGCCCTGCACGAAGTACCGCTGAAAGACGAAGAAGACCAGCAGCGGCACCAGCATGGACAGGAGCGCGCCCGAGGCCAGGACGTCCACGTTGGTGCCGAACTGACGCAGATCGGAGCGCAGTGCCACGGTCAGCGGAGCCGAATCCGGGCTGGTGAGGACCAGGGCGACGAGCATGTCGTTCCACACCCACAGGAACTGGAAGACCGCGAGGGAGGCCAGGGCGGGCCGGGACACCGGCAGGACCACCTTGCGGAAGATGCGCCACTCTCGGGCCCCGTCCATGCGGGCCGCTTCGAGCAGGTCGCGTGGGATGCCCACGAAGAAGTTGCGCAGCAGGAACACCGCGAAGGGCAGTCCGAAGGCCACGTGGAACAGGACGGCACCGGTGATGGAACCGAAGACGCCCAAGGCCCCGTAGAGCCGGGAGATGGGGATCAGGGCCGCTTGGACCGGCAGGACCAGCAGGCCGACGACGGCGACCATGATCCAGTCGCGTCCGGGGAAGTCCAACCACGCCAGGGCGTAGGCGGCCATCGCGCCGATCCCCACGACCAGGACCGTGGACGGCACCGAGATGTAGACGGTGTTGAGGAACGAGCGGAGGACGACGCCGTCCTGGACCAGGCCCTGGTAGTTGGCCAGGGTCAGCTCGGTGGGCTCGAGCAGGGCCGTCCACCAGCCGCTGTTGGTGTTGTCGGCCCCCGAGCGCAGCGACACCAGGAGCAGGCCCATGAGCGGGACCATCCAGAACAGCGCCACGGTGACCAGGAAGAACCGCAGGAGGCCCGAGCCCAGACCGCCGACCAGGCGCGCGGCCGTGCCTCGACGTGGGGCGCCGGTGACGGAGACCTCGACGAGCGAGGGCGACTTCTCGGCCGGGGTGGTCATGGGCGCTCCCGTCGGAACCGGCGGATGTTGAAGTACACGATCGGCAGGACCAGGACCATGAGCAGGACCACGAGCGCGCTGCCCAGTCCTTGGTCGCCGCCCGCGCCGAAGGAGACCTGCCACATGCGCAGGGCGATGACGCCGGCGTCGGACTGCACCGATCCGGGCGCGATGACGAACACCAGGTCGAAGATCTTCAGCACGTTGATCGTCAGGGTCACGAACACCACGAGCAGCAGGGGCCCCAGGAGCGGCATGGTGACCTTGCGGAACACCTGCCATTCGGTGGCCCCGTCGACCCGGGCCGCTTCGAGGGCGTCGCGCGGGATGGCGGCCAGACCGGCGGCGATGAAGGTGATCGCGAACCCGGTCATGATCCACACCCAGGAGGAGATGACCACCGGCGTGACCAGGGTGGGGCCCAGCCAGGTCAGACCACGGAAGGGTTCGGTGAAGTTGTCGGCCGCCAGATGGATCGTGTACTCGCCGGGCGGGGGTTCGGGCAGGGTGAAACGGCCGTCGTCGCCGGTGGTGGCGGAGGCGACCACCCGGCCGTCCTGAAGGGCCTGCACGGTCATCCGGGGCATGCCGATCTCCCCGTCGTCGAGGGCACCCGGTACGCCGTCCAGGGCCACGTCCAACCAGACCACGCCCCGTACCGCGGTGTCGGCGGGTTCGGGGATCGAGGCCGGGGAGGCCTGTTCGGGCAGGTCGCCGGGGCGCACCCCCACCATGGGCAGTTCGACGACCCTGCCGGGTTCGTGGGCGTGGGCACCGGTGAAGCCGCCGAGCGTGGTGTCGGGTCGCAGGGAGATGCCGCGAGGTTCGGCACCGGGGTACTCCGAAGGCGAACTGAAGGCGTCGTGCACGCTCACCATCGCCGCGTTCACCACGCCACGGTCCGGGTTCTCGTCGTAGACGAGCCGGAAGACGATGCCGGAGGCGAACAGGGAGATCGCCATCGGCATGAACAGCAGGACCCGGAAGGCGGTCGCCCAGCGCACACGTTCGGTGAGGACGGCGAAGACCAGACCCAGCCCGGTGACCAGGGCGGGGGCGACCAGTACCCAGATCCCGGTGTTGCGGAGCGCGGTGAGCGTGCGGTCGTCGGTGAACATGTGGGCGTAGTTGTCGAGCCCGACGAACCGCGCACCGGAGGCGTCGAAGAGGCTGCGCACCACCGAGTACGCGGCCGGGTAGAGCAGGAACACGGCGAGGAACAGCAGCGCGGGCAGCAGGAACAGGAACGCCGGGCCGAAGGCGCGGCGCGACCGGGAGGGGCG
>NZ_DYZD01000113.1 GCF_020741345.1 Nocardiopsis listeri
GGGCAGGAAGTCCGCGGGGGGAAGCTGAGCGGCGAGCATCTCGGTGAACTTGGACTTGCCGGCGCCCGGATGCCCGAGGACCACCACCGGGTACTCGGTGGCGCGCGGATGCGTGATCAACGAGGCCACCAGGGCCTGGAGGTCGTCCTGGACGGGGAACTCCCGCCACCAGCGGTCGAGGGTGGGGGAGCTGCCGCCGTTGGTCAGGGTGATGCGCCCGCGCGGGGGAATGTAGGCCTCCCGTAGCGAGGGCAGGGTGAGACCGGGCGGGACCTCGTCCGATCGAAGCACGGGACGGTTGAGCACCGCCTGGTAGGAGGCGGAGAGTTCCCGTCGACGCCGCGAGACGGGGCGGTCCGAACCGATCCGGGTCAGCTGTTCGTGAAGGTCGGCCAGACCGGTGCCGATCTCCCGCCGATCGCGCTCGCGTTCGGTGGTGTGCAGCCACATGGCGAACTCGGGGATGTCGGCCCCCAACCGCAGGACGCCCTCCTTGAACCGGGCCGAGGCGTGGCGGGCCAGGGACAGTTGGAACTTCTCCGTCAGCGGGTGGTCCGGGGTGAACCCGTGCCGTTCGGCCACGGCGAGTCCGAAGACGAAGGACGTGAAGTCGTGCGTGGCGCCGGTTCGGTGCAGCGGCCAGTCGATCCCCGCGCGGCTCGCCCCCGAGTGGGTGAAGGGGAACAGCAGCCGGGTGCCCTGGTTCAGGTGCCGACCCAGCAGCGTGTACTGCTCTTGGGCGGTGATCTCCAGTTCGTCGATCCCGAACGGCAGGCCGACCTCCTGGAAGGCCTCCTCGGCCCCCTCGAAGAAGGAGGTGATCACCAGGACCTGGTAGGCGGCCGCGATCTTCTCCGTTCGCGACATCCGGCTCTGGCCCTTGAGCTTGCCGCGGATCCCCTCCAGGGCCCGAAGCCCCTTGCCCACCAGCGCGCCGCGCATCCCGAACAGATCCGGGACACCTATCAACCCCAACCCGCCGTCGGCGAGCTTCTCCGCCAGGTCCAGGACCTCCGAGTCGTTCTCGCCGAGGGTTCGAAGCGCGTCTTCGTAGCCGAGTCGTTTCGCCATAACCGGGGGTGGCCTTTCCGGGTTCGAGGGGGTGGAACGCGGCGGACCCGGTGCCGGGGGAGGCACCGAGTCCGTGGGCTGGTTCGTGTTCGAGGGTGGAATCTGCGCGGGGGCTCCCAGGGGATGGGAGTGCCTAGGGCAGCCGCCAGTTCACCGGTTCGGCGCCCTGTTCGGCCAACAACGCGTTGGTCCTGCTGAACGGCCTGGAGCCGAAGAAACCGTTACGCGCCGACATCGGGCTCGGGTGGGCGGACTCCACGCAGGGGACCCCCGGCATCATCGGTCGCAGATTGCGGGCGTCGCGCCCCCACAGAATGGACACGAGCGGCTTGCCGCGGTCGGCCAGGGCGCGAATGGCCTGTTCGGTGACGGCCTCCCAGCCCTTGCCCCGGTGTGAACCCGGGCTGCCGGGCGCCACGCTGAGCACACGGTTGAGCAGCAGCACGCCCTGCTCGGTCCACGGGGTGAGGTCGCCGTTGGAGGGCATCGGCACCCCGAGGTCCTCGACCATCTCCTTGTAGATGTTGCGCAGGCTCGCCGGCAGGCGCACACCGGGGGCGACGGAGAAGCTGAGCCCCACGGCGTTGCCCGGGGTCGGATAGGGGTCCTGACCCACGATGAGGACGCGTACCTGGTCGAAGGGCTGTTGGAAGGCACGCAGGACGTGGTCGCCCGCGGGCAGGTAGGTGCGGCCGGCGGCCACTTCCTGACGGAGGAAGTCGCCCATCTCGGCGATTCGCGGGGCGACCGGCTCCAGCGCCTTCGCCCAACCGCTGTCCATGATCTCGTTCAGGTCCCTGGTTGACATGGGCAGAACACTAGTGCCCACCACCGACACCCGCGTCCGATTCGGCCGATGGACGGCGGATTTCGCATGATCGGCCGCTGAATCCTCAGGGCCCGGTGGGTCAGGGGGTGTGGGAGCGCCAGAGGGCGAGGTGGGTGCGAACACCGCGAGTGCTCTCGGCCTCTTCCCCGTGGATGCGGACGTGGTCGGCGAGCAGCGCCTCGTACTCGCGCACCGCTTCCACGGGACGGCCGTCGTAGCCCAGGTAGGCGGCGCGGTAGTGGCGTGCGCGCAGGGTCACCGGGGCGTCCGCGCCGCGCAGCCGGGCCAGGTCCGGGATCAACGCGCCCAGCAGGTCGACCGCGCGGCCCGTCTCACCGGCCTCGCCCACCTCGAACCCCAGGTACAGGCGTGCGGTGAGCACCTTGGTCGAGTCGGGGCCACCGACCGCCACCAGGTCGGGCAGGAGCGCCTCCAAGGTGCGGGCGGCCAGGACGTGGTCGCCCGCCCTGCCCGCGTTGGTGGCCAGGTAGTAGCGGGCCGCCAGGGTCTCGGGGTGGCGCGTCCCGTAGACCCGGATCAGGTCGGGCAGGAGCGTCTCGAACCCCGTGACCGCCTCGCCGTGGTCGCCGCCCTTACCGGTCGCGTACGCCTCCCGACGCCGGGCGCGCAGCGTGTCCGGGTGGTCGGCCCCGTACACCGCACGCAGCAGCGGGATCAGGGTGCGCAGCTCCTCGGCGGCGGTGTCGAAGTCGCCCTCCTCGACACGGTCCCTGGCGGCGTCCACCAGAGCGGTGAGCCGGATCGGGTGCGCGTCGCCGCTGATCTCCGGCTGTTCCTCCCGTGTGCGGGGCAGGGCGGACACCGGCTCGGTGAGCGGGACCGGAGCGGGCCGGTACGGCAGGTACGGGGCCAGACGGTCACGCACCTCCCCGGCCCCGGCCGGTCGCCGCTCGGGCTTCTTGGCGAGCATCTGCGTCACCAGTTCGGACAGCGCCGGCGGGATCTCCGGGCGAAGCTCGCAAGGCGGTCGGGGATCCTGGTTCAGGTGCATGCGCAGCACGGTGAGAGGTCGGTCACTGTGGAGCGGGGGTCGGCCGGTCAGCAACTGGTACAGGATGGCGCCCAGTGAGTACAGGTCCCCGGCCCGGTCGACACGGTCCCCGCGCACCTGTTCGGGGGGCATGTACAGCGGGGTGCCGATCACCTGCCCGGTCCGGGTGATGCGATCGTTCTGGGTCGCGGCGACCACCGCCGCGATACCGAAGTCCAACACCTTCAACCCGGGTCCGTCGGGGCCGTCCTCGATCACCATGAGGTTGCCCGGCTTGACGTCCCGGTGGACGATCCCGGCGGCGTGCGCCGCGCTCAACCCCGCCGCCGCCTGCGACACCAAGGACGCGGCCAGGTCGATCGGCAACGGGCCGTCGCCCTTGATCACCTCCGACAACGGACGCCCCGGCACCAGCTCCATCACCGTGAACACCACGCCCCCGGCGTCGTGACCGAAGTCGTGCAGGATCACCACGTTGGGGTGCCCCGCCAATCGCGCGGTTAGCCGCGCCTCGCGACGGAACCGGGCCGCGACCTCGTCGGAGT
>NZ_DYZD01000114.1 GCF_020741345.1 Nocardiopsis listeri
GTCCCTGGTAGCGGTGGCCGCGCCGGTTCATCTCGGACACGGTCGGCCGCACGACCGACTCCATGACCTCGTCCACCAGCCCGGCGGGCGCCCACGGCACGGGAGCGTAGGAGCCCATCCCACCGGTGTTGGGGCCCTGGTCACCGTCGTAGGCGCGCTTGAAGTCCTGGGCGGGCAGCAGCGGCAGCGCGTGCGCACCGTCGGTGAGCACGAACAGCGACACCTCGGGGCCGTCGAGGTACTCCTCGATGACGACCCGACCGCACTCCCGGGCGTGCTGTTCGGCGACGGCACGGTCCTCGGTCACCACGACGCCCTTGCCGGCAGCCAGCCCGTCGTTCTTGACGACGTAGGGCGCCCCGAACTCGGCGAGGGCCTCGGAGACCTGACCCGCGGTACGGCACGCGCGGGCCTTGGCCGTGGGCACCCCCGCGGCCTCCATGACCTCCTTGGCGAAGGCCTTGGACCCCTCCAACCGAGCGGCCTCCTTGTCGGGGCCGAACACCGGGATGCCGCGGTCGCGCAGCGCGTCGGCCACGCCCGCCACGAGCGGGGCCTCCGGGCCGATCACGACCAGCTCGGTGCGGATGCGCGCGGCGAGTTCGGTCACGGCCAACCCGTCGGTCACGTTGATGACGTGGTTCTCGGCCAGGTCGGAGATGCCCGGGTTGCCGGGGGCGCTGTGGATGCTGGTGACGCCCGGGTCAAGGGACAGGGCGCGGACGAGTGCGTGTTCGCGGCCTCCGCCGCCGAGAACGAGGGCTTTCACTGAAGGGGGCCTCTTCTTCTGTCTGGAGGAAGGACGGTGGTCGCCGGATCAGACCAGGGAGCGCAGTGCGAGGGTCTCGTCACGCCCGGGGCCGACACCGATGGCGGAGATCGGAGCCCCCGCCATCTCCTCCAGAGTACGCACGTACGACTGCGCGTTCTTGGGGAGTTCGTCGAATTCCCGGACGGCCGTGATGTCCTCGGACCATCCGTCGAAGTACTCGTAGATCGGAGTGGCGTGGTGGAAGTCGGTCTGCGTCATCGGGATCTCGTC
Organism: Nocardiopsis listeri; assembly: GCF_020741345.1. GTDB lineage: Bacteria > Actinomycetota > Actinomycetes > Streptosporangiales > Streptosporangiaceae > Nocardiopsis > Nocardiopsis listeri_A. Next base: position 1,043 of record NZ_DYZD01000114.1, read on the forward strand.
GTGGCGGACCCCGTCGACGTCGTAGGCCACGCACACGGGGATGCGCTCCAGACCGGTGAGGACGTCGAGCTTGGTCAGGAAGAAGTCGGTGACGCCGTTGACGCGGGTGGCGTAGCGGGCGATCGGGGCGTCGAACCAGCCGCATCGGCGGTTGCGGCCGGTGGTCACGCCGTACTCGCCGCCCTGGGTGCGCAGCCACTCGCCCTGTTCGTCGTGGAGCTCGGTCGGGAACGGGCCGGAACCGACGCGGGTGGTGTAGGCCTTCAGGATGCCGACGACCTTGGAGATGCGGTTGGGCCCGATGCCCGCGCCTGCGGCGGCGCCACCGGAGGTGGGGGAGGAGGAGGTGACGAACGGGTAGGTGCCGTGGTCGATGTCCAGGAGGGTGCCCTGGGAGCCTTCGAGGTAGACGGTCTTGCCCTCGTCCAGCGCCTTGTTGAGGATCAGGGAGGTGTCGGCGACGTAGGGGCGCAGCTGTTCGGCGTAGCCCAGGTACTCCTCGATGATCGGCTCGGCCTCGAGGGCGCGCCGGTTGTACACCTTGGTGAGGAGCTGGTTCTTGTCGTGGAGGGCGAGCTCGATCTTCTTGCGAAGGATCTTGGCGTCGAACATGTCCTGGACGCGCACGCCCTGGCGGGAGACCTTGTCGGCGTAGGCCGGGCCGATGCCGCGGCCGGTGGTGCCGATCTTGCCCTTGCCGAGGAAGCGTTCGCTGACCTTGTCGAGGGCCCGGTGGTAGGGCATGATCAGGTGCGCGTTGGCCGAGATGAGCAGTCGGGACGTGTCCACGTTCCGCTCCTGCAGGCCGCGCAGTTCCTCGAACAGCACCCCCGGGTCGATGACGACGCCGTTGGCGATGACGGGTACGACGTTGGGGGAGAGGATGCCGGAGGGGAGCAGGTGCAGGGCGTACTTCTGGTCCCCGATGACCACCGTGTGCCCGGCGTTGTTGCCACCCTGGTAGCGGACCACATAGTCCACCTGCCCACCGACCAGGTCGGTGGCCTTGCCCTTGCCCTCGTCGCCCCACTGGGCACCCACGAGCGTGATCGCCGGCATTGGTCTCTACCTCTTCGCTCGATACCTGAACAGGGCTTTTCCCACCCCGGACATGGATCAACCCCTGGCGCAAGGCAGCGACAGGGGCCGTTGCGTATTGAGGGTACACGACCGATGGATCCTGGTCAGGTGCGCCTCGGGGCGTCCGGGACGCACCGTTCGGTGGGGTCGGGGGGTGCGGGGGAGAAGAGACCGGATCTCCTCCCCCGTGGTCGTCTCAGCCGTTGAGGGCCTTGGCCGCCTCGGGGCTGGACTCACGCAGGAAGGTCGAGCAGCGCTCGGCCTCCTCGGCGTCGCCGATGGCCTCGGACGCCTTGCCCAGGGAGTGCAGCGCGCGCAGGAAGCCGCGGTTGGGCTCGTGCTCCCACGGGATCGGTCCGTGCCCCTTCCAACCGGAACGGCGCAGCTGGTCCAGCCCTCGGTGGTAGCCGGTGCGGGCGTACGCGTAGGCGGCCACCGGCCTTCCGTCGGCCAGGGCCAGCTCGGCCAGGCGCGCCCAGGCGGCGGAGTAGGACGGGAAGCGGCCGGCGACCGGGGTGGGGTCGTCGGCGGCGGCCAGCGCGTCGCGGGCTTCGGGGTCGTCGTCCAGACGTGTCTCGGGCGGCTCGTTCAGCAGGTTCTGGTGCAGGTTCATACGTCCCATCCTGCCATCGGGGTCAGTGCGGGTCCGCTCCCCTCCGCCGAGCCCGAGCGGTGGAGCCGTGCGTCACGGCGTGCGCGGCCACCGCCGCCAAGGTGAGGCCGACCGCCAGCACCGGAACGGTCGCCCCGGGTAGGAGGTCCGGGGCCCGCCAACCGTCGGAACCCACGTACGCGTACGGGCTCACCCGGTACAGGCCCGGAACCATGTTGCAGGCCGCCGCTCCCAGGAGGATCCCGGCGAGGACGAGGAGTCCGGACGGCACCGCGCCCAGGAAGGGCGACAGCAGGTACACGGCCGCGACCGCCAGCAGGACGTTCGTGACCAGCGACCACGGGTTCTGGGCGCCCGCCGTGGTCGACAGCAGGGCCGGTGCCGCGGTCGTGGACAGCAGTACGCCGAGCGCGGCCACCACGGCCGCCCTGATCCGTGTCCGGGCCCCGCCCAGCCGCTCCCACTCCCATAGCCGTGGTCGGTTCGCCCAGGCGCCCGCCGTGGCCGCGCACACGCACAACAGTTCGGCGATGGGGATCCGTTGTTCCTCGTTGGGCCAGTCGAACACCGCGATCGGAACCACGGCCCCGATCAGGATCCGACCGAGCACCGTGGCCGCGATGGCCGCGACCAGCGCGCCGAGCATCGGAAGCAGGGAAGGGCGCAACGCCACGGTCACCACGGCAGTTCCTCCGGTTCCACCTCACACGCGGACAGACGTTCCGACTCCCGGGCGATCCAGGCACGGACCTCGTCGGGATCGGCGTCGGAGAACAGGCCGTCCTCGGAGGTGTCGCCTCCGAACGACCGCGAGGCGAGCCAGGTCCGAAGCCCCGCTATCACGGCCGCTCTCCGTTCCCGGTCCTTCGCGTCCCGGCCCAGGCGGGCCACGCCCTCGGAACCGCACACGAACAGGTCCGGCACCAGCCACGCGGCCGCGTCCTCGGGCACCTGTCGGTACGGGTCCCACCCCGGATGGATGCGCATCCAGAGCACCCCGTGAGCGGGGCCGTCGAGTACTTCGCGGTCTCCGGCGGCCAGACCGTGGTCGCGGACCTCGACCGGGACCACGTCGCCTCGCCCGTCGGCGGCGAAGACCGGGGCGGCCAGATCGATGATCAGGTCGAGTTCGTCCGTGTGCCCTTCGTGGACGCAGTAGCGGATTCCGTCATGCTCCGAGCAGACCTCGTCCCCGTCCTGGGCGTAGGCCAGGAGCGGGAACGTGTACAGGTGGGGCAGGATCGCGGCCGAGACCAGGGCCATGACCCCCAACACGTGCGGGGCCGAGAACCGTCGGGGGACACGTAGGAAGCGGACGGTCGCCCACGCCGCGATGGTCGCCGCCACAAGGAAGAACCCCAGTCGGTAGGAACCGAGCAGGGCGCTCTCCCGCATGCCCACGAAGGGCACGAGCGGAAGCTGGAGGGAGGTGGCCGTCCAGGGGTCGGCGACCATCGGTAGGGCGGTGAGCACGAAGACCGTGGCGATCGCCACGGGGACGCCGAACAGCCCGCGCGCGAACAGCCCGCACAGGTAACCGAGCAGGGTGAGCGCCACGAAACCCGCCAGGGCGCCCAGGACTGGCACGGGGTCCATCACCCCCGCACCATGCGTGGCGACCGCGATGGTCAGTGGGATCAGGCCCACGAGGTAGGCGCCCAGGCACCAACCGGTGACCACCAGCGCGTGCCGCAGTGGAACGTCCCGCTCCAGGCGGGGCTGCCAGGGTTGGGCGAAGACCAGGCTCGCCCGGGTGAACCGGGCCGCCACCAGGGCCGCGGTCCCGGCCGCCACCACGACCGGCAGTCGGGCCTGGGCCCCTATCTGGCCGGAGAGGTACACCCAGTCCAGGGCCCTCCAGGAGAGTGGGCTCCAGGTCCCGGCGAGGGTCAGGGCGAGGATCAGGCCCGCCGGGGTCAGGAGCAGCGGTGGTGGGAGCGGCCAGAAGAGCGCGGACGCCTTCACGCGGTTTCGGAGCGTGGTCACGGGCTCTCCCCGACCCGCTCGATCAGCCGGTCGTATGCCCGTTCGAACTCGGAGCCGTAGGGGCTTCCCGCGGAACTGTCCTCGATGAGCGCCTTCAGTTCCGGGAAGGTGCCGTGGAACTCGATTCGTCCGCCCGCGAGTACCCCGACGCGGGAGCACAGGTGGGCGACGTCCTCGATGAGATGCGTGGAGACCAGTACGGTCCGATCCTGGCCCAGCTCGGCCACGACCTCGCGCACGCGGAGCCGTTGTCCGGGGTCGAGCCCGGCCGTGGGCTCGTCCAGGACCAGGACTCGAGGATCGTGGGCCAGAGCCGCGGCGATGCCGACGCGCTGACGCTGACCACCGGACAGGGTGTGTGTGCGTTGGTCGGCGAGCGCGGACAGGTCGACGGACTCCAGGGCCCGTAGCGCCGCCGGCCCGCACTCGCGCCGTTCCAGTCCGTGCACCCATGCCGCGTAGGCGACGGTGTCCGCCACCGTCAGCTCACCGGCCAGGGAGAAGCGCTGGGGTACGAACCCCAGCGTTCGGCGGGCCCGGGACCGGCCGGCCGTGGTGGACAGGTCGTGCTCTCCGATGAAGAGGCGTCCCCCGCGCACGGGGAGCAACGTCACGATGAGCGACAGCAGGGTGGTCTTGCCCGCGCCGTTCGGACCGAGGAGCCCGGTGACACCGGGCTCCAGGGTCCAGGTCAGGTCGTTCAGGACCTTCTTGCGACCTCGGTAGCCGAAGTCCAGGCCCTCAAGGGTGACCCGCATGCGCCCGTCCATTTCCATCCATAAGGAAAGGGGAATGGAGGTGAATTCCGGTCAGCACCTGTTGACCCTTCCGGACGACACCTTGTTGCCGCTCGAACTCCTGGTCTCGGTGAAGTAGGTGCCGTTGCCGTCGCAGCCGCCCGAGGCGGTGAGAGAGCCGTTGGAGAATCCGGTCCGGCTCGTCTCCGCCACGACCTTGTCGGGCCAGGCGGGACGGTGCTTGCGTACCTGGACGGTCAGGGTCACGGTGCCACCACAGCCGGCTCGGGATCCGCTTCCAGAGATGGTGCCACCCGAAGCGCTGGGATTGTCGGCGCCCAGGCCGCAAGCGGCCGACGCGTGTTCCACCGCGCTCTCCTGCTGGGAGGAGGCCCACGCGGTTCCGGCCACCGATGACCCGACGAGTACGGTACCGGCCACGAGTGCGCCGATCGCGGCGATGCGCAGCCCACGTTCACTGTCTTTCACATTCACTCATTCCACGCAGGGGAAGTGTGACGGTGGAATTCCCGAAACCCTCTCCGGCTTAACCGTTCGGCCGGGATTCGTGTCGGTCCTCTGTGCCCTTTGTGTCGGTACGCGATGAAAGACGGTGGCGGATTCTCCGTTCCGGGAATTCCAGGTTCAGGTGTCGGAGCGGTACGGAAAAGGCGGTGCCCGGTGACCGACAACGGTCACCGGGCACCGGTGCGGGCCGCCGAGGGGGCGGCGCCGTGGGGTCCTACTTCATCTTGTTGCCGGCGGACTTCAGGTGCTGGGCCGCCTGGACGATGCGCTCGGCCATGCCGGCCTCGGCGACCTTGCCGTAGGCGCGGGGGTCGTAGAGCTTCTTGCTGCCGATCTCGCCGTCGATCTTGAGCACACCGTCGTAGTTCTTCATGATGTGGTCGACGACCGGGCGGGTGTAGGCGTACTGCGTGTCGGTGTCGATGTTCATCTTCACCACGCCGTAGCCGATCGCCTCGTGGATCTCCTCCAGGGTGGAGCCGGAGCCACCGTGGAACACGAAGTCGAAGGCGTTGGCCTTGCCGTGCTCGGCGGCGACGGCCTCCTGGGCGTTCTTCAGCACCTCGGGACGCAGCTTCACGAAGCCGGGCTTGTAGGCGCCGTGGACGTTGCCGAAGGTCAGGGCGGTCATGTAGTAGCCCTTCTCGCCCAGCCCCAGGACCTCGGCGGTGCGCAGGGCGTCCTCCGGGGTGCTGTACAGCTTCTCGTTGATCTCGCCGACGATGCCGTCCTCCTCACCACCGACGACACCGACCTCGATCTCCAGGATGATGCGGGCCTCCTTGGAGGCGGCGAGCAGCTCCTCGGCGATCTGGAGGTTCTCCTCCAGCTCGACCGCGGACCCGTCCCACATGTGCGACTGGAACAGCGGCTCCTGGCCCTTGGCCACGCGTTCCTTGGAGATCTCCAGCAGCGGACGGACGAAGCCGTCGAGCTTGTTCTTGGGGCAGTGGTCGGTGTGCAGAGCGACGTTCACCGGGTACTTCTCGGCGACGACGCGCGCGAACTCGGCGAAGGCGACCGAGCCGGTGACCATGTCCTTGACCGAGGCGCCGGAGAGGAACTCGGCACCACCGGTGGAAATCTGGACGATGCCGTCGCTCTCCGCCTCGGCGAAGCCGCGCAGGGCGGCGTGCAGCGTCTGGCTGGAGGTCACGTTGATGGCCGGGTAGGCGAAGCCCTCGGACTTCGCGCGGCTCAGCATCTCGGTGTAGACCTCGGGGCTGGCGATGGGCATGGCTTGACTCTCCCTGGTTCGGCCTGGAGCGAGCGTCCGCCGGTGCCGCACTGCGCGTGCCGGCGGGACCCCACATGCGGTGCCCGGTGGCAAGCCCGTCCGTCGGGGTGGCCCATGGGTCGGGCCGTGTGCGCGGGCGTCCACCGGGTGTCGTCACAAGTATCCCGAATCCCCGGAGCCGTTGAAAAGGTCTAGACCAAAACGCTCCGAGTCGTCGGCGTACTCGCAGCTTACGGGGGGCGAACGGGGCCCGTCATGAGGGGTGCGGGGGAAGTGCGGATTACATCCCGCTTTGGGACTCCATGTGAGCAAGCAGGAGCTTCGAGATGACTGCTGTCGCTTTTTGCCGTGATACGCGCTACATTCGTCGCCGTGGGAAGGCATAGGAATGATCCGCGAGGCGTTGGCCAGGTGATGGCCATCGTCGGAGCCGTCCTGCTATTGGTCACGCTGGTGGCCCTCGGCGGGTACTTTTTGTACCGATCGCTGCCCGGCACGGGTGCCGGTGTCAGCGCCAACGCGTCCGAAGCCGCAGCCGAGCCGGTGGACTCCGACGACATGGGCGCCCTGTACATACGTGTGGTGGGCGAGTCCAGTGACGTGTTCGTCCGGGTACCCGGCGGCGACGTGCTCATGGACCAGGAACTGAAGCAGGGCAACTCCGTGCACTACGCGGAGAACACACAGGGCCTCGAGGTCACGATCGAAGACCCGAGCGCCGTCGAGGTCTACGTGAACGGCGTCGAACAGGACGTCTCCGACCGGGACCCCGGCCACAGCTTCACTTTGAACCCCTGATTCGCCCCGAGACCCCCCGACCCCCGAGCCCCGAGTACTCGATTCCTTCGAGGACTCCGGGGCGGGGTCGATCCAGACCCCGCCCGCCGAGATCACACGTCCAGGTCGGACACCTCGAAGACGGGCCGGTACTCCAGACCCTCCTCCTCCAAGCGGGCACGCGCACCACGGTCCACGATCAGCGCGACCGCCACCACCTCGGCGCCGGCCTCCCGCAGGGCCTCCACCGCGGTGAGCACCGAACCGCCGGTCGTGGAGGTGTCCTCCAACGCCAGCACCCGACGCCCCGCGACGTCGGGGCCCTCGATCCGACGCTGCAGTCCATGCGCCTTGCCCGCCTTGCGCACCACGAAGGCGTCCAGCCTGCGACCCCGCGCGTGCGCGGCGTGCACCATGGCGCCGGCCACCGGGTCCGCGCCCAGGGTCAGACCGCCCACCGCGTCGAACTCCAGGTCCGCGACGGTGTCCAGCAGGACCGAACCGACCAGCGGCGCGGCCTCTCCGTCCAGGGTGATCCGGCGCAGGTCGACGTAGTAGTCGGCCTCCTTGCCGGAGGAGAGGGTCACCTTTCCGCGCACGACCGCCTTATCGTTGATCTGACGCAGGAGTTCATCACGTTCGCTCATGATCAGTGAGCCTAGAACACCCGGTGGGGGCCCGCGGACCTGGCGTCCCACCACGAAGGAGGCGGCCTTGGCCGAGAGCACAGACGTCATCAGGGTGGAGACCACCGTCGATGGTCGTGAGGGGGCCGAACGGTTGGCCGGTTCGGTCGTCGAACACCACCTGGCGGCCTGCGCGCAGGTGAGCGGACCGATCCGCAGCTTCTACCGCTGGGAGAACGCGGTGCAGTCCGACGAGGAATGGATGGTCGTGATCAAGACCGCCGCCGATCGCCTGGACGACCTGGTCGCCCACCTGGCGGAGGCCCACCCCTACGACGTGCCCGAGATCGTCGCCGTGCCGGTCACCGGAGGAAACCCCGCGTACCTGGAGTGGGTCCGTGACGAGACCCGCGGGAGCGGCGTCGCGTGATCGCGGTCCTGCTACCCCCCACCCTCGGCGAGCCCTTCACCCTGCCCGGAGCGGAGAAGGCCCTCGCCGGTGTCGGACACCACCCGGTTCTGCCGGAGGTGATCGGCGACGACACCCCGCCGCACGCCGCCCGGTACGTGGCCCTCGCCAGCCTGGAGATCAACCGCCTGGTCGCCACGGACGCGCCCGTCGTCCTGGTGGCCCAGGGCGACACCGGTCCGTTGCTCGGTGCCGTGGGGGCCGCCCAGCGCGCGGCCCACCGTCCGGTTCTGGGTTACGTGCTGGTGGACGCTCCGCTGCCACGCCCAGGAAGTCCCACACGCGCGGAGATCGCGCGTACCCAGGGATTGGCCGACCTGCCCGTCCGGGCCGAGGAACCCGACGCCTATCGGAGCGAGCACCTGCCCACGGTCCCGGACTGGCCGGACGCGCCCTGCGGATACCTGCTGACCGACCCCGCCTACGCCCATCCGGCGCACCTGGCCGGCATGCGCGGATGGCAGGTTCGGGACACGACGGCCGCCTCGGACACTTCCGGCGAGGCACTGGTGGAGCTCGTCACCGAACTCTTGCGCTGAGCCGGTGAATCCAGGTGACAGCGAGGGTCGGCGGTAGCGGAATTCCGGGCATGATCGCGGACCACTCCCCCCGATGGGGATACGCCTGACCACGCCTCGACTCACGTTGCGGATGCCGGCCGACTCCGATCTGGCGGAGCCGGCCGGGGCCGCCGTCGCCGGTGTGCACGACCCGGCCACCATGCCGTTCATGTTCCCCTGGACCGACCGGACTCCGAAGCGGTTGGCGCAGGGCGTGGTCCAGCACAACTGGCAGATGCCGGGGTCTTGGACGCCCGAATCGTGGGTCTTCAACGGGGTCGTCGAGTTCGAGGGCCGTGTGGTCGGCATCCAGGACGTGCGCGGCAGGGACTTCGCGATCCTGCACCTGGCGTTCGAGGGACTCGGCGCGCTGGACGCGACCACGGGCATGTTCGAGACGTCCCTGGCGTCCAAGGGGGTCACCCGAAAGCTGGGATACCGGCCGGACGGCGTCCACTACGTCCAGGCGCGCGGGGAACGGGTTCGGGAACTGCGGTACCGGCTGAACAGGCAGGACTGGGAGAAGCGCCGGACGGTACCGGTCGAGATCGAGGGCCTGGAGCCCGCGCCGTCCTACTTCGGTCTGGTCGACCTGCCCGACTGACTTCGTCCCCGCGTCTGGTGAAGTCGGTGGGGCGCGTGCTTTCCTTGACGGGTGCTCGCGCACGAGGCCGGACCGAACGGGGAGGCATGCGATGAACGATCACGTGTACGGAGGGTTCGTGCCGGGCGTGGCCGCCGGCATCCCCGCGGCCCCGTACGCGGTCGACCGCCCAGGCCCCCGTCAGCCCACCGCTCCGAACCACGTGCCCGGAAGCCCGGCCGAACCGCTCTGGCCCCAGGTGCCCCGCCCCGCGGCCCGGATGCCGGTTCGGGGCCCTCTCGCGGCCGATGCCTACGCGGACGCGTTCCTCAACGGAAGGCCCCATCCGTACGTGGTCCCGCGTTTTCCGCTTCCCCCGAACCCGGGGCGTCCGTAGACCTTCCCGAGGCTGTTTCGGGTCGGCCCCGATCGACTTCTCGGAGCCTTTGTCAGGGCCAGTCGGGAACGCGCTCGGGATCCCCACAGAAGCCATGGGGATCTCGACGCCGCTGTCGTTGTGAGGACACCCTCGGACGGTGGTCGGTTCGTGCTCATGCGTGATCGGTGGGCGGGTCCTGGTCGAGGAGGGCGGTCTGGACGAGGCGGGTCGCGCCGCCGCGGGGCATCCACCTGCCCCGACCCGGCGGCAGGGGCGAGGCGTACACGCGCGGGAAGATCTGCCCCTCACCGCGGTCGCCCGACATCAGCAGCGTGCTGCTGCCCACCTCCCGGACGGCCTGGAGCAGCGAGTCGTACATGCCGCGGCTCGCGCCCGCGGCGCGGCGGGCGATCACGAAGTGCAGACCGATGTCGCGTCCG
>NZ_DYZD01000115.1 GCF_020741345.1 Nocardiopsis listeri
GAGGAAGAACCCACCCCCACCCCGACCGCCAAACCCAGTCACCAAGCCGCATTCTCAGGCGTTCCCAGCCTCGAAAGGGCGTTCCGCGAGTAACCCCTCGGCTTCATATCGGATGGACTGCGGAACAAGGCAACACCTCAGGCGACCTCAGACAGCCTCCACCACGGCATCGGTCCATCTTCGATGTGTCGCCGAACGGACACAACGCGGGTCCCGTGGCCAGCCTCCGGCCAGGGCGCGCAAAAAGACATGTGACAAGAAGTCGCGTGAGCGCAAGGCGACCGGCTTCCTGATGGGGGGCGGATGGTGCATCTGGGGTTCCCGATTTCATCGGGAACGCAGACAGGCTAGAGCACCGAACATCATTTCGCAGGCATTTCCCGACTCAGACGGATTTGCGCAGCTAGCCGGGTCGACTGAGATCCGCGTCGGCCGCGATCCGGATCTTCAGGAGAACCTCTGCCTGTTGCGGGGAGGGCTCGGACGCGAGGAGCATCGACGCCCTCAGCCAGCACTCGAGTGCCTGCTCCATGTCGCCTTCCGTACTGCTGAGGTCACCCAACCGGTCGTAGGCGAGCCCTTCGTCGTAGGCGGAGGAGCACTCCTCCGCCGCGCGCAGTGCCCCCAGGTAGTTCCAACGTGCTGAGGTGTGCCTCTTCTGGGCGACCCGGATGTCTCCGAGAACCCTGAGCAACGGCGGCTCCGCCTCTGGGCTCCGACGTGAACGGACAAGCTCCAGTTCGCCCTCCAGGGTCCGCTGCGCTTCGACAACCCTCCCCAACCCCAAAAGCGCGCTTCCCATACCCGCGGCGCACAGGGTCAGCGCTCGCTCGTCACGGGTGACCCAGAACGCTCTTCGTGCGGCCTGGAAACTCTCCAGGGCCTGCCCATACCTGCCCAGATAGTTCTCCAAAAGCCCGAGGACCTGGCGCGCTCGCGCCACACCGGACACGTCTCCATGTTCCTGGAACAGGCGTAGACAGCGTTGCGCCATGCGCCGAACATGACGATGTCGGCCCTCGGAGAACCGGAGTTCGATCAGGTTGATCGTGACCGTCGCTTCGAACTGGCTGTCACCCAGCGCCTGGTAGAGAGCTCTCGCTGTCGTGTACGAGATATCAGCGAGCGACCTCTCTCCACGGTCGAGATAGCTCATCGCCATGTGGCTGTACACCTTGGCGATGCCACGTTGATCCCTCAGGCGGCAGAACTCCCCGAGCGCGATCTTGTACTCGACCACGGCTCCGGCGTGATCTCCTCGAGAGGCCCGGATCATCGCGAGCCGGTCGAGGGCGTGAGGGATCTCGTTCTCCGAGCCGCTCCCTCTCCACACCTCGATCGCTTTCCGAAGACACCTCTCTGACCCGTCCTTGTCCATCAGGTTCAGGCGGACGAGCGCCAACTCATAGAGGCAGTCCGCCAACCCCAGGGGATCGTCCAGTTCACGCCAGGCCCGAAGCGCGTCCTGGAACAGGGCTTCAGCCCGGTCCCAGGGCCCGTTGCTCTCCAGGAGCCCCGCCATGGCCAAAGGCATCCTGGCCACGTACTCGGGAAAACCTCGTTCCAGGGCGTATTCGATGGCCCTTTCCACCGAGGGGAAGTTGTCCGCGAACCAATCACGGGCCTCACGAGGAAGGCGGAAGGTCACCGTGGCCGCGCTACGAGTGATCGGGCGCTTGGTTCTCCGTCTCCCCGGCCTTGCCACCTGATCGGCGTTGTCCACGGTGGCCAGGTAGTAGTCGAAGATGCGCCGTTCCACTTCCCTGCGCTGCCCTTCCGACATCGAACGGGCCCGCCGTTGGCGGGCGAACTGCCGGACCAGGTCGTGCATCCGGTAACGCCCTGGACTGACCTCTTCCAGGAAGTGAACATCCAGCAGTTCTTCCAGTGCCCGCTGTGTCTCCTCCCAGATGCCCAGGGAGGCCGCCGCCGCCTGATCGGAGATGACCGTGGTGGGATGCAGGCTCATGCACAGGAGGGTTTGCCGGGCCCACGAACCCAGTTCCTCGAAGGTGCCGGCGAAGACCGCCAAGGCCTCCCAATCGGCCCCATGCCCCGAATTCCACCGCTGTCTTTCCAGGTGATCGGCCAGTTGTTCCAGGCTCCAGGTGAATCGAAGCCGTAACTGGGCAGAGGCGCTGCGCAGGGCGATCGGCAACCGGCCGGTGAGGGAGACGACCCGGTTCATGCCCTCGTCCGCGACGTCTCGTCCGGTGAAGGCGGCGAACATCCGCGCGGCGTCCTCTTCGTCCAGGGAGCGCAGTAACAGCCTTCGGGCCCCGTGGAGCCCGGAGAGGCTTCTGCGACTCGTCACGATCACGACGCTTCCAGCGGTTCCCGGTACCGCAGGGATCACCTGGTCGTGGTGGTCGGCGTTGTCCAGAAGAAGGAGCACCCGCCGCCCCGCCACCTGACGGCGCCATAGGGCCACCCGGGCTTCGGACTCTGCCGGGATCCCGTTTCCCGGTGCTCCCAGCATTTGCAGCAGGCGGAAGAGGATCTGGTCGGAGCTCACTCCGGTCAGGTCCGTCTGCAGGCGTACGTCGAACCGGTCCCGTAGATGGTGGGCGGCGTGCGCGGCCAGAATGGTCTTCCCAACGCCGCCCAGACCATGGATCAATTGCACCACGGTGCGGCCCTCTGAATCGCGAACAGACGCGAGAAGGGCCTCAAGCTCCTCTTCACGGCCGAGGAAATCGGGGACATCGGGTTGGAGGGTGTCCACCACTTCCCGCCGTGGTTCCGCGAGTGGGACGGGTTCGGCCCATCGGCTTTCGTCACCGTCGGCTTCGGCGAGGATGCGTTGGAAGAGCGCTCGTGTTCGGGGACTCGGCTCGGCACCCAACTCGGCGACGGTGTGTTCCCGCAGTTCGGTGTAGCACCCGATCGCCTCGGTGTGCCTGCCGCACATGGCCAGGGCCTTCATGTGCAGGACGGTCAGGGTTTCACCATGGGGATGGTGTCCCAGCCGTTCGAGGATCTCCTCATGACGGCCGAGGACGAATCCCACCTCCGCCCACTGGCCGAGCAGACCATGACGCCCCTGACCCATGCGTCGCCGCAGGGAGTCCGCCCACGCCCCGGAGAACTCCGCGAGGGGGTCGCCGTCCCATAGTTCCAGGGCCTCTTCCAGGAGAGCGAGCGCAGCCGTGTGCTCTCCTCGTCGGGTGAGTTTGCGCGCCCGTTCGGAGAGGTTATGGGCATAGTGCCAGTCGACAGCGTCGGGATCGATCTCCAGGGTGTAGGTCCTGGACCGATGCTTGATGTCGGTCGGTGCCCCGGCGTTCTTGAGACCCTTTCGGATACGGCTGACGTACACGTGGAGACTGGGCCGCGCCGAGTCGGGCGGGACTTCGCCCCAGACACGGTCGATGAGGGTCGGGGTCGGTACGGGACGACCGGCGGACTCTGCCAGTACCGCGAGGACGAGGCGGGCCTTGGGGGAGCCCACGTCGACCGGTCGATTCTCGACCAGAATCCGTGGGACCGAGGTCAGGATTCGTATTTCCAACCTGTCACCACCCAACACCGAACCATCATGACATCCGAATTACGGATTGCCAAGATTATTGATTCGGATATCTTCATGGGGACCGAAATCGGACCCCACGAACAGGCAGGATACCCGCCAGGCGGACGACAAACCCTGGGACTCTAATTCACACGGGTCGCACTGTGTACATTCCGGATCAATGACGCTAGCATTCTCGAAACCGTGCACGTGAATTTCGCATGTTCCGGCGCGCGTTATTCTGCACATTCCTCGGCACGTGCATATGTTCGGACATACGAAAGGTGCCGTGTCGAACCCCGCTCGACACGGCACCTCGCTCACGGCCCGGGGCCGTGGGTCCCCCGGCCTCAGGCGGCCAGGGTGTGGGAGCGCGGTGTCCGAATCCGCGCCCACAGCTCGCGCAGGCCCGGCCTGCCGGTCCTCGCCGAGGCGATCAGGCGTTCGTGGCGGGCCGCACGCTCGGCCTCGGCACGGTAGAGGTCGGCGGCCTGGGCGCTGAGGTCGGCGTGCATGGTGGTCTCCTCCGGGATCTGCGCCGGGGCTGTTCTCCCGACTGATTCCAGATTCGCGCTAAGGCCCCCGGCCGCACATCGGGAGAGTGCAGCGGATCCGCCTCCCAGGGGTGCCTTAGGTCGACCCACCGATCGCCTTGGACACCGCCGACGATCCCCGCCGCGGAACGATCCAGGGTCACCGCGGGGTGAGGCTGCGCAGAGCCCGGACGAGTTTGTCCGGTTCACGGGAGTCCACGGCCACCGGGTCGCCGTCGCGCGTGTACAGGGCGACCGGGGTGTAGCCCATGGGGGTGTCCGGCCTGTGATTCAGCAGAGGCCTGTACCGGATCCGGTCGAGCGTCCGAGGTCCCCGGTCCGGCGCGGCCGTCTCCACGGCGAGGCGCTCCAGAGGCACCGCGTTCCGTCCCACCTTGAGCACCTGGTCGGTGAGCAGGATCCGGTTGTGACGGAACTTCAGGTACGGCGAGATGAGCAGCGGCAGGACGAACATCACGAGGAACGGCCCGCTGAGGAAGAGGTTCCTGCGGACCCTGCCCCACCGGTGCTTTCGTGTGGCCTCCTCCCGTCTTTGGTCACGGGTCGGCCCGTCTCCTCCGACAGCATCGAACACAGACACCACTCTCCGGATATCCGCTCGATCGGAAGGAAGGGCGTAATGGAACCACCCGGGCCGGGAAGACCGAGGCCATTGGTGCCCCACCCGTCCCGAGGGCCACGGCCGCGAGCGGCGCAGAGGTTCTGCCGTCCGCATAAGGCCACGAACACCTCTCCCGTTCGAGCTTTTCACGGCGTAGTGTCGAGAAATCGGAGATCTCGACGGGGGAGGCACCAGATGAGCGAGAGCGTCCTACGCTCCCTGGACCAGGCGCGCAGGGGTCCGTCCCCCGACGAGCCGGCGGGCGAACCGCTCATGCGCGATCTCATCGGTGACCTTCTGCGTCGCACCCGTGTCGAACAGGGTCGGACCCTGCGCGAGGTCGCCGAAGACGCCCAGGTGTCGCTCCCCTACCTGTCCGAGATCGAACGCGGCCGCAAGGAGGCCTCCTCCGAGGTCCTGGCCGCCGTGTACCGGTCGCTGGGTCTGAGCATCACCGAGGTGCTCGGCGAGCTGTACCAGCGCACCACGCTGTTCCGCCTGGAGCGGGCCGGTTCGCACCGGGCACACCTGGTCACGGCCCCCGTCGCCCCGGCCCACCAGGCCCGGGTGCTCTCCCTCGCGGCCTGACCACTTCATCCCCCGCACAACCGAAGAGCATGGACGCCGGCCCGACGGCCCCCGGTTTCTCGTCGTCCCGGCGCACCCGCCAGACGGCACCGCGTTTCGGCCCATCCCAGGCGCGCGGCGCCCGGCGGTGGTTCCGGGGCGCTCTGCCCGGAACCACCGCACCCCCGCTTCCCGTTCCGCCGAGACCGGAATCCTCACGTGTTCCGGGTGGTGGGCAAGAAATGACGGACGGTCTCGCAACGCTCCACGCCACCCTGGGGGGCGTCTCGACAAGGCGCGGCGGCCTCCGCGTACCCGGGCCCTCCTTCGACCGGCTCCGGGGGGCACGCGGGACCCACACACCTCGCACACCTGGTGGATCAAGCCGCGAGCGGCGCGATCTGCCGTGTCGTGATCAGGTGGTCCACCAGGCCGTACTCCTTGGCCTGCTCTGCGGTGAAGATCTTGTCCCGGTCGGTGTCGGCCCGGAGCCGTCCCCGGGTCTGGCCGGTGTGCCGGGACAGGATGTCCTCCACCTGAGCACGGACCCTCAGGATCTCGGCGGCCTGGATCTCCAGGTCGGCCGCCTGCCCCTGTCCCTCCGTGGAGGGCTGGTGCAGCAGCACCCGGGAGTGTTCCAGCGCGGAGCGCTTGCCGGCCGTGCCCGCCGCCAGGAGCACCGCCGCGGCGGAGGCCGCCTGGCCCATGCACACCGTCGCCACGTCCGCCTTGACGAACCGCATCGTGTCGTAGATGGCGGTCAGCGCCGTGTTCGAACCCCCGGGCGAGTTGATGTACAGCTGGATGTCGGTCTCGTGGCTCTCGTAGTCCAGGTGCAGCATCTGAGCCATGATCACGTTGGCGACGTCGTCGTCGATGGGCGTGCCCAGGAAGATGATCCGTTCGGACAACAGCCGACTGAACACGTCGAACGAGCGTTCCCCGTTCGGGGTGCGTTCGACCACCATCGGCACCGTGTAGCGCCCGCTCATCGCTCTCCTCCCCTCGGGCCGGCGAACCCGGGCGTGGCACCGCCCAGACGCATGCCGCCCTCCATCTGGTCGACGGTCTCGACGACGTGGTCGATGAATCCGTACTCCTGTGCCTCCCGCGCGGTGAACCATGCGTCCCGGTGCTGGTCCTTGGCGATGGTCTCCTCGCTCTTGCCGGTGTGCTTGGCGATGAGCCGCACCATGGTGCTCTTGGTGTGCGCGAGGTTCTCGGCCTGGATGGCGATGTCCGCGGCGGTCCCGCCCAGCCCACCGGAGGGCTGGTGCATCATGATCCGCGCGTGCGGCATGCTGTACCGCTTGCCCTGAGCCCCGGTGCAGGCCAGGAACTGCCCCATGCTGGCGGCGAACCCCATGACCAGGGTGGACACGTCGTTGGGCACGAAGTTCATGGTGTCGTAGATGGCCAGGCCGGCACTGATCACTCCGCCGGGGCTGTTGATCGCCAGGGTGATGTCCCTGTGCGGGTCCTCGTCGGCCAGCAACAGGATCTGCGCGCACACGCGGTTGGCGCTGTCCTCGTCGACCTGGGTCCCCAGCAGCACGATCCGGCTGCGCAGCAGGCGCGCGGCCAGCTGGTCGTCGAACCCGCCACCGGGCGCGTACTCGGTGGCGAGTGTGGGTCGTGGTGTCCGCATCGGTCCTCCTCATCACCGGCGTTCGTACCGGTGATCCCAGCCTGCGGCGGACGGGGCCGCGACCGCCACGATTTCGCCCGGGAGCAGATCTGCCGACGGCAGAGCCACCCCCGAACCCGCCCCGAACATGACGAAAGGCCCCGGGTGGGGGCCTTGGAAATACGCGGACTCGGGGCCTTGGAGTCCTTGGCGGCGGGGGATGGAGGGGGAGGGGGATGAGGTTCGTCGATCAGGTGTCGTCTATGGCGGCGCGCAGGTCA
>NZ_DYZD01000116.1 GCF_020741345.1 Nocardiopsis listeri
TTCCACGACCAGGACTCCACCCGCCTGTGGCCCCACCTGCCCACCACCTTCGGCGACCACCAACTCGCCCTGGTCGAAAACGACCGGGTCATCGCCCGAGCCCACAGCGTCCCCATCGCCTGGCACCACAGCGAACACGACCTGCCCCAAGGCGGCTACGCCTGGGCCCTACGACAAGCCTTCGACGACCACACCCACCAACGCACACCCACCATCGCCGTGGCCCTGTACATCGCCATCACCCCCACCCACCAGGGCAAAGGCCTCAGCTCCCACATGGCCCGCGCCCTACGCGCCAACGCCGCCTCCCACGGCCTCACCGCCCTGGCCGCACCCCTGCGCCCCACACTCAAACACCACCACCCACTCATCCCCATGGCCGAATACGCCACCTGGAAACGCCCCGACGGCACCCACTACGACCCCTGGATCCGCACCCACCACCGCCTGGGCGCCCACATCCTCCACCCCTGCGAAGAATCCATGCACGTCACCGGAACCCTGCACCAATGGCGACAATGGGCCGGCAAAGACCTACCCGGCAGCGGGGACCACATCATCGACGGAGCCCTGGCCCCCGTCACCATCGACCTGGACACCGACCACGGCCACTACACCGAACCCAACCTGTGGGCCTGGCACCCCCTGGACCCCGCCCCATGAACACACCCGCACCCACCGGCCTGAACCCCGACGGCACCATCGCCCGCGAAGGCTCCACCACCCGCACCCCACCCGCCTTCATCCCGGTCATCGAAGCACTGCGCACCCGACTCCCCGACGTGTTCGGCCCCCGCCTGCACAGCACCTACCTGTACGGCAGCATCCCCCGCGGCACCGCCACCCCCGAAACCTCGGACCTGGACGCCCTGGCCCTCCTGCACACCCCGCCCACACCCGAGGACCGCGCGCGGGCCGACGCCTTGACGGCCGACCTGGACGCCGCCTTCCCCGCCATCGACGGCGGCGACATCCTCCTGGAGCACACCGACCAGATCCTGCGCCCCCTGACCTCCCAGGACGGCGGATTCTTCCTGGCCTGCCTGTGCGCACCACTGAGCGGACCCGACCTGGCCGATCATCTACCCGCCTACCGGCCCACCACCCTGCTGGCCCGCCAGACCAACGGTGACCTGCACCGGCTCCTGCCCCGCTGGCACCACGCCCTGACCGAGGCCCACACCGACACCGACCTGAGCACCCTGGCCCGCCGCGTCGGACGACGTCTGGTCCGCACCGGATTCACCCTCACCATGCCCACCTGGGGCGGATGGACCAGCGACCTGCACCTGGCCACCGACCTGTTCTCCCACCACCACCCCCACCAGACCGACCTGATGCGCCTGGCCCTACGAACCGCCACCCGCCCCACCCCCGACCCCACCCCGCTCCACCGCCTGCTCGACGACCTGGCCCCCTGGCTGGAAACCACCTACACCGCCGCCCACGGCCGTAAAACCACCCCCTGACCCCCGCCGCCCACCACGAGCACCGATCACCAGGAACGGCTCGACCGCCCCGCGCCTGCGCGGGCCGACGTCGCACCCCCGTGCGAAACTGAAACGGTGAAACGCCCCGACCTGGCCGACCTGGTACGCCTACGCCGCGCCCGCGACCGCATGGACCGCGACTACGCCGAGCCCCTGGACGTACCCGCCCTGGCCCGCGAAGCACTGATGTCCACCGGACACTTCTCCCGCAGCTTCCGCGCCGCCTACGGAGAAACCCCCTACAGCCACCTGATGACCCGCCGTATCGAACGCGCCAAAGCACTCCTTCGCCGCGGAGACATGTCGGTCACCGACGTGTGCTTCGCCGTGGGCTGCACCTCCCTGGGCACCTTCAGCACCCGTTTCACCGAACTGGTCGGGCTCAGCCCCAGCGCCTACCGCGCCCAGGACCACGAACACGGCGCACCCATCCCCGCCTGCCTGGCCAAGACCGGCACGCGACCGATCAGGAAAAGAGAAGCCCCGAGCACCCCCGACTCCTAGCATCGATCCATGAACGTCACACTCTCCACCTGTTTCATCGCCGTCGACGACCACGACCGGGCCCTGGCCTTTTACCGCGACATCCTGGGCCTACAGGTACGCAACGACGTCTCCTTCGAAGGGATGCGCTGGGTCACGGTCGGCTCTGCCGACCAACCCGAGGTGAGCATCGTGCTCGAGCCGCCCCTGGCCGACCCGGGAGCCTCCGAGGAGGACCGCCACGCCATGGCCGAACTCCTGGCCAAAGGACTGCTGCGCGGCGTCATCTTCACCACCGACGACGTCGACGCCACTTTCGAACGCATCAGTGCCGCCGGTGGTGAGGTCCTGCAAGAGCCCATGGACCAGCCCTACGGGGTACGCGACTGCGCCTTTCGTGACCCGGCCGGCAACATGCTCCGCTTCAACCAGGCCGGGTGACAGCGCCCGTCTCCGACCCCTCGGCTCGCACATCAGGCGACGGTCGCCCGGCCCCGGAGGGGGACCTCGGCGGGTGGGCGGGGTGTCCTTGATCGGCGCGGGTGGGCGTACCGGCCATGCGGGCGCGTACTCCACCCCTTGTTCTGGTGGCAGTAGCCGGTCGGTGCGCGTGTCCACGCACACCGACCGCACCGGCTCGGCCCGGTCCAGGGGGTGGAACCGACCGGCGTGCACCCACCAACCGCACAGGTGTTCGCGGGCAACGCGTCGCCCGTCGGGTCGAAGGTGCCCGGCGTCGGTGGTGAAGGTGCGCAGCAGCGCCCCCCACACACGTTCATGACCGCACACGGCTCGTCGTAGTTCGGTGATCACGGTGGGGTCCTCGATCGCCACACGTGTGCTCAGGCGCCGCAGCAGGGTGCGCAGCCTTGGGCGGGTTCCCAGGGTGAGCAGGTGCAGATCGCCGGGGGCGGGGGCCAAAGGAGGGGCCAGGAGGGTCTGGTGGTGGCGCATAGGGGCAGTATGCGTCGCCCGCACTCCTGCGATCGGGTTATCCACAGGCCCACTTTCACCGGCCCCGTTCGACCCCGGTGGAGGGTCCCGGGACGGTGTTCGCCCCCTCACAAAACGTTTGGTTTGTAACGTTATTCAATAACGTTACGCCCCTATGGTGACGAAACGAATCCCCGGAAAGCCTCGAATCCTGACCCCCGATAAGTCAATGTTCTAGGAAGTCAGGCCCTCAGGGGGTCTCAGAGGCCACCCACCACCCCGCAAGGGCCCGCCAACGTTATTCAGCGCAAGATCCGGAGCAGCGAAAACGCGATGGATACACCCAGCGCTGTACTGATGGTGCTCGCCCCACCCGCACGGTTTCGGGGGAACACACCGGGTGTGGGAGGGGCGACCTCGCCGAGGTGGGACCGGTATCGGCGAAAGACCGTCTCCAGGGGGCACCTTCCGCCCCGACCTCCTGCCCGTGGCAGGGGGAGCTCAGGGTGCCTGTCCGCCCGATGTGTTCACGAGCCGCCGCGAAAACGATGTCCCACCGCTCGATGTCCAGGATCGCCGGCGGCAGGGGCTGCGAAGTGATGAGCCGACCGCCGGCCTTCTTCACCTCGGCGAGGGCGCGCTGGAGGACCGTTCGGGGGACCGGAGACCACTCGACGCCCAAGGTTCGGGGCGCATCGGACCGTGGAGCACCGTGAGCAGGTGGGCCCTCGGCGAAGGCCGACGCTTGGGGGAGGTACCTGTGTCAGACCCGTTCCAGGGGCAGGTGCGCCCCCTCTGGTTCGCGCACCTCGATCATCATGCCGGGTTCGACGATGCCCCCGTCCAGCACCACGCCCATCACCCCGGCCCGAAGCACCAGTTCACCCTGATCGTCCCGGTACACCATCTGCTTGAGCAGCCCAGGGGAGAACCCGTCGATCTGCGCGCACGGGTTGCGCAACCCGGTGATCTCCACCCGAGCCGCCCCGAACCCGAGCACGGTGCCCCGAGGCAACCCCAGCAGGTCGAGCCCGCGTGTGGTGACGTTCTCCCCCATCTGCCCGGGCGCGACCTCGAACCCGGTCAGGGCGACCTCCTCCAGGAGTTCGGCGTGGATCAGGTGCACCTGGCGCAGGTTGGGCCGAGTGGGGTCGACCGCCACTCGTGATCGGTGCTTGACCGTCTTGCCCAGGTGCGCGTCCCCCTGCACCCCCAACCCGGCCAGAAGACGAATCCGTGTCCGGACGGGTTTGGCGAAGGTGTGATCGGGGCTGCTGCTGACCGATTCCACGACGGGGGCCATGGCCACTCCTCCCTTGGCGCACGTTCCAGCCGGGCCCCAGCCTAGACACCCCGGAACCGGCGCCTGAAGATCACCCCCGCACCAACAGGGCGGTGGGCCCGAGCAAGAAGCGCCGAGCTGTGCGCGCCCCTCCTCCCTTTCCTGCTTACTCGGGCCACCTTCGAAGACCGTTGCCGCCCCCGGCTAGGTCAGCGGACGAGACCACGCCACTTCGCGGTCCAACCGTCCTGTTTCCTTGAACAGCCGAACCTGGTGGGTCTCACGCAAAACGTTCGCGAGCTCGTTCCTGTCCGCCGGTGTACAGCCCAAGCTCCGCCAGAACGGTCCGGAGCGACGGCTGAAAAGCCACGCCGTGTGCGCGCCTTCTTCCGCCGCCCGCTCGAACGCGAACCGGGCCAGATCGCTGCCCTTGCCCGCCGAGCGCCATGAGGGGTCGACCGCGACGCTCCTGATGAGCGCGTGCTCGCGATCGGTGCCGATCTCATAGCCGGTGCTCCCGATGATCCGCCCGTCATCGCCGTGCTCGACCCAAAGGCGGACGGCCGGTGAATCCAGACCACTGAGGGTCAGGTCCACGACCTGCAGGAAGCCGGCCAACGCCCGGGTATCACCAGGGCTCACCTTGTTCAGGGCCATACTCGTACTCACGGGCCGAGTAAACCACCCCACCCCGAACCCCGAAGCAGGAGGGCCGGCCCTGAATCCTGCGGCGCTCCTCCTCGACCTCCGGCCTCCCCTTGACCGGAGGCAACGAAGGATGCGCTAGGGGAGCACCGCCCACGACCATCGAGATCACACGAACCCGAATCGTGACCGGCTGTGGCAGCCCGATCTTCTGGTCGCCGACCTCGGACACCACCCCTTGCAACCCTGTGAGCTGCCCTGGTGTCTTCATGTCGCACGCGACACCGACACCACCGAGCCCGAGAGGCGGACCACGGCGAACCCGGGGCTTGCACCTCAAGTCGCTTGAGACCCCACAGTTACCCCATGGACAACCAACAGCCCTACCCCATCGGAGACGCCGCCCGCCGCAGCGGCCTGAGCGTCAGCGCCGTCCGCTTCTACGCCGACGCCGGAATCATCGAGCCCACGCACCTGTCCGAGGCGGGCCAGCGCATGTACGACGTCGACGCCATCGCCCGCCTGGAACTGGTGCGCACCCTGCGAGAACTGGACACCGACCTGCAACAGGTCCGCCGCCTGCTCGAAGGCGGAACCACCCTGCACGACCTGCTCACCACCCACCTGACCATCGTCGAGAAACAGGAACGCGCCTTCCGTGCCAGACGAGCCGTACTGAACACCCTCATCGAACAAGGGGGCACCACCGCCCGAGCGGACCTGATGCACAAGCTCGTCTCGATGTCCGATGAGGAACGCGAACGGACCATCGACGACTTCTGGAACGAGATCGCACGGGGCCTGGACGTACCCGAGGGGTTCGTCGACCGACTCCGAGAACTACGCCCCCGCCTGCCCGACGACCCCACCCTGGACCAGCTGCGGGCCTGGATCGAACTGGGCGACCTGGTGGGCGACCCGTTGTTCCGCCAGGAGGTCCGCACCGGCCTGCACCTGGACCACGGCCCCAACGGGGCCGGACGCAAGATCGCCGCCGCACCCGTGCAGGAACTCGTACACGACGTCGGCCCTGCCATCTTCAAGAGGGTCCTGGACCTGTACCAGGCGGGCGAGGACCCTCGATCGGCGAAGGTGCAACAGGTCATCGTCCGGCTGCTGGAAGTGATCTCCCAGTACACCGATCAGCGCCCGAGTCCGGAGCTGCGCGATCACATGGCCGAAGGCTACCGGCAGCTCTCCGACCTGATCCGCCAGGACCAGGAGCAGGGCTTTGCCCCCCCAAGTGGCGCACCAGGACGCCTTCACCCGGTACCGGGACCTGGCGGAGCGGATCAACGGACACCAGGACGAAGACGAGATCGTCGATGAGCCCGCCCACCTTCTGTGGATGGCCCACGCCATCAGCACCCACTGACCACCCCGCCCCCCACCCCACCGCCCCCGGGTGTGCCCCTTCCTCCAACGACCGGCCCCCGGCCCAAAAGGGCCGGCATCATCGACAGGTGCGGCCTCACCCAACGCCGCCGCACCCCTTGTGCGACCCCCAACGGATTCGAGGCACAACACGTGAACGACTACGACGACTTCGCCCACGCCTACTCGGTCGACAACGACAACAACCTCATCAACGGCTACTACGAGCGCCCGGCCATGATCGACCTGGCGGGAAACGTGCGGGGCAGACGGATCCTGGACGCCGGTTGCGGGTCCGGGCCGCTGTCCGCGGCGCTACGCGACCAGGGCGCCACCGTGGCCGGCTTCGACGCCGGCACCAAGATGGTCGAGCTGGCCCGCCACCGCCTGGGACCGGACACCGAACTGCACGTGGCCGACCTGGGCGCACCCCTTCCCTTCGACGACGGCGACTTCGACGACGTGGTCTGCTCCCTGGTCCTGCACTACCTCCAGGACTGGAGCGGTGCGTTGGCCCAACTCCACCGCGTGCTCAAACCGGGTGGGCGTCTCATCGCCTCGGTCAACCACCCCATCCTCCACAAGATGATCGACCCCAAAGCCGACTACTTCGCCACCGCCCAGTGGTCGAAAACCCACACCTTCAACGGGCGGCCCGCCACCCTCACCTACTGGCACCGGCCCCTGCACGCGATGACCGACGCCTTCACCCAGGCCGGGTTTCGCATCACGCGCATCAGTGAACCCCCCTTCTCTCCCCACACCCCCACAGAACTCATCCCCGCCGAGTTCCAGGGACGCACCTCCTTCCTGAGCTTCCTGTTCTTCGTACTGCACAAGGACTGACCCCACCGGCGCACGTTCGTGGCTCGGCCCCGCCCCCGCCGAAAAACCCGTGGCGCTACCGGCCCCGGACCGACATGCTCTCCCTCATGCTGATCAGAGAGGCCACCGACGCGGACTGGCCGGCCATCTGGGCCTTCTTCCAACCCATCACCACCGCCGGTGAGACCTTCACCTACCCCACCGACATGGGCCAGGACCAGGCCCGCCAAGGGTGGTTGTTGTCCAAGCCCGACCGCACCGTGGTCGCCCTGGACGAACACGGCACGGTGGTGGGCACCGCGAAGATGAATCGCAACCACATGGGCAACGCCGACCACATCGCCGGCGCCAGTTACATGGTCGACCCCGCCCACAGCGGCCGCGGTGTGGGACGCGCTCTGTGCGAGTACTCCCTGAACTGGGCGCGGCGGAACGGCTACACCGCGATGCAGTTCAACGCCGTGGTGGCTACCAACACCCGCGCCATCGGTCTGTACGAGTCGTTGGGGTTCGCCGTGGTGGGCACCCTGGAGCGCGGGTTTCGCCACCCCGCCCACGGCCACGTGGGACTGCACATCATGTACCGCGTCCTGGACGAAGACCCCACCTGGTGACCCTTCCCTTCCAGGTGGCCGAACTCGTCCGCGCGGTGGCCGCCCGCCACCGTATCTCCCCCCAGCGGGTTCGACCGCTACCGGTGGGGGAGGCCAACCACGTGCTGGCCCTGGGGTCCGGGCTGGTCCTGCGTGTGGCCCGCACCCCGAACACACCCAGGACCTGGCAAAAGAGGCCGAACTCCTGCCGCTCACCCACACCGCCCAGGTGGGCACCCCCGCCCTGGTCGAACACGCCACCACCCCCGTGCCCCACCTGCTCCAGACCCGTCTTCCCGGCACCGACCTGGCCGAATCCACCCCCGGCCCGGCTCTGTTGCGGGAGTTGGGTGATCGCATGGGGCGTTTGCACCGCCTGCCCGTCCAGGGCCTGCGCACCCCGCCACACCAGATGGAGTCCACCGACCCCATCGGCCTGCTCCAACACCTGCACCGCACCGGGATGATCGACGCCCACACCACCACCTGGTGCACGGACCTGCTGTCCCACCTGTCCCGATCACACCCCGATCCGGAACCGGTGTTGATCCACGGCGACCTGTCCCCCACCAACCTGCTCGCCACCCCCGATGGCGCCCTGTCGGGGATCGTGGACCTGGGCGATGCCGCCCTGGCCGAGGCCGCGGTGGACTTCGCCAAACTCCCA
>NZ_DYZD01000117.1 GCF_020741345.1 Nocardiopsis listeri
CGCCCAGCGTTCCAGCACCGGTCGCCGGGGCTCCTCCAGATGGGCGGCCCTGGCCCGTCCTCGATCGGCGATGTCACGGGTGATGGGTCCGAGCCCGCGTATCCCCTCCGGACCCGGGTGGGCGGTCAGCCGAGCCAACAGGGAACCGATGACCTCCAGGGCCGGTTCCAGGGGTTCCTCGTCCAGACGTCGACCCGGGTCGAGGGCCTCCAACAGCATCGCCCCGGTCCGAGGGCCGTGGTCGAGCAGCCGAACCGCGCCCTCCCCGTCCCAGACGCGCAGGGCCAGGGGTTCACCCTCGGTCTCGGGATCCTGGGGCTGGATCTTGAGCACCGCCGAAGTGCCATCGGCGCGACGTACGGGCACAACCAGGGCCACCGCCCCGTGCATGCTCTCGCCGGCCACGGTCAGCCCCCACTCGTCGAGGTGCCGCACCGTCAACCCGGGAAGCCGGCGCGCCCACTCCGGGCCGAAGAAGGAGGTGACGGATTCGACCAGGGCCCGGGGCACGGTGACGGGGTGGACGGAGGCGTTGTCCATGGAAGGTCTCCTCGGATCGGGTCCGCTCCACGATGGCGGGTGCGGGCCGGTGCTCGCACCCGCTTTTGGTCATCCGTTCCGCACCCTCCGACGCACCGGTCGCCCCTGTGCCCGTCGTCCCCTGCTCAGCGCGTCGACCATCCCGCCCAGCGCCGGCTTGCTCCGGTAGTCCTCGTCGAAGGGCAGCGCGGAATCGTAACCGGGGAACCATTCGGGGATCCACGAATGGGCGTCGGTCACCCCCCACACGCTCACGCCCACACAACGCGACACCTCCAGGCACGCCTCCACGGCCCGCCGGTACTCCTCGGCCTGGTCCGAGACCGCCTCGTCGGTGACCGGTTCGGCGATGCGCACGTCCAGTTCGCTGATCTCCACGTCCAGGCCCAGGTCCGTGAAGCGTCGCATGTTCTCGGCCAGGTCCTCGGGTACGTCGCCGTGCACGAAGTGCCCTTGGAACCCGATGCCGTGCAACGGCACTCCCTGCTCCAACAGCCCGGAGGCGAGTTCGTACAGGGCGTCGGCCTTGTCCCCGCCGCCCTCGATCCCGAACTCGTTGATGTAGAGCCGGGCCTGCGGGTCGACCTCGTGCGCCATCCGCAACGCCTCGGCGATGTAGTCCTCGCCCAAGGCCTGGTACCAGAGGTTCTCGCGCAGCTCGGGGCCGCCGTCCTCGAAGGGTTCGTTGATCACGTCCCAGGAGTCGACCCGACCCTGGTAGCGGCCCAGCAACGCCTCCATGTGCTCGCGCATGACCTCGCGCAGCTCGTCGGCGTCGTAGAAACCCCGCGCCAGCCACTCGGGCTGCTGGTTGTGCCACAACAGGGTGTGCCCGCGGATGTCCAGGTCGTGCTCCTCGGCGAAGTCGACCACGGTGTCGGGGCCGCTCCAGTCGAACTCATGACGCTCGGGTTGGACGTGCACCCACTTCATCGTGTTCTCGGCCGTCACCGCCGTGTAGTGGTCGGTGACGACGTCCTGGTAGTCCGAATCGTCCCGCAACGGGTCGACGGCCACGGCCACACCCAACTTGATACCGTGCGACTCGGCCAACCCCGGCAGGTCGCTCCCG
This sequence comes from Nocardiopsis listeri, assembly GCF_020741345.1. Taxonomy (GTDB): domain Bacteria; phylum Actinomycetota; class Actinomycetes; order Streptosporangiales; family Streptosporangiaceae; genus Nocardiopsis; species Nocardiopsis listeri_A. The sequence continues at coordinate 1,613 of NZ_DYZD01000117.1, forward strand.
GTTTCCCCGGCAGGTCCCGGCAGAGCCAGCACCGACACCGCCACCACCACGAAGACCACCGCGCACACCGCCCCCACCGCGAGCAGCGGCCCTCGCCCGCGTGTGGTCGTGCGCCCAGGCCTTTGGGCCCTCTCCCGCACCCTGCCCTCCCCCTACCCTCTAGCGGCCGACGGTGACCGGGAACGTGGCCAGACCCCGGACGGTCAACGTGTCACGTCGGGTGGGCATCGCCGTGGGGCGCAGTCCCGGGATCCTCCGGCTCAGCGTCCGCAGGGCGATCTGGCCCTCCAAACGGGCCAGTGAGGCCCCGAGGCAGTAGTGCGTCCCACCCGAGAAGGCCAGATGCTCCGCGGCGTTGGACCGGGTGATGTCGAAACGATCGGGTTCGTCGAAGTGCTCGGGGTCGCGGTTGGCGGACCCGATCAGGCAGATGACCTGTTGACCGGCACCGATGGGCACCCCTTCGACCTCGGTCTCCTCCCGGGACCAGCGTCCGGTGAGCTGGACCGGCGAGTCGTAGCGCAGGGTCTCCTCCACCGCCCCGACCGCCAGCTCCGGATCCTCGACCAGGCGCTCCCACTCCTCACGGTGGCGGAGCAGCGCCATCGTCCCGTTCCCGATCAGGTTCACCGTGGTCTCGAACCCGGCCACCAACAGCAGCCGGAACATCGATCCCAGTTCGGTCGCCGTCAACTCGCCCTCGTCGAAGTGGGCGACCAGATCGGAGACCACGTCCTCACGCGGGTCGGCCCGGCGTTCGACCATCAAGCGTTCGAGCAACGCGTCCAATTCCGCCGTCGCCTCCCGGATCCGTCCGAGTTGGCGCGCCGAACGGGCACCGTCGAGGGCCGCCCCGATGACGTTCCCGATGCGGTCGAAGTCGGACCGATCCTCCTCAGGAACCCCCAACAGGTGGCTGATCACCGTGATGGGCAGCGGCTGGGCGAAGTCGCGCATCAGGTCGAACTCACCGCGTTGCAGGGCGCGGTCGAGCAGCTCGTCGGCGATCTTCTGGATCACGAGCCGGTAGTCCTCCATACGGCGGGGGGAGAAGGCCGGCTTGGCCAGCTTGCGCAACCGGGTGTGGTCGGGCGGGTCGCGCTGCAGGAACGACAGGTCCATCACGTCGAACTGCTCGGGGACCACCACATCGGAGGGCGGTGCGACCCCGAAGTCACGATCGCGCAGGATCCGGTGGACGGCGGAGCGCGTGGAGGCGGCGTGGAAGGGCAATCGGCTGGAGACCACCGGACCCTGCTCGCGAAGACGCCGGTAGGTCGGAAAGGGGTTCTCTCGCCAGGGCCAGTGCAGGAGACGACTGGGGTGGTCCCCGCTCTGGGCCGCCAACCACGACACGCCGTGGGCGGTGCGCAGCTGGGCGTCGATACGAAAGGTCTCGAGAGTCTTCACGGGCGCGCCTCATCCTGTCGGTGCTGTCCTTCGACCCTAGATCGGCCTTCCCCCGCAGGCCTGTCCACCCGCATGGTTGGCCGTGTGTGGCCAGGTGGGAACCATGGACCCCGGTCCACTCGTTCCCCGAGCCCTTTCCACGCGCATTCGACAGAGGCGACGAACTCCACGCTCCGGCACGGGATCACACACCCCGACGGTGGTTTCGACGGGGGTGCCACGCCCTAGACTGGGGCCTCGTTCCACTTAGGACAACGCCGTACAGGCCGGAGGTAGAGGACGTTGGGGCCGCTAGAGAGCACTGATCCGGAGCGAATCGGCCGGTACCGGCTGATCGGGCGCTTGGGCGCCGGTGGCATGGGTCAGGTGTTCTTCGGACGCTCGGCCGGCGGCCGCGCCGTCGCGATCAAGCGCATCCACCCGCACATGGCGGCGGACACCTCCTTCCGGGAGCGTTTCGCCCGCGAGGTGAACGCGGCCCGTCAGGTCAGTGGTGCGTTCACCGCACCGGTGATCGACGCCGGGCCCGACGACGAGGTGCCCTGGTTGGTCACCTCCTACGTGCCCTCGCTACCCCTGGACGAGGCGGTGCAGGCACACGGTCCGCTGCCGGAACCGTCGGTGCGGGTGCTGGCCGCGGGCCTGGCCGAGGCGCTGGTCGAGATCCACCGGGTGGGCCTGATCCACCGCGACCTCAAGCCCGGAAACGTGCTGCTGGCCGAGGACGGCCCACGGGTGATCGACTTCGGGATCGCGCGGGCCACCGACGGCACCGCGGCCACCCAGTCGGTGATCGGCACTCCGGGCTTCATGAGCCCCGAACAGGTCCAGGGCGAACAGCTCACCCCCGCCAGCGACCTGTTCGCCTACGGAGCGGTGCTGGCCCACGCGGCCTCGGGCGGCGGCCCCTTCGGCGAGGGCAACATGCCCACCATGGTCATGCGCATCATCAGCAAGGAACCCGACCTGTCGGGTGTGCCGGAGTCGTTGCGGCACCTGGTGGCGGCCTGTCTGTCCAAGGACGTCAAGGGTCGCCCGAGCCCCGGCGAGATCCTGGACTACCTGGGCGACGTGCACGCCGGTTCCTCCTGGTTGCCGCCCGCGGTGATGATGGGCGTGCAGGAGCAGGTGGCCAAGGTCAACAAGGCCCTGGCGACCTCGACGGCCGACCCGGGCGCCACCGGTGGCCACCAGCGCACCGAGGTGCTGGGCGCGGGCGGCGCCGCGGCCCTTGGAGGGGCGGCGGGCGCGGCCGCCGGAGCGGCGGCCGCGGGCGCCATGGGCGATGACCAGGCCACCCGGGTGGCGGGCCACGGGCAGGACCCCTCGGTCGGGGAGACCTCGGTCCTGGGGACCCAGGGACAGCAAGGCGGTCAGGGTTACCAGCCCACCCAGCAGTACCAGCAGGGCTACCAGCCCACGCAGCAGTATCCGGGCGCTCAGCAGCAGGGAGGTCCCCCCGCCACCGCGGGCGATGACGCCACCCGGCAGTACCAGCGGCCCGGCGAGGAGGACCCCTACGCCGACCTGTACGAGGAGCGTCGCGGGGCGACCGACCCGCGTCAGGACCAGTATCGACAGGCCGAGGAACAGCGTCGCCGGCAGATGGAGCAGCAGCGCCGCCAGGCCGAGGAACAGCGACGCAGGCAGGAACAGCAGGACGAGCAGCGCCGTCGCCAGGAGGCCGAGCGCGCCCACCGTGACCGGCTGCGCGCCGAACAGGAGGCGGCCCGTCGGGCGCAGTCGGAGGCCCGCCGCGCCGATCAGCCCGGCCTGTGGGGCTTCGTCAAGCTGCTGCCGTTGCTGATCATCCCGTTGATCCAGATCCCGCTGGGCTACGGCGCGGCGCTGGCCTGGACGTGGTTCACCACCGAGACCGACGTGTGGACGGGCGTTCCGTACTACTTCGAGCCATGGAGCATGGACTCGTTCTGGCACGCGACCATGCTGGGCTACTTCATCCTCAACAACCTGGTGGCGTTGGAGTTCCTGGTGCGGTCGTTGCGGACCTCGTTCGTGACCGGCGCGGTGCTGGCGCTGGGCGTGATCGCCGCGACCAACGGGCTGCTGTACAGCTTCGGTTTTTGGGCCTGAGGCCCGGAAAGCGCACCGGACCGGATCGAGAGGGGCGGGGGACCGACATGGTCTCCCGCCCCGCCCCATTGGTGTGATCAGTCGGTGTCAAGGCGGCTCGGAGCGGCTCCGGCTCTGGATGTTGGGTTAACTTAACGTGTGCTCAGTTGAGCTGTGCGTGAAAAAAACAGCCCGAAACCCTATTGTGGCGGGGTTTCGCTCTTGTTAAGTTGCATCACAAGCTCCATGGGAACGCTCCCAAATTCGGGGTTCCCGTGAATGGTAGTCATAAAGACCGACGGAGAAGCACCGTGCACCGACCCCGCTCCCTGGTGTCCCTGGCGGCTCTCGCCCTCACCATCCCCTTCCTGGCCCACGCCGCACCGGCGTCGGCCGAGACCGGACTGCACGTCGACGACCAGGGCCGCCCGGCCCACGCCGACGGCACCGACCTGATCATGCGCGGCGTCAGCCACCCCCACGCCTGGTTCGCCGACCGCACCCCCACCGCCCTCGCCGACATCGCCGGACTGGGCGCCAACACCGTGCGCATCGTCCTCAGCAGCGGCGACCGCTGGGACCGCACCGACGAAGGCCGACTCCGGGACATCGTCGCCCAGTGCGCCGACCTGGGCCTGGTGTGCGTGTTGGAGGTCCACGACACCACCGGCTACGGCGAGGACGCCGAGGCGGCCACCCTGGACCAGGCCGTCGACTACTGGATCGACGTCCGAAGCGCCGTTCAGGGCGCCGAGGACCACATCGTCGTCAACATCGGCAACGAGCCCTACGGCAACGACGAGGTCGTCAACCAGGGCTGGGCCGCCGACACCTCCGACGCGATCGTGCGCCTGCGCGAGGCCGGCTTCGACCACATGCTGGTCGTGGACGCCCCCAACTGGGGCCAGGACTGGCAGGGCACCATGCGCGAGGCGGCTCCCGAGGTCGCCGCCGCCGACCCCCACGACAACACCGTCTTCTCCATCCACATGTACGGCGTCTACGAACAGGAGTCGACCGTCGTCGACTACCTGGAGCACTTCACCGACGCCGGAGTGCCCCTGATCATCGGCGAGTTCGGCCACGACCACAGCGACGGCGACCCGGACGAGGACGCCGTCATGGCCCACGCCGACCGCCTGGGACTCGGCTACATCGGCTGGTCCTGGAGCGGAAACAGCGGCGAAGTGGAGTACCTCGACATGGTCGAGGACTTCGACGCCGACCGGATCACCGAATGGGGAGAGCGCATCTTCCACGGACCCAACGGCATCGCCACCGGTGGCTGAGGAACACGCTGCGCCCACCACCGAACCCCGCCAATCCCCCCTCGAAAGGACACCCCCCATGAGAACGCTCGCCAGGACCGGAGCCCTCACCGCCTCGGCCGCCCTCGTCGGCGGCCTGGCCCTGACCTTGAGCGCGGAGTCGGCCGAGGCGCACGGCGCCTTCACCTACCCGGCCAGCCGCACCTACGCCTGCTACGCCGACGGAATCGAGGGCGGCCAGGGCGGCAACGTCGAGCCCACCAACCCCGCCTGTGCCGACGCCCTGGAGGAGGGCGGCAGCTACCCGTTCTGGAACTGGTTCGGCAACCTGATCAGCGACGCCGACGGCCGCCACCAGGAGGTCGTGGCCGACGGTGAGCTGTGCGGCCCCACCGCCGACTTCGCCGCCTTCAACGCGGTGCGCTCGGACTGGCCCACCACGGCGCTGCCCTCGGGACGGACGGTCGAGTTCCACCACAACGCCTGGGCCCACCACCCCGGCACCTTCTACACCTACGTCACCGGTCCCGGTTGGTCGCCCGAATCCCCGCTGAACTGGTCCGACCTGGAACTGATCAGCGAGGTCACCGATCCGCCGCTGAGCGAGGGCGGTGTCGAGGGCGCCGAGTACCGCTGGGACGTCGACCTGCCCGAGCGTTCGGGCCGGCACATCATCTACGTGGTCTGGGAGCGCTCCGACAGCCCCGAGGCCTTCTACAACTGCTCCGACGTGGTCTTCGAGTAGGCGGCGTTCGTCTAGTGCCGCCGCTGCACCTCGACGTGTTCTGGCGCCGAACGAGTCGGGAACCTTCGGCGTCAGAACAGTGACCCCTGTGATCCTCTCCGGAGGGTCGGGGCCCGGTCTCGCAGGAGGAGGCCGGGCCCCGACCCGTTCACGGCCCGGGTGTCATGGGCCGTGCGGGCCGATCACCGGTGCCCAGGCGCCTGTCCGAGCAGGTGGATCAGGGCGCGACGGGCCGAGTCCACGTGTTCCTCGGCGGCCCGGGCCAGTTCCTCGCCGGGGCCGCGGCTCATCAGGCGCACCAGGTCGTGGTGTTCGACGACCAGCAGGTCGCGGTAGTGGGCCTGGTCGTGTTCGATGCGGGTCAGCTGGATCAGGCGCACCTGGGAGCGCACGCCGAGCCAGGCGTCGGTGAGGCGGCCGTTGTCGGCGATGGCGTAGACACGGTCGTGGAAGGCCAGGTCCAGGGCGATCAGGGTCAGTCCGTCGGCGTCGCCCTCCAGGGCGCGGGCCATGGCCTGGACCAGTGATTCGAGTTCGGCCAGGTGGGCGGGGGTCATGCGGGAGGCGGCGGTGAGGGTGGCCAGCCGGTCCAGGGCGGCCCGCACGGTGTAGACCTCGTCGACGTCCTCCGGACCCAGGTCGATCACGCGGGCGCCGCGGTGCCATTCGCTGCGCACGAGCCCCTCGCGTTCGAGCATGGCCAGCCCCTCGCGTACCGAACCGCGGCTCACGTCCAGGGAGGCGGCCAGCTCGACCTCGCGCAGGGGAGAGCCGGGGGCGACCCGTCCGTCCAGGATGGACTCCCGGATGCGGTCGGCCGCTTCGTGGGCCAGGCCCCGCCTGCGGACTCGTCGCATTCCGCCGTTACCGCCGTCGTCTTGTGCCACGTCGCAAAAGTGTACGGCGTACGCCACTGCGGACAAGAATCCGTCGGGTCTCAGTACCGCTTCGATGTACAAATGTTGACATTGTGACAACACAGGGTCGAATATGGGGCCCCGTACGGGGTTTTCGACTCCGTGGTCCGGGTCCCGTCCTGACCCGGACCACGGGCTCTCCGATTCTCTCAGGGTGCCCCGACCCTTCTTCACGCCCGCGCTCGTTCGCGGTGCCCCTTCCTTCCTCGCGTCGCCCTCGAAGGCGCTGCCCAGGCTCGGTCATCCGACCTTTTCGCTGTTCACGTGTTTGAAATGTGCCTCGAGCACGTCTTGACCCGGTGATCGGGATCACTTATGTTCACTTTAAGAACACATGTTCGCAAAGCGTACATCTGTGTGTTTCGCGCTCCCTGTTGGAGATCCCATGCGCCTGTCCCCGGCACTCGCGGTCGTCGCACTCCTGGCCACCGCGGCCTGTTCCCCCTCCGAAGAGGGCACGGGAGAAGGAGAACTCACCACCGTCACCGCCGGCGTCATCCCCATCGTGGACGTCGCCCCCATCTACCTGGGTGTCGACCAGGGGTTCTTCAGCGACCGCGGCATCGACCTGCAACTGGAATCCGGCTCCGGCGGTGCCGCGATCGTCCCCGGTGTCATCAGCGGTGAGTTCGACTTCGCCTTCAGCAACATCGTCTCGCTCATCGTCGCCCGCGAGCAGGGCCTGCCCTTGGCCGCGCTCACCAACGGCGTCACCACCGCAGGAGAACAGGGCGCCGACTTCGGTGGCGTGTTCGTCCCCGACGACAGCGACGTCACCGGTGCCGCCGACCTCGAAGGTCTGACCGTGGCCGCCAACAACCTCAACAACATCGGCGACACCACCGTCCGCCAGTCCGTGCGAGCCGACGGCGGCGACCCCGCCGAGGTCGACTTCGTCGAACTGCCCTTCCCCGACATGCCCGCCGCCCTGGAGACCGGCCGGATCGACGCCGTTTGGGCCGTGGAACCGTTCGCCTCCACCATCCGGGAGGCCGGCCACCGCGAGATCGCCTCCAACTTCGTCGACACCCACCCCGAGCTGTCCGTGGCCGCCTACTTCACCGGCGAGGACCGCCTGGCCCAGGACCCCGAGCTCTTCGACGACATCACCGCGGCCCTGGAGGAGTCCCTGGCCTACGCCGAGGACAACCCCGACGAGGTCCGCCGCATCCTCGGCACCTACACCGAGATCGACGAAGAGGTCATCGAACAGATGGTCCTGCCCCGCTTCCCCGAACAGATCAACGACGAATCCGTTCAGACCCTGGCCGAACTGATGGTCACCGACGGACTCATCGAATCCGAGCCCGACCTGGACGCACTCCTGCCCTGACC
>NZ_DYZD01000118.1 GCF_020741345.1 Nocardiopsis listeri
CAAGAAGCGGCCCAGCGAGACCACCTCGTTCTCCGTGGGCGGCGCCGAGGGCTACATCACCGCCGGTTCCTACCCGGACGACGGCCTCGGTGAGGTCTTCTTGAAGCTCGGCAAGCAGGGTTCGACCCTGGCCGGGGTCATGGACGCCTTCTCCATCGCGATCTCCATCGCACTGCAGTACGGGGTCCCGCTGGAGACCTACGTGGAGAAGTTCACCAACATGCGCTTCGACCCGGCCGGCATGACCGACGACCCGGACATCCGCATGGCGCAGTCGGTGGTGGACTACATCTTCCGTCGCCTGGCCCTGGACCACCTGCCCTACGAGGACCGGGCCGCCCTGGGCGTACTGTCGGCCTCCGAGCGCGAGGCGCAGCTGAACGGGGAGGACCCGACCCAGGTCGCCGCCCAGGTGGAGTCCTACGCCCAGTCCGCCGCGCCGTCCAACCGGACCGAGGAGCCCGCCGAGACGCCGGTGGCCCCGCGCCCGGTCGGGGAGGGGTTCATGGCCGACGCCCCGTTGTGCATCACCTGCGGGACGAAGATGCGACCCTCGGGCAGTTGCTACGCCTGTGAGGGTTGCGGCGCCACCAGCGGCTGCAGCTGATCCATCGCGCGTGGAGAGGGGAGACGGTTCGTCCGTCTCCCCCTTCGGGCTCCGGCGATCGGGTGATGATCCTCGGCGTGTGACCGTGGGCGGGACGGGTCTGGCCCATACCTGTGGTTGTCGGTGCGGGACCCGGGGTGACCCTTCGGCACGCGATTCAGCGGAAGGTGGTCCCCATGCTGATAGCCGCGATCCTTCGGGCCAAGGGCCCGGAGGTGGTGAGCGTCGCCCCCGACGCGACCGTCGCGTCGCTGCTCACCGAACTCGCCCACAACGACATCGGCGCCGTCGTCGTCGCCCGACAGGAAACCCTCATCGGCATCGTCTCCGGGCGTGACGTCGTTCGGCACCTGCAACGGCGCGGTCCCGAACTCCTCGACGCCCCGGTGTCGGACATCATGACCACGGACGTGGTCACCTGCACCACCGAGGACACCGTCGAGGAGGTCGGCGAACACATGACCCGGCGCCGATTCCGGCACGTGCCGGTCACCTCCGAGGGCCGGATGGTGGGGGTCGTCAGCATCGGCGACCTCGTCAAAAGCCGGCTCAGCGGTCCGGAGGACGACCACGCCCGACTGGAGGCCTACATCCACGGCGGATGAGCCGGGCCCCGACCGTTACTCCTCGGCGCGGTCGTTCGACGCCACCGCGACGGCGGCGGTCGCCGCGGTCACGCTCAGCACCGCCGGCCAGGCACCGATCTTCTTGGCCAGCGGGTGGGACAGGCCGAAGGCCCCCACGTACACCCCGGTGAGCGCGACGGCGGTGCCCAGGCCCGAGCGGCGCCGCCAGGTCTCGAAGGCCGCGGCGCCGAACACCGCCAGGACGGCTCCGCCGAGGGGACGGTTGCCGGTGGCGCGTGCCACCGAGTAGCCGCCGATCAGGCCGGCGGTGGTCAGGGCGGCGCTGGGGACTGCGGTCATCGTGGTCCTCTTTCGTCGGGTGGTCCGTTGGTCCCCGACGTTAGCCCTCGCCCGCAGGTGGTCGTCCGACGGCACGCCCGTAATGACCAGGTGGAGGGCTCATCACGCTCTGGCCACGGGACCTGTGTTTCGGTTGTGGCTCGTGGCACCCTTGTGTTCTGTCCACTATCCCTTCCCTGCGCGCGAAACCCGCTCTCAACTGGAACCAAGGCGGTGTACGCCGCGTCGAAGGCATTAGTTCCCCTCAAGTTCCAGAATGGAGTACTTGCCTATGTCGTTCGCGCAGACAGTGCGCGGTGCGGCCGGTGCGGTTGCCCAAGGGGCGGATCCGCGTCAGGCCGTCTCCGACGCGGCCCAACAAGCGATGGGCCAGGTGTCAGGTCAGAGCGACCGGGGTTCCGGGCAGGGCTCGGAGGGCGGGCTCGACCCCCGCGACTTCGTGGCCGCGCGCGAGCAGGGCGCTTCCGTCGACACTCGCATCGAGCAGAAGACCACCTCGCTCAACACGGCGGGCGAGGCCCTCAACCGCAGCTACTACGAGCGGGGCCGCAGTGGTCCCGTCCACGTCATCTGCCCCATGGTGATCCCCCGCGGGCGCACCTTCGTCACGATGCTGCCCGCCATCGCCCTGGTGATCCTCGGTGTGATCGGCACGATCGTGTTCGTGGTGCCCAGCGCGGTGATGACCGGCGCCAACCCGCTCCTGCACCCCTTCTTCGGCATCCACTACTGGCTGGTCACCATCGCGATCAGCGCGTTCATGTGGTGGCGTCAGGGCATGGTGATGGTGCCCGAGGGCTGCCAGGCCATCGTCACCCGCTTCGGGAAGATGGAGAACCTCTTCCAGCCGGGTCGAGTCACCCTGTTCAACCCGTGGAAGCGTGTCTCCTACATCGTCAACACCAGGCGTGAGTACCCGTTCAACGCGCCCATCCGCTCCGCGCCCACCAAGAGCGGCGTTCAGGCCTCCATCGACCTGTTCGTGCAGTTCAAGATCGAGAACGCGGTCGACTTCGTCTACACGCTGGGCGGGGTCCCGGGTTTCCAGGAGAAGCTCAACAACGCCATCTCCGAGACCACCCGAAGCCTCATCTACGAGCAGGAGGCCTCGGCGATCTACGACATGGTCGGCGAGAGCACCCAGGGGCTCCTCGACTCCCTGAACCGTCAGTTCAGCGGAATCGTCGTTCTCACCAGCGCCAACATCACCCACGCCGAGCCCTCCAACCAGGAGTACCGGATGGACCTGGCGGCGCCGGAGATGGTGCGGGTGGCCAAGGACGCCTACACCTTCGAGTACGAACTGCAGCTGCGCAAGGAGCAGAACGAGGGCGACCTGAACAAGGAGCTGGCCACCCTCAACGAGACGCTGTCGGCGATCCAGGCCGACATCGCCCAGTACCAGGCGCAGATGGACACCGCCCTGGAGCGCGAGACCAACCGGGCCCGCTCCCTGGCCCACCAGCGCTTCGTGGAGGCCGAGTCCGAGGCCAACGCCAACGCCGCCCTTTTGCAGGCCCAGGCCCTGGACATCCGCGCCGTGTCGGCGGCGGAGGCTCCGGAGATCCTCAACTACCGCTTCCGGGAGAACCTGCTGGACAAGCTGGAGTCGGTCGCCGACAGCCTGCCCCAGGTCCTGCGCATCGGTTCCGGAGACGCCGCGAGCGTCGACTACCTGCGCATCGCCCAGGAGATCATCGGTCAGGCCGACACGGCCCTGTTCTCCGACGAGGACATGGCGGCGATCCGCGAGCGTCTGGGCGAGATCCGCGAGCGCATCTCCCAGCGTGAGCAGGAGATCAACGAGATCGTCGAGGACGAGTCCGGTGAGCGTCGCACACACGACGCCGAGGACCCGGGCGAGGACCTGGTCGAGGAGATCCGTCAGTCGGTGAGCGAGGACGCGATCGGTGAGCGTCTGTCCGAGGCGAGCGCTGAGGAGGCCGCGCCCGAGACCGCCGAGCCCCAGGCCACGGTCGACGCTCCGCCGCCTTCCGGCACGCCCTATCACCAGTCCCCGCCGCCTCAGCAGACGCGGCACCCGCAGGACCCGCCGCTGCCCCCGTGGTCGCAGGGCGGTCAGAACCCGGGAGGTCAGTAGATGAGCGAGTCCTTCAACCCCGGTGGCGGATCCAACATCAAGGAGTCCCTCGCCTCGTGGGGCGATCTCGCCGGGCTGCTGCGCGGTGGCGACCAGGGCGCGATCGTCCCCGTCGTCATCCCCCGCGACAACCGCGGTCTGCGCTGGATGGTCCTGGTGTGGTACGGTCTGTTCGCGCTGCTGTCTGCGCTGGTCATGACCATCCACGCGGTGTCGGGCGGTGTCGGCGGCACCATCTACGGCGCCCTGGCCGTGCCCACCCTCCTGGTCGGCGTGCTCAGCATCGCGGCCGCGGTCCTGTGGTGGTGGCGCGGTTCGATCATCGAGATCGAGGAGGGCACCACCGGCATCCTCACCAAGTACGGCGCCTTCGTGAAGAACATCGGTCCCGGCCGCCACTACCTGTGGCACCCGTGGGCGCGCGTGGACTTCGTGGTGGACACCCGGACCGAGATCCCCTACACGGCCCCGGTCCTGGCCTGCCCCACCAGGGAGAACGTGCCGCTGAAGTCGATCGAGTTCTTCCTGAAGTTCCGCATCGACGAGCCGTACGCGTTCGTCACCACCATCGGTGCGAGCAACTTCGACCTGGTGCTGTCCAGCGCGGTGCAGGACGCCATCCGTCAGCGCAGCCGTCTGGTCAACACCGAGTCCGCCTACGACCTGCGCGGTTCCAACGTCGAGGACATGCGTCGTCTGCTCAACGATCAGCTGCGCAAGTACGGCGTTGTCATCACCGGTTGCAACATCCCGGACGTGCAGCTGCCCAGCCAGTACCAGCAGCACCTGGCCACCCGGGAGCGGGTCGCCAAGGAGCTGGTCGCCTACGAGCAGGAGTGGGAGCTCACGCGCAAGCGTCGTATCGACACTTTGCTGATGGACATCGAGCGGTCCAAGAAGACCCGTGATGCCAAGATCGTCGAGGTCAACGCCTCCCTGAACAAGGCACGCAAGGACGTTGCGCAGATGCTGCAGGAGCAGGAGACCGAGGCACAGCGGGTGCGCTACGAG
>NZ_DYZD01000119.1 GCF_020741345.1 Nocardiopsis listeri
CCACCCCGCCCAACAACCCCAAGAGCCAAAAACCCCAGGCGCCCCACGCACCCACCGGTACTCGATACCTACCTCAACCCGAGGCAGCACGAAGCCGGCGGAACCAGAAGCTCCCCCAGCACGAGAAGACCTCAATCCACCCGTCACTCGCCACCCCACACCCACCCGCCTCCATCCCCGAACATGACGATGCCCTGGCAGGGGACCACCCCCGCCAGGGCATCGCTCGTCCGTGCGTTCTTTCCTACGTCTGTAGGTGCATCGCTACAGCTTCGACGCGGACGCCTCGTCCAGCCAGAACACCGTCTTCTCGCCGCCCTTGACGCCCGCGACCGGTGCCTCGTCGACGCTCGCACCCGACAGCCCCAGGCGCACCGCTTCGGCCTTCGACTCACCGGCCGCCAGTACCCACACCTGTCGCGCCGTGTTGATCGACGACAGGGTCAGGCTCACCCGGGTCGGCGGGGGCTTGGGGGAGTCGTGGACCGCCACGGCGGCGGCCCCGTCCTCCCGCACTCCCGGCAGGCCCGGGAACAGCGAGGCGACATGCGCGTCCGGGCCCAGACCCAACAGGCACACGTCGAACTCCGGCACCGGTCCCTCGCCCCGGGCGGCCACCGACAGCGCGGCCGAGTAGTTGGTCGCCGCGCGCTCGACCTCGGCGAGGTCGGTCCCGTCGGAGGCCGGCATCGGGTGCACGTTGTCGGCCGGGATGTCGATGTCGTCGATCAGTGCCTCGCGGGCCTGGGTCTCGTTGCGCTCGGCGTCGCCTTCGGGCAGGAAACGCTCGTCGCCCCACCACAGGTGCACGTGGGACCACTTCATGCCACTGGCCTTGGCCTCGTCGCGCAGGGCGGCGAGGGTCTGGATACCGACCCCACCGCCGGTCAGCACCAGGTGGAAGTCGCGCTCGGCGGTCTCGGCGCTCACGATCAGCTTCGCCAACCGCGACGCCGCGCTCTGCGCCAACTGTGCGGCGTCGTTGGTGCGGACGATCTCCGGTTCGCTCATCTCAAGCTCCGCTTCCAGCGAGCATCGGCCCGAGATGGCGGGCCGCACTCGCGTATGTTTCGTCGGGATCCAGGCGGCGCAGTTCCTCGGCGAGCGCCGTGGCGGCGCCGCGCCTGGCCAGGGCCACCCTCTGGTCGGGCTGTGAGAACCTGCTCAGGGTGGCCACGCGACCATCGCGTCGGGAGATCACGATGTCCCCCTGGTCGGTGGTCAGACCCACCTCGGTCAGACCGGGTCCGTCCGAGGTCTCGCGCTCCACCGAGATCTCCAGGCGCTCGGACAGCCACGCCGCGAGTAGATCGGCGCTCGGATAGTCGGCCTCGGCCGTCACCTTGGCCCCGGTCACCCATCCGCAGGGTTGGTCCATGACGCTCGCCAGCAGTGAACGCCACGGGGTGAGCCGGGTCCAGGTCAGGTCCGTGTCGCCGGGACGGTAGTGGGAGACCCGGTCCATCAGGTCGCGCAGTGGGTCCGGGGCGCGCAGGGCGTCGGTGATCCGACGTTGCGCGAGTCGCCCCACCGGGTCCGAGGCCGGGTCGAGTGGACCCTGCCCCGGCCACCACACCACCACGGGCGCGTCCGGCACCAGCAGGGGAGTGAGCACCGAGTCCGGGTGCTCGCCCAAGGGTCCGTACAGGCGCAGCAGCACCGCCTCGCCGGGCCCCGAGGTGCCAGGACGACGGATCTCGGCGTCGATGGTGGGTTCGGCCTTGGGGTCACGACGGACGAGCGCCACCACCCGCGAGGGATGTTCGCGCCCGGCCTCCGTGGCGGCCCGCACGGCGTCGTAGTGGTCGGCCTCGTCGGTGACGATGACCAGGGTGAGAACCATGTTCATGGCACCGCCACCGACGCTGAGCCGTTCGGCCATGAGCGCCTCGGTGATCTCCGAGGTGGTGGTGCGCGGCAGGTAGAGCGTCATCGATTCCTCCCGACGGTCACGGACGCCGCCAATGGCGGCCGTCCCTGGCGAGCAGTTCGTGGGCGGACTCCGGACCCCAGGTGCCCGAACCGTACTGCTCGGGCTTGCCGTTCGCGGCCCAGTACTCCTCGACCGGGTCCAGGATCTGCCAGGACAGCTCCACTTCCTCCTGACGCGGGAACAGCGGCGGGTCGCCGATGAGCACGTCCAGGATGAGCCGCTCGTAGGCTTCGGGGCTGGCCTCGGTGAAGGACTGCCCATAGGTGAAGTCCATGCTCACGTCACGCACCTCCATGGAGGTGCCCGGCACCTTGGAACCGAACCGCAGGGTCACGCCCTCGTCCGGTTGGATGCGCAGCACCAGGGCGTTCTGCCCCAGTTCGCTGACGTCGGTGCGGGAGAACATCTGCTGCGGCGCGGCCTGGAACACCAGCGCCACCTCGGTGACCCGGCGGCCCAGACGCTTGCCGGTGCGCATGTAGAACGGCACACCCGCCCAACGGCGGGTGCCCACGTTCACCTTCAGCGCCGCGTAGGTCTCGGTCACCGAGTCGGAGGGGATGCCCTCCTCCTCGAGGTAGCCGCGCACCGCGGCACCGCCCTGCCACCCGGCTGCGTACTGGCCCCGGGCGGTGCCGGTGGCCAGGTCCTCTGGCAGAGTGACGGCGGAGAGCACCTTCTCCTTCTCCGTACGGATCGCGTCGGCGTTGTAGGAGACCGGCTCCTCCATGGCCACGAGCGCCAGAAGCTGCAACAGGTGGTTCTGCATGACGTCGCGGGCCGCGCCGATGCCGTCGTAGTAGCCGGCACGACCGCCCACACCGATGTCCTCGGCCATCGTGATCTGCACGTGGTCGACGTAGCTGCGGTTCCACAACGGCTCGAACAGGGTGTTGGCGAAGCGCAGCGCCAGGATGTTCTGGACGGTCTCCTTGCCCAGGTAGTGGTCGATGCGGAACACCGACGAGGGCGGGAAGACCTCGTCCACGACCTCGTTGAGCTCCTGCGCGCTCTCCAGGTCGTGACCGAAGGGTTTCTCGATCACCACCCGGCGCCACGGGGTGATCCCGCCCGGCCCCGAACCCTCCTCGGCCTGAGCCAGACCGGACCGCTTGAGCTGGGTGACCACGGTCGGGAACAGCTTGGGCGGCAGCGAAAGGTAGAACGCGTAGTTGCCGCCGGTACCGCGCTCGCGGTCCAGTTCCGTCACGGTCCGGGCCAGCTCGTCGAAGGCCTCGTCGTCGTCCAGGTCGCCCTGCACGAACCGCACGCCCTCGCTGAGCTGACGCCACACCTCCTCACGGAACGGTGTGCGCGCGTGTTTGCGCACGGCCTCCTGCGCCACCTGGGCGAAGTCCTGGTCCTCCCAGTCGCGGCGGGCGAAACCCACCAGACCGAAACCCGGCGGCAGCAGGCCCCGGTTGGCCAGGTCGTAGATCCCCGGCAGCAGCTTCTTGCGCGCCAGGTCACCCGTGACCCCGAACAGCACCAGAACGCTGGGCCCGGCGATCCGGGGAAGTCTTCGGTCCAGGGCGTTGCGGAGCGGGTTGGGTACCGCTCCAGGCATCACCGGTTCTTTCACGGTCTCTTCTCTTTCCGATGGAGAGTGGCCGGTGCTTCGGTGGTGTGCTCGCGGGCCGTTGCCGGAGCCGTGCCCCGGAACGGCCCGCGGTGTCAGCGGAGCTTTTCGAGCTTGGCCGACAGGGCCTCCAGGAGGCTCTTCCAGGAATCGACGAACTTGTCGACCCCCTCCTGCTCCAGGACGGTGAACACGTCGGTCAGGCTCACTCCGACGTCCGCGAGGGCGGCGAAGTCGTCCTGGGCCTGCTCGTAGGTGCCCAGAACGGTGTTGCCGGTGATCCGACCGTGGTCGGCGGTCGCGTCCAAGGTGGCCTGCGGCATGGTGTTCACGGTGTCGCGGGCCACCAGACCGGTGACGTAGAGGGTGTCCTCCAGGGTCGGGTCCTTGACACCGGTGGACGCCCACAGCGGACGTTGCGGCTTTGCGCCCTGCTCGGCGAGGGCGCGCCACTCGGGTGAGGAGAACACCTCGGTGTGGGCCTTGTAGGCCAGACGCGCGTTGGCCAGAGCGGCCTTGCCGGTCAGGGCGAGAGCCTCGTCGGTGCCGATCGCCTTCAGACGCTTGTCGACCTCGGTGTCCACGCGGCTGACGAAGAAGGAGGCCACCGAGTGGATCTTGGACGGGTCGTGGCCGTTGATACGGGCCAGCTCCATGCCCTCCAAGAACGCGTCCATCACCTGTCGGTAGCGCTCAAGGGAGAAGATCAGCGTGACGTTGACGCTGATGCCCTCGCCCAGGGTCCGGGTGATGGCGGGCAGACCCGCGGCGGTGGCGGGGATCTTGACCATCAGGTTGGGTCGGTCCACCAGCCACCACAGGGCCTTGGCCTCGGCGACGGTGCGTTCGGTGTCGTCGGCCAGACGCGGGTCCACCTCCAGGGACACGCGGCCGTCCACGCCCTCGGTGGCGTCGTAGACCGGACGCAGCACGTCCGCGGCCCACCGGATGTCGTAGGCGGTGATGGAGCGTACCGCCTCCTCCACCGAGACGCCTCGCACGGCCAGCTCGTGGACCTGCTCGTCGTAGGCGTCGCCCTCGGCGAGGGCCTTGTCGAAGATGGTGGGGTTGGAGGTGACGCCGACCACGTGCCGGGTCGACATCAGCTCGGTCAGATCGCCGGTCCGGAGACGTTCGCGGCTGATGTCGTCCAGCCAGACCGAAACGCCCTCCTCGGACAGGTCCCGGAGTGCGTTGCTCATGGTGTTCCTTCTTCCACTGGAACGAGGCCCGCCGCAGGGCTCGACCGCGGCGGGCCCCTTGATCACTTGCCGGACTTGGCGAGGCTCCTGCGAGCCGCTTCGACGACCGCCTCGGGCGTGAAGCCGAACTTCTCGTACAGGACCTCGTAGGGGGCGGAGGCACCGAAGTGCTCCAGGCTCACCGACTCGCCGGTGTCACCGACGTAGGTGCGCCACCCCAGGGCGATGCCGGCCTCGACGGACACGCGGGCCCGCACCGAGGAGGGGAGCACCTGCTCGCGGTACTCCTCGTCCTGCCGGTCGAACCACTCCACGCACGGCATCGAGACCACACGGGTGGGCGTACCCGCTTCCTGGAGCGACTCGCGCGCGTCCAGCGCGATCGGCACCTCGCTGCCGGTGGCGATGATGATGACCTCGGGGGTCCCACCGTCGGCCTCGGCCAGCACGTAGCCGCCCTTGACCGCGCCCTCGGCCGGCGCGTACTCCTGCCGGTCCAGGACGGGCAGGTTCTGCCGGGTCAGCGCCAGCGCGGACGGGCGGTCGGCGTTCTCCATGACCGAACGCCACACCACGGCGGTCTCGTTGGCGTCGGCCGGGCGGATGACGTCCAGTCCCGGGATGGCGCGCAGCGACCACAGGTGTTCGACCGGCTGGTGGGTGGGGCCGTCCTCACCCAGGCCGATGGAGTCGTGCGTCCACACGTAGGTGACGCCCAGCTTCATCAGCGCGGCCAGGCGGACGGCCGGGCGCATGTAGTCGCTGAAGACCAGGAACGTGCCGCCGTAGGGGCGGGTCGGGCCGTGCAGGGCGATGCCGTTGAGGATCGAACCCATGCCGTGCTCTCGCACACCGAAGTGCAGGACGCGCCCGTACGGGTTGCCCGGGAACATCTCGCTGGCGCGGTCGAAGGGCAGGAAGGACGGCTCGCCCTTGGGCGTGGTGTTGTTGGACCCGGCCAGGTCGGCGGAGCCACCCCACAGCTCGGGCAGCACCGGGGCCAGGGCGGAGAGCACCTCACCGCTGGCCTTACGGGTGGCCATGCCCTTCTCGCCGGCCTCGAAGGTGGGAACGGACTTCTCCCAGCCCTCCGGAAGGCGCTGCGAGACCAGGCGGTCGAACAGTTCCGCACGCTCACCGGCGCTCTTGTGCCAGGCGTCGAACCCGACCTTCCAGGCCTCGTGCGCCGCACGGCCGCGGTCCACCGCCTTGCGGGTGTGCTCGATGACGGAGTCCTCGACGCCGAACGGCTCGTCGGGCAGGCCCAGGATCTGCTTGGTGGCGGAGATCTCGTCGGCGCCGATCGCGGCACCGTGGATGGCGCCGGTGTTCTGCTTGTTGGGCGCCGGCCAACCGATGACGGTGCGCAGTCGGATGAAGGTGGGACGCTCGGTCTCGGCCTTGCCGCGCAGGATCGCCTGGTAGAGGGCCTCGATGTCCTCGACGTAATCGCCGGTGGCGGTCCAGTCGACGTCCTCGACGTGCCAGCCGTAGGCGGCGTAGCGGGCGACCACGTCCTCGCTGTGCGCGATACGGGTGTCGTCCTCGATCGAGATCTTGTTGTCGTCCCAGATCATGATGAGGTTGCCCAGCTGCTGGGTCCCCGCCAGGGCGCTGGCCTCGTGGCTCACGCCCTCCTGGACGTCACCGTCGGAGCAGAACGCGTAGATGTGGTGGTCGAAGGGGCCGGCGCCCGGTCCGACCTCGGGGCTGAACAGGCCGCGCTCGCGGCGGGCGGCCATGGCCATGCCCACGGCGTTGCCCACGCCCTGGCCCAGCGGGCCGGTGGTGGTCTCCACGCCGGGGGTGTGGCTGAACTCGGGGTGACCCGGAGTGCGGCTGTCCCACTGGCGCAGGGACTTCAGGTCCTCCAGCTCCAGGCCGTATCCGGCGAGGTAGAGCTGGATGTACAGGGTGAGGCTGGAGTGACCGATCGACAGGACGAAGCGGTCGCGGCCGGCCCACTCGGGGTCCGAGGGGTCGTGCCGCATGACCTTCTGGAACAGAAGGTAGGCGGCGGGAGCCAGGCTCATCGCGGTGCCGGGGTGGCCGTTACCGGACTTCTCTACCGCGTCCATGGCCAGCGCCCGGACCGTGTTCACGGCACGGAGGTCGAGGTCCGACCACTCCAGAGTCTGCGGGGTGTGGGCGTTCACGGACTGACGTCCTCCTTCTCGGGCACCCGAATCATCCGGCGTTCGGGGCGGTGTGGGGTCGTGTGTACTTGTCGGTCGCCGGGCACCCCGGCGGTGACCCACCGGTCGGGTGGGCCGAAGGGGGTGTGGAGGGTGAGAACGGCGCCGTTTGCGAGCCTATCGTCCGTGTCGAGACGTGTCGTTGGCCGACACCTCCCCTTACCCGCGGGTAACGGACGCGTGGCACGTTGGTGGCGGGGTCGGGCGTGTGCGAACCTTCCTTACGCTCGCCTCACACCGCCGCGGCCGCTCGTCATGGGGCGAAGGTCACCCATGGGGCGGGGCTTCGTTCCCTGGGGGTTGGTCATCGGCCCGCGCAAGGAAGTACTACAGTATGTCGTTGACGGGGTTTTCGCTGATCCTGACGGTTTGTCGGTCCGCTCGACCCCGCGTGGCGAGCAGTGTCGAATTTCCTGAAGAGTTGTCGAGGTATCCGCGTGTCTGAAACCGAGCCGGCCCCGCAGGGGACAGGAGTGCTTTCGGCCGTGGGGACGCGGTACTGATGGCGCTCACCAACCGCTCCCCCGAGGTCGGATCGTCCACCCCGGAGGCCCCCCGCAAGGTCTCCCTGGGCGAGTACGTCCGTGCCTACGTCGCCCTGTCCAAACCCCGCGTCATCGAGCTGCTGCTCATCACCACCATCCCGGTGATGTTCGTGGCCGCCGGTGGTGTGCCGCCGCTGTGGATCGCGGTGGCCACCCTGCTGTTCGGCACCATGTCAGCGGCCAGCGCCAACGCGATGAACTGCTACATCGACCGCGACATCGACCGTGAGATGCGTCGCACCCGGCAGCGTCCGGCCGCGATGGACCTGGTCACCCCCAGGGGGGCCCTCGTCTACGGGCTGATCCTGGCGGTCGGCTCCACGGTCGGGTTCCTCGTGTTCGTCAACGTGCTGTCCGCCGTGCTGTCGCTCTTCGCGATCGGGTTCTACATCTTCGTGTACTCGATGCTGCTCAAGCGGCGCACCGCGCAGAACGTGGTGTGGGGCGGCATCGCCGGCTGCATGCCCGTGCTCATCGGCTGGGCCGCGGTCACCAACAGTCTCGACTGGGCGCCGTTCGTGCTGTTCCTGGTGGTGTTCTTCTGGACGCCCCCGCACACCTGGACCCTGGCCATGCGCTACCGCGAGGACTACGCGGCCGCCAAGGTCCCGATGCTGCCGGTGGTCGCCGGCGACCGCCGAGTGCTGCTGGAGTCGGTGCTCTACAGCTGGGCGACCGTCATCGTGTCCCTCGCCTTCTGGCCGGTGGCCGGCACCACCTGGTTCTACGGCGTGGTCGCGCTGATCCTGGGCGCCCTGCTGGTGTTCCAGGCCCACCGACTGCTGAGCCGCTCCAATGCGGGTGTGACCGGTGCCAAGCTCAAGACCATGGGCTTCTTCCACCTGTCCAACGCCTACCTGGCGCTGCTGTTCTCGGCCGTGACCATCGACCCGCTCCTGGCGGGCGTGCTCGGCTGAGCGCCGCACCACAGACGACGACGGCGCCCGTCCCCTCGGTGGGGACGGGCGCCGTTTCCGTTGCGCGGGCCGGCTCAGGCGGATCGGCGGCGGAAGACCAGTACGGCCGACCACACCACCAGGGACACCAGCAGCAGGGCCAGGGGGACGTGCGCCTGAAGCGGACCGTAGGTGCCCAGCGCCGCCTGCGGGAAGCCGACCACGAACGCTCCCAGACTGAGCAGGAGGACCGTGCGGTCGTTCCCGGGCCCTCGCCCCCCGCGGGACCACAGCGCGCCCGCTGCGAGCAGTTGCGCGCCGGTGGTCACGTGCACCGCGAGCGCTCCCGCGTAGTGGAACGGCAGGGCGTCCAGGTTGTGGGTGATCAGTTGGCCGGCGGTGACGAACTCCCACAGGAGCACGGCCGACGCGGCCAGGACCGCCACACGCAGCACCCATTCCCAGGCGGTGACGGGTCGGGCCCGGGCGGTGTCGTTCGGGGCCATGGTGGGGCCTTTCCGGGTGGGTCGGGTCGGACTGTCATCCTGTCGTACACGGACGGTCCCCTCGGGGCGATCCCCGCAGCGTGGAGGGGGAGTCGGTGTCGCCGGTGGCAAGCGCTACGATCTGTGCTCATGCCCCGACTCGACAGCAAGGCCATTCTCCAGGGCCGCAGATCCCGTTACTCGATGACGCTCATCCTGGGCATCACCATCAGCGTGGTGTGCATGATCGGCATGCTCGGTTACCTGTGGCTGCTGGCCATAGCGGGCGGTGCGGCCGCGGGGATCGACGGGGCCGTCGGCTTCGTGGTGAGCCTGGTCGCGGCGATCGTCCCGGTCACCATCCTCATCCCGCTCATCCTCCTGCTGGACCGCATCGAACCCGAACCCGGATGGGTGCTGTTCTTCGCCTTCGTCTGGGGTGCCGGAGTGGCGGTCGTGGCGTCCTTCCTCCTCAACACCTGGGGCATCGCCTACCTCATGGTGCCGGTCTTCGGGCCGGACCTGGGCGACTTCCTCGGCACCTCGCTGGTGGCCCCGGTGGTGGAGGAGAGCGCCAAGGGCCTGGTGCTGCTGATCCTGCTGTGGCGGCGCCGCCACGAGATCGACACCTTCACCGACGGGGTGGTCTACGCGGGCATGGTGGCTACCGGCTTCGCGTTCACCGAGAACATCCTGTACTTCCTCAGTGCCTTCTTCGACGGCACGCTGGTCGCCACCTTCGCCATCCGCGGGATCATCGCGCCCTTCGGCCACCCGCTCTACACCGCGATGATCGGTATCGGTGTCGCCTACGCGGCCATGCGCAGCGGAGGTCTGCGCTTCCTCGCCCCCATCGCCGGTTGGATCCTGGCGGTGCTGCTGCACGGAATGTGGAACGGCGCGACCCTCTTCGGGTGGGGTGGTCTGGGTGTGGCCTACCTGGTGCTGTTCGTGGTGCTCATGGGCATCCTGGGCATCGCCCGGCAGGACCGGCGCGACCAGATCACCGCGATCGCCCGCTACCTGCCGCCCTACATCTCCACCGGACTGGTGACCCCCGCCGACATCACCATGCTCGGCTCCATGCCCGGCCGCCGCCAGGCCAGGGAATGGGCGGCGCGCAACGCCGGCGCCCGTGGACGCACGGCGATGAAGGACTACCAGCTGGCCGCCACGGAGCTCGCGTTGTTGCACCAGAAGCTGGACGCCGGTGTGGCCCGCAAGGACTGGAAGGTCAACCGCGACGCGTTCCTGGCCCTGATGCACGTGGCCCGGGACACCTTCCTGGGGCGGCTACCCCAGCCTGTCACCCCGGGCTGGGCGGAACGCCCCACGGACTCGGGCTTCATGCGGCGCGCGGACTTCGCGCACGTCATCGCCCAGGCGCAGGCTCAGCAGAACTACGTTCCCCGTCACGGTCAGCCTCAGGACCGGCCTCCGCATCCGCCCCGGTACTGACCCGTTCCTCCACCGGGGTCAGTCGGGTGGTGGCGAAGTACAGCCGTGCGATCGCCACCCAGGTCAGCGCCGAACCGAGCACGTGCAGCACCACGAGGGTCTCGGGCAGTTCCAGGGCGTACTGGGTGTAGCCCAGGACGCCCTGGAGCAGGACGATCACCAGCAGCGCGACGCTGCTCAGACGGGCGGGCCGGCCGGCGCCGCCACGGTGGGCCAGCAGGACGGCGGCGGCACCGCCCATCAGGGTCAGCCAGCCCAGGACCGAGTGCACACGGGTGACCGCGGGAAGGTCCATCTCCCAACGCGGGGCGGCCGCGTCACCGCCGTGCGGGCCGGTGCCGGTGACGACGGTTCCGGCGATGAGCAGCAGGAAGCCGACCACGACCAGGGCGATGCTCACCGTGTGCAGCATCGGGCCCACGACGACCTTGGGCGTTCCCTCCGGCTCCTGGCAGCGCACGTACAGCGCGACGGCGATGAAGACCATCACCATGGACAGCAGGAAGTGGGCGCCGACCGAGGCCGGGTGCAGGTCGGTCCAGACGGTGATGCCGCCGACCACGCCCTGCCCCAGGACGCCGATCGGGATGATGGTCGCCAGCCGGACCAGGTCGCGGCGGCGTGGGGACATGCGCAGGACGGCGATCAGGGTGATCACGCCGACCGCCAGGACGAGGAAGGTCAGCGTACGGTTGCCGAACTCGATGGCGGCGTTGAAGGCCGCGTGGCCGGTGTCGATCGGCACGAAGCTGTCGGGGGTGCACTTGGGCCACTCGGAACAGCCCAGCCCCGAGGAGGTGACCCGGACGGTGGCGCCGGTGACGGCGATACCGGCGTTGACGACGATGTTCCCCAGTGCCCAACCGCGCAGCGACCTCTGCGTGGGTTTCCAGATGGTGCCGGCCAACAGGACCAGGGCCAGCACGCCGAGGGCGGCCAAGGCGACCTGCCAACCCCACAGGGGCACGCCGAGGAGCACGATGTCCTCGAGCTCGTCGGCCGCGATCGAAGAGAGTGCGTTGGTCGTCGTCGCGGCGACCGGGGAATCAGACATACGACAGACTGTAGTACATCGTCGTGGTGGCGATTACGCGACCCCGCCGAGTGGTTCCACCTGCATCGATGGGGTCGGGTGGCATGGAAAGGGTCCCGGGGTCGAACCCCGGGACCCTGGGTCATCGGACCCGGATCAGTCGTTGTAGTTGGCGATGCACTGGCTCAGCAGGTCGAGGTCCAGGTTGATCAGGCCCAGGGTGTTCTGCTCCTTGAGGCACGCCTGGTAGATCTCGGACTCGGAGTGGGTGCCGGCGGTCGCGGCTCCGGCGCCCGCTCCGAGCAGACCCGCGGTGAACAGAGCGGCGACCGCACACTTGGTCATGGTTCGCATTGCTTTGCCTTTCGAGCGACTACAACGGCTTGGGCGCGCTGCCCACCAGCCCTGATAGCCCTTAGCTCACGCTTGGAAACTCTCTGTGCTTATTTTTTGTGTCGTCTTGCAGTTCCAGAGAGGAAGCAAAAGGCGCATCGAGGGGGTCAGGAGCTCGAAGGAGAGGAGGTGCGGGTCGAACCGGCGCTGGCCACGATCACGCAGGCCACCGCCAGCCACTGCCACACGGTCAGCAGTTCACCGAGCAGGACCAACCCCACCAGGGCGGCGGCCGCCGGTTGAAGGCTCATCAGCACCCCGAACACCCGTGGCGGGATCCGACGCAGCGCGTTCAGCTCCAGCGTGTAGGGGACCACGGACGAGAGCACGCCCACGGCCAGCCCGAACAGCAGCAACCGCCAGTCGAGCAGCGCGGCACCGCCCTCGGCGATCCCCGCCGGAGCCAGGACGACGACCCCCACCACACTGCCGATGGCCAGCCCGGAGGCTCCACTGAACCGCTGCCCCGTGGCCGCGCTCAGCAGGATGTAGCCGGCCCAGGCGACCGCGGCCAGCACCGCGAAGAGCACACCCAGTGGGTCGAGCGACCCGAACTCCACCCCCAGGGCCGCCACACCGAGCCCGGCCAGACCGGCCCACAGAAGGTCGACGCGCCGACGCGAACCCAGGATCGCGATGGCCAGCGGTCCCAGGTATTCGATGGTGACCGCGATGCCCAGCGGAATGCGGGCGAAGGCCTGGTAGATGAGGAAGTTCATGCCTGCCAGCGCCACCCCGTAGCCGATCACCACCATCCAGTCGGTGCGGCTCCGAGCGCGCAGCACCGGGCGGGCCAGGACCACCAGGACCACCGCGGAGGTGAGCAGACGCAGCCAGACCACCGCGGCGGGCGGCAACGCCTCGAAGAGGTTCTTGGCCACCCCGGCGCCGGTCTGAACGGAGACGATGCCGATCAGGATCAACCACACCGGCGGCATCGAGTCGAGTACCGCGCTGGGGGAGAGACGGGGCGTGCTGGTGCTCATCGGATCATCATACGTTTTGCGGGGTAGGGGCCGTCTCCGTCGCCTCCCCGTCCTCCATGGTCTCGCTCGCGACCGAACGCTCGCGCGGACCCCCGACGAAGGCCACCAACAGCAACGACCACGCGATGACCACCACGGCGGGCTGCAGGAGCGTCATCACCAACCCGATCACCGTCAGATCGCCCTGGCCGGTGAGGGACTGCACGCCGATCCACAGGAACGGCAGCGCCGCCGCGAACAGGTTCACCACCAGGGCGGTCCACGCCATCACGGCCCGGGGCGGACGACGCCACCACAGGAGAGCGCCCCCCGCCAGCACGAGGAACAGCGGCGGACCCAGGTAACGGACCACGATGAACCAGGGCACGCCGATGCTCTCCATGTCGGTCACCCTATCCGGGAGGTACCAGACACGACCGTCATGGTGTGAAATGGTTCGGTCCGATCCCGGATGACCCCGTCCCCGCTGGAGAACCCCACGATGTCCCGCACCCGACGTAGAGCCCGCACCCGCACCGCCCCCGACGGTCTGCCCCGGTGGCCGATGGTGGCCGGGGCGTCGGCCCTGCTACTGGCGGTGGTGGTGGGCGGGTACACCGGCGGGATGTTCTTCGCCGAGACCACGTCGCAGGTCGAGGAGATGACGGTGACCTCCGGCATCCTCGTCGAACCCTCCGGAGCCCCCGACCCAGAACCCTCCCAAGAACCCGAACCGGAGGAGGATACCCACCCCGCCGGTCTGGACCCGGCGGTCACCTATGCCCTGCTGAACGTGAACGGCGAACGGGCCCTGGACGTCGCGGGCGGCTCCACCGACAACGGGGCCCACGTGCACCTGTGGGACCGTCACGACGAGCAGAACCAGCAGTGGAGGTTCGTCCCCGTCGAGGACGACTTCTACGAGATCGTCGGCGTGGGCAGCGGCAAACTGCTGGAGTTCCCCACCGAACCCGACCCCGAGGCCGACCCCGCGGCCACCCTGCTCACCCGGACCGGCGAGCCCGAGCAGCACTGGACCGTGGCCGAGGTCGGTGACGGGGTGGTCCGTCTGGTCAACCGCGCCTCGGGGCAGGCCCTCGAAGGACAGGGCGGCGCACCGGACAACGGCACCCTCGCCGCTCCGGCCGAGGACGGGGGCCACCCCCACCAACAATGGCGCCTGGCCCCGCTGGGCTGATCCGAACCGGTCCGGCGCCACCGTGTTGAGGTCGCCCACATGTTCTCCGACCGTGCGTAGACCGACGCCCCCGTCGCGGCAGGCCGCCGCGACCGCTCGGCGTCCACGCACGTTCGCGGCGTCGCCCGTTTCTTCGGGCGGGCCCCTGGGTCGACTGTCCTACGGGGTGGTACCGGTCGTGGTGGCCTCGGCCGTGCTCCTGGTCGGCGGGCGGGTCAGGGCAGCAACAGGGAACGCGCGATCCGCCAGGTGGCCTCGTCGGCGGCGTTCAACAGCCCCAACCGGTCGTCGCCGGGGCGGTAGGGGTCGCCCTCGGGACGGAGGGCGACCCCGCCGGCCTCGGTGATCAGCAAGCAACCGGGGGTGTGGTCCCAG
>NZ_DYZD01000120.1 GCF_020741345.1 Nocardiopsis listeri
CGCCCCTGCCTCCTTCTGAGTGGTGTGGGCGTGGCCGTCGACCCGGGCGGACCGGTTCGGCCCACCGTCGGGCGGACCTGGAGCATGTCCGCGCGCAGGCCCTCCGATGGGAGGGGCCCGGCCGTGGGGGCGTGGCCCGTCAGCGGTTCCGCGCGTGGACGAACGACCGGACGGCCTCGACCACGTGTTCGACGCGGGCGTCGCTCAGGTGCGGGTACAGGGGCAGGGAGATGTTGCGGTGTGCCGCCTCCCGGGCGCGGGGCCAGTGTCCGCCGGGGCGGGCGTGGGAGGTGAAGGCCGGCTGCTCGGGCAGGATCCGCGGGTAGTAGACGTGGGTGGCGACCCCCTCGGCGGCCAGGTGGTCGCGCAGACCCTCGCGGTCCTCGCACAAGAGCGTGTAGACGTAGGGGAATCGACCGTCCCCGCCCACGGGCGGCGCGACCACACCGGCCTCCGCCAGGTCGGCGAGACGTTCGGAGTAGTACGAACAGATCGCGGTGCGGCGGTCGACCCGTTCGGTGAGCCCCGACAGACGGTGCTGTTGGAAGGCGGCCATCACCTCGTCGAAGCGACTGTTGTGGCCGACGCGGTGGTGCAGGAAGCGGTTGCGGCCGTCCTGGCCGTGGTTGCGCAACATACGCACCCGCCCGGCGAGGTCGGTGTCGTCGGTGAGGACCACGCCGCCCTCTCCCGGCATCCCGAACACCTTGACCTGCACGAAGGAGTACACACCGGCGTCGCCCCACCGGCCGGCCGGGCGACCGGCGAGTTCGCCGCCCTGGGCGAGCGCGGAGTCCTCCACGAGCCGCACCCCGGCCCTGGTGGCCAGAGCCCGCAGGCGCGGCATGTCGGCCATGACGGAGAACATGTGCGCGGGCATCAACGCCCGCGTCCGGTCGGTGATCAGGGCCTCGGCGTGCTCGGGGTCCATGGTCAGTGTGCGGGGGTCGACGTCGGCGAACACGGGGGTGGCGCCCTGGGACAGGACCGTGCTCGCCAAAGGGGCGCACCCGAAGGCGGGAACGACGACCTCGTCGCCGGGCCCGATGCCCATGGCGGAGAGGACCAGGGTGAGGGCGGAGGTCCCGCTGGAGCAGGCCACCACGTCGGAGGCCCCCAGGCGGGTGCGCAGCGCGTCCTCGAACCGTGCGGTGCGCCGCCCCAGGATGAACTTCTGTTCGGGGTCGGTGCCGACCTCGTACAGCGCCCTCAGCAGGGCTTCGCGGTCGGCTTCGAACAGGTCGGCCGCGAAGAAGGGGATGGTCCGTTCGGCGGTGACGGTCATCGCGACCTCCCTGTGAGGAAGTGTTCGATCTCGTCGCAGACCCGGTCGACGTGATCATCGGTCAGGTCGGCGTACAGCGGCAGTGCCACGGCCGACCCGCACACCGACTCGGCACGGGGCAGGTCGCCGGGGCGGTACCCCAGATCGCTGAAGCACGGTTGCAGGTGCAGTGGGCGCGGGTAGTAGACCTCGGTGTCGATGCCCGCGGCCCTCAGGTGGGCGACGAGGCCGTCGCGGTCGTCCACCTCGACGAGGTGCACGTAGACCACACGTTCCTCGCCGGGGCGGGCGGGGGCGTCACCGGGGACCGCCCGTACCCCCGGTAGTTCGCGCAACCGGTCGTCGTAGCGGCGGGAGAGCACGGCGCGGTGTTCGATGTCCGCGTCCAGGCGGGCGAGTTTGGCCAGCAGCACGGCGGCCTGGATGTCGTCCATCTTGCTGTTGCCACCGGTGACGACCGTGGGGTTGGAGATCCCCGGGAACGCGGCCAGGGTGTGCCCGGATCGGCCGTGGTGGCGCATCATCCGAGCGGTCTCGGCGATGGTGTCGTCGTCGGTGAGCAGCGCGCCGGCGTCGCCGATCGCCCCCAGTGTCTTGGCGGGGAAGAAGGAGAGCGCACCGCCGGCGCCGAGCAGGCCGGCGTGCACACCGTTCGCGCGCATACCGATGGCCTCGGCGCTGTCCTCCACCACGGTGAGCCCGTGGGCACGGGCGACGCGACCCACACCGTCCATGTCGGCGAGCCGGTCGAAGAGGTGGACGGGCATGACCATGCGGGTGCGCTCGGTGACGACCGCCTCGACGGAGTCGGGGTCGATGCCATAGCCGTGTTCCTCGATGTCGGCGAAGACGGGCACGCCGCCGGCGTGTACTACGGCGGTGGCGGTGGCGACGAACGAGTAGGCGGGGACGATCACCTCATCGCCGGGGCGCAGTCCGGCGGCGCGCAGCAAAAGCACCAGGGCGTCGGTTCCGGAATTGACGCCGACGACGTGCCGGGCACCGGTGAAATCCTCCAGGGCGCGTTCGAATTCGGCGACCATGGCGCCGTGGGAGAATTTACCGTCGTCCATGACGCGAACGCAGTTGTGCTCGATCTCCGGCCACAGTCTTCGAAAGGACTCGGACTGGTCGAAGAAGGGCACGCCCGCGCGTTCGCCGACCCTTTCTCTAGGGATCGGAGAGGAGAATGTCGTCTTCATGTCGATTGTTCCTTGAGGCGAAAGAGGGGTCCGGCCGCACGGGGCGCGGCCGGACCGGAGGGGGTCGACGCCGCGGGGGTGTCAGACGCCCAGGAGGGGGATGTCGTTCTTGCCGAGGTGGTAGTCGCGAACCGCGGCGACCAGCTCGGTGACGGTGAGGGAGCCGTCGCCGTCGGTGTCGATCTCGCGGAAGGCCTCGTCGGACTGCTCGGGGGTCAGGCCGATGGCGGAGAACCACCGCTGCATCTCCACCGGGCTGATCTCGCCGTCACCATCGGTGTCGATGATGGTCGTGATCGCCTGGATGGTCGGCTGGAGGACCTCCGAGAAGCCCGCGTCGCCCCTGCTGACGATCTCGCTCTCGGCTGCCCGGACGAAGTCCTCCTTGGACATCTCCTCGGTACCGGCGGCCTGCGCGAGCCGGTCGAACAGGCCCTGGTAGGCGGCCCTGAGGGCGGCTGCGCCGGGCGCCGAGGCGTCGACGTCGAAGCGCTCCAGGATGCCCTCGAACTCCGACTCGAAGTCCGAGCGCTCGATCACGCCGTTGCTGTTGTGGTCCCAAAGACGGAAGCGCTCTTCGAGACGGTCGTTGGCCTTGACGGCAGTCGTCATCTGCTCTCCTCAAAAGTGAATACGGGAAAACAAGGAACTCCCCCGAACGGGGAATCCAAAGGCGATTCGTAAATCGCCCCCTCAACTCGAAGCCTACCAATGGAGAGCCCCTGACAATGACCTCACAGAGGAAATCAACAGAGCTTCTTGGAATTTATATCGGACATTCTCCGACATTGTTTATGTATGGTGTGGAGAAAAGTTCGGCGACGATTCCCGCGCTCCCTTGCCGGAACACCACCGGCTCGTTCGGCAGCAACCCCAGGTCACCTCCTGTGGGCATCGGGGCGGCGTGGATCAGCACGTTGTAGTGGTTGGGCGTGTGGCAGGCGTCGAACCCCAGCACCACCCCCACCCGGCGCGGACCGATCCACACCTGGTCCCCTCGATCCACGACCCCGGCCGCGGTG
>NZ_DYZD01000121.1 GCF_020741345.1 Nocardiopsis listeri
AGGTGGCGGGCGGCCACAGGGAGTCCAGTCCGTGGCGGGTCAGTGCGCCCAGGGCTGCGCCGAGGGCGATGAAGGCGAGCACGGACCGAAGGCGGGCCGGTGCGGGTGGGGTCATGCCCCCCATCCTCCACCCGGAGAACCCCTGGTGGTGCCGGTGGACCCCGAGCGCGGGGAGCCCGGCCCGGTCCTGGGGTGGGGGGCCGTTTCAGGGATGGGATCAGGGGCATCCCCGATGGTTTTTCGGCCGCACATGTTAAATTCTGGCCATGCGGTCAAAAAACGAGTCAGACGGTCAGAAGCGGTCCTTCATCGAGAAGGCCCGCAGGGCACAGATCATCGACGCGGCGGTGCACACCATCGCCGAGGTCGGTTACCCCAACGCCTCCCTGGCTCGGATCGCGCGGACGGCGGAGGTGAGCAAAGGCGTCATCTCCTACCACTTCGACGGCAAGGACGAGTTGATGGACCAGGTGGTGATCGGCGTCTACACCCAGATCGGGGAGGAGGTCGTGCCCCGGGTCCTGGCCGAGCAGAGCATGGAAGGGGCGCTGCGCGTCCACGTGCGCGGCGTGGCCGAGTACGCGCTGGCCCATCGCGAGCGCATGACGGCACTGGCCCAGATCTTCCGGCACTCTCGTGACGCCCAGGGCGCTCCCCGTTTCGGGTCCCAACCCGAGGCGATCTACGAGCACCTGGAGGGGCTCTACCGCTCCGGTCAGCAGAGCGGGGAGTTCCGCGACTTCGACGTGCGGGTGATGGCGGTCAGCCAGCAGGCGACCCTCGACGCCATGTTCGAGTACTGGCGGACGCACCCCGGCCACGACCTTCTCGCACACGCCGACGAACTGGGAGAACTCCTGGTCCGTGCGGTTCGAGCCCGATGACCGTCACACCACAGTGACGAGGTCCCCATGACACAGAACGCCGACCCGCCCACCACCGGGGCTGCCGACCGACCGGTCCGCCCCCGACTGTTCTACGTCGACCACCTCAGGGTGGTCCTGACGGTCCTGGTCGTGCTGCACCACGCGGCCATCACCTACGGCAACATCCCGGTGTGGTACCTGGCCGAACCGGCCCAGGACCCCTCCGGGGCGGCGCTGGACCTGTTCGTGCTCCTCAACCAGACGTTCTTCATGGGGATGTTCTTCCTCATCGCCGGGTACTTCGTGCCGGGTTCGATCGACCGGCGCGGGCGGCGCGGGTTCATGCGCGAACGCCTGATCCGGCTGGGCGTCCCCCTGCTGCTGTTCCTGGTGTTGCTGCGTCCCTTGGCCCTGATCCCGACGTTCGGCCAGGTGATGGCGGCCGAACCCGACCTTCCGCTGTGGCTGCTGTACCTGCTCACCATCGACCCGGGCCCGATGTGGTTCGTGGAGGTGCTGTTGGTGATGAGCCTGGTGTACGTGTGGGTGCGCGGTGTGCGTGAGCGTCGTGCCGGGCCCGTCCGGGTCGTGGAGAAGGTCCGGGAGCGGGGGCCACTGCGCTGGCCGGTGCCGGTCCTGGTGTTCGTTGTGGGTTCGGCCCTGGTCACCTTCGCCTGGCGCTGGGCCTTTCCCGCTCCGTACTGGCCGGTGGTGGGCTTGCCCAGCCCCGGCTATCTGCCCCAGTACGTGGCCATGTTCACCGTGGGCGCGCTCGCCTACAGGGGTGACTGGCTCCATCGGTTGCCCGACCGGGCCGGGGTGGTCGGCGGCATCGCCGCCGTGGTGACGCTGCCGGTGATGATGGTGTTCGCGACGGCCGCCCCCGATACCGGGGCGTCGTTGGTGCGGCTCTTGGCGGAGAACCTGTTCTCGGTGGGGCTGGTGCTGGCGCTGCTGGTCTTCTTCCGCAGGTTCGTGACCAGGGACAACCGTGTGTGGCGGTTCCTGGGCGACAACGCCTTCGCCGTGTACGTGCTGCACACGGTGGTGTTGGTGCTGGTGGCCATGGCACTGGGCGGCTGGCAGGCCCCTGCGGTGGTCAAGTTCGCCGGCCTTGCCGCGTTGAGCGTGCCGCTGTCCTGGGTGTCGGCCGCCGGGGTGCGGGCGATTCCGGGGGTCAAGCGGGTGCTGTGAACACGGAGCGAAGGAAGGGGTCGTTCCCGTCCGCCCTGTGCGGAGGGAAGCGACCCCGATCCGGTTCAGGGGCCCGGGCGCAGGTGCAGTTCGGTGATGGTCGCATCGCGCGGCGACTCCAGCACGTCCACGATCGCACGGGCCAGGGTGGCGGGCCGGATGCAGGCCTGGGGGTCGTAGGGCCGATCGAAGTCCGCGCGTACCCGCCGTAGGGTTTCGGTGGCGGTCCCACCGGGGTGGACACCGGTGACCCGCACACCGTGTTCGGCCTCCTCGGCGCGCAACGCGTCGGCCAACTCGCTCAGCCCCGCCTTGCTCGCGGTGAAGGCCGACCAGCGCGGCACCCCGTGCAGGCCGGGGGCGGCGTTGACCAGGACCACGTGGCCCTTGGCGGTGCGCAGGGCGGGAAGCAGCAGGCGGGTGAGTTCGGCGGCAGCGACCAGGTTGACCGCCAGTACCCGGTTCCACAGGGCGACGGGGGAGTCGGTCACCGACGCCACCGGGGAGAGTCCCGCACAGTGCACGAAGGCCGACAGTTCCTCGACCTCGCCGAGTAGTGGTCCGAGTGCCTCGGACAGGCTCTGGGGATGTTCGAGGTCGGCGCGAACGGTCCGCACCCCCGGTCGGCTCCGGGCCAGGTCGGTGAGACGGTCGAGGTCGCGACCCAGCGCCACCACATGGCGCTCGCGTCGTAGGAGTTCGTCGACCAGGGCGGCGCCGATGCCGCCGGTGGCGCCGCTCACCAGGACCGTGGGGGTTGTCATGGTGGGCATTGTCGCAGAGCGGGACGTTAGGCTCGACGGAGTTTTTCAGCCATGGAAAGGACCGCTGTGACCAGCGCCAAGGAACGTATGCTCGCCGGTGAGCCCTACCGGGTCGACGCCGAGTTGGCGGCCGAGGCCGTCCGGTGCCACAAGCTCATGGACGTCTTCAACGCCACCGCCTCCGACGACCACGAGGGGCGTGCCCAGGCGTTGGCCGACCTGCTCGGTGAAGTTGGTGAGAACGCCGCCGTGCGTCCGCCCCTGCACGTGGACTACGGCCACCGCATCACCCTGGGCGAAGGGGTGTTCGTCAACTTCGGCGCGGTGATGCTGGACGTGGCGCCGATCCGGGTCGGCGCCCACACCCAGATGGGTCCCAACGTCCAGTTGCTCACCCCCACCCACCCGCTCGAACCCGCCGAGCGCAAGGCCGGCTGGGAGTCCGCCGAGCCCATCACCATCGGGGAGAACGTGTGGCTGGGCGGCGGCGTGATCGTCTGCCCCGGGGTGACCATCGGCGACAACACCGTGGTGGGCGCCGGAGCGGTGGTCGCCCGGGACCTGCCCGCCAACGTGGTCGCCGTCGGTAACCCCGCCCGGGTGATCAAGCAGATCTGATCCCGGCGATCCTTGGGAAATGTCGTACCCGCGCGGTACAACGACGGCGTGGGGCCGCCGGTGGCCCGCCCCGGCCCACCACCCCGAGGTGACGAGGAACTTCCTCTTCCTGCTTCCGGTCCGTGACCGCCCGGAAGCAGGGACTTCGAT
>NZ_DYZD01000122.1 GCF_020741345.1 Nocardiopsis listeri
ACCAGGCCACCTGGACCGCACCCCTGGGCCTGGCCACCCACCACCCGCCCACCGCACACACCCACTACCTGGAAACCCTCAGGGCCGGACGCACCCACACCGCCCCACGCCGACGCGTCTGGATCCAACCCGAGGACGACACGCCCCACATCCGAGACCCCCTCACCCGCATCGGTCACGCCCTCGGACTCCACCCCACCCAGATCACCGTCGCCACCAGCCTCACCACCGCCACCGCCGAAGTACTCACCACCCACGACCTCCTCCTCTGCACCCCCCGCCAAGCCGAACGACTCGACCTCCACTGGCGTCCCACCGGAGAAATCCAGCCCACCCGCGACCACACCGCCGTCGGAGAACAAGCCGAAACCCTCCGCACCCACCTGCACGCACACGTCGCCCGCTGCCTCGGAGCCACCCACACGTGATCACCCACCGCCTGCACACCGAACTCCGAGAAGCCGGACTCCACGGTTCCTTCCTCGTCCGCGACCTCCGTACCGGCCATGAGATCGGCATCGAACCCGACACCGAATACGCCACCGCCTCCCTCGTCAAAGTCCCCCTCGCCCTGGCCACCCTTCACCGCATCCACCAAGGCGAACTCGACGGCGCCACCCCCATCCACCTCACCCCCACCCACATCGACACCGGACCACCCGGCACCGGCCCCTTCGGCATCAGCAAATTCCGCCACCCCGTCACCATCGCCATCGACGACCTCCTCCACCTCAGCACCTGCCTCAGCGACAACATCGCCGCCGACGCCCTCTTCGACCTCACCCCGCCCACCCACGTCGACCGAATCCTCCACGACCACCACATCCACGGCATCACCGTCCGCCACGGCATCGGCACCCTCAACGCCACCCCCGCCGAACGCCTGGCCCCCGACGAGACCCACCTCGCCCACACCCTCGCCATCCGGGCGGGCACCGACGGACGCGGCCACCACATCCCCCAACTCGACGTCACCGTCGCCAACTCCGGCTCCGCCCGCGCCCACGTCGACCTGCTCCACGCCCTCTGGCGGCCCACCAACATCCACCCCGACGTCGCCGGCGGCGTCCGCGCGCTCATGGCCGACAACGTCATTCGCCACCGCCTCGCCCCCGACTTCACCAGTGACGCCACCACCTGGGCGTCCAAGACCGGCACCGTCCTCAACCACCGCCACGAGGTCGGCGTGGTCGAACACGCCAACGGTGAGACCTACGCCATCGCGGCCCTCACCGCGTCACAGGTCCCCGCCCGACACCAACCCGAAGCCGAAGCCCTCATGGGTCGCGTCGCCCGTGCGCTCCGTGACCACCTTCGCTCCACCTGAACCCACCACAAGTCGGGGCGTTCCGGGCGGTTATCGGCGGCGATTCAAAACCCGCACCACACAGAATCCCTATTTCCCCCACATGAGGGCCCCGGATCCCATAAGAATGTTCGTGAAGGAACCCCCTCATCTCCTCCTGAGGGTGGTTCCTGGGCCGAGCCCGCGGGACCCCCTCCCCGTGGCTCGGTCACGCGTGGCGCGGAACTCGACCCCATCGCGATTCGCGCCGCCACAGGGCCGTCCCGGACGGTGTCCCCCACCGGGACGGCCCGCTCCAACAGACCCCGGTCCCTCGAATCCGCTGACGGGGACGCACCCGAGGAAACCCTCACGGAAACGGACATCGGAGACGTCGGGTCGCGACGAGAATCCCTCGGGATCCTTGCTTTCCCCACGTGGATGTCGTGGATCCGATAAAAATGATGGCGAAGGAACCCCCTACCCTCCTCCTACGGGGGTTTCTGAGTCGGCTGTGCCCGGATGTCCCCCTTGCCGGTCACACGTCCGCGTGTGCCTGATGCGGGTATCCCCATCATGCTTCGGGCGCCACTCGCCCTTCGGGGCACCGGGGCCGTTCCGGTAGGCGCAGGCCCACCGGAACGGCCCTTCTCGTGCCCCGGTGCTCAGTACTCGGGGCCCACGAAGGAGTCCATCCTGGCCACCGCTTCCCTACGCGAGATCGAGATGACGTGGGTTTCTCGGTGTCGGGGTTCGGACCGCTTCCTTACCTGTGTCCTCCACGCCACGCCCAGCCGATCGAGGGTGGTGGTGAGTAAACCGGTGATGTCCGTCGAGACGTTGGTGAACTGGTAGCGGGGGTATTCGTAGGACTTCGTCTCGCCGTCCGGACGCTTCTTGCGTATCCGGTTGATGAGTCGACACCCGTCGGAGTGGATCAACCCGCGAACGAGGGTCTGTGGCTTCGCGTCCACGATCTCTTGCTGCCATTTCTCCAGGAGGATGCGCCGGTCGTGCTTCTTTCCGGGACCGTGCTGGGGGAAGACGCACGGCCAGTGCTTCCAGTTGCCGTGCACCTCGGTGCAGCCTTGGGAGGGAACCCGGGACACCTTGTGGGCGGGGCGGATCGAGGACATGGCCAGGACACACTCGTCGATGAGCCCCGGCCAGTCGTCGCCGCACATGATGCGGAGCCGCCAGACACCCTTGGCCGGATCACCGGCCGGGGTGATGCAGCCGTCGCCGAGATAGAGGCCCAGGAGATAGGCGTAGGAACGCCCATCGGCGGGCGGTCGGGGGATGGGTTCGCAGCGCGGGCAGAGGTCGGTGTCCTGGTACTTGTCCACCAAGGATCGGTCGGTCATCCAGGTACGAAGAGTGGACCTGTTGATTCCGGTGCGCTGGGCGACCTCTGAGTAGGAGATGCCCGAATCGAGAAGGGAGGTGGCTTGACGCCTGACATGCGGTGAGTACATGGAGTGCATGTTCACTCACGCTTCGGACATTTTTGGCCGCCATGCGCCCCAGGACAGCAGAAAAGCCACCCATTGGGTGGCCAAGGTGCCCCGAGTGGGACTCGAACCCACACTGTACGAGGTTTGAGCTCGCTCTCTCTGCCGGATTGGAGTATCGGGGCGGGGTTGAATTGTCAAGTGGTTCTCTGGGATTTTTTCTGCTGTCGGTTCGGCGATGTTCGGTCAACAGTGGTGTCACGATTGACCGGCATTGCCGGGGCCAACGCACAGCATACTAGCGGATCTCTGTAACCTCGTGTACGTGACGAGGACGCAGAGCCGTGTGGTGATCGCGGAAGACGAGGCCCTGATCCGCCTGGATCTCAAGGAGATGCTGGAGGAGGACGGCTATGCCGTCGTGGGTGAGGCCGGTGACGGCGAGGCCGCCATCAGGCTCGCCCGGGAGCTCAAGCCGGATCTGGTGATCACCGACATCAAGATGCCCGTGCTCGACGGTCTCACCGCCGCCGAGCGCATCGCGGGGGAGCGCATCGCCCCCGTGGTGATCCTGACCGCCTTCTCCCAGCGCGAGCTGGTCGAACGGGCCCGCGAGGCCGGGGCCATGGCCTACCTGGTCAAACCCTTCAGCAAGTCGGATCTGGTACCGGCGATCGAGATGGCGACCTCCCGGTACGCCGAGCTGGCGGCGTTGGAGGCGGAGGTCGGCAGCCTCCAGGACCGGCTGGAGACGCGCAAGCTGGTGGAGCAGGCCAAGGGGCTGCTCCAGAGTCGGCACGGCATGAGTGAGCCGGAGGCGTTCCGCTGGATCCAGAAGAACTCGATGGACCGCCGGCTGACCATGCGCAAGGTCGCCGAGACCGTCGTCGAGACCCTCGGTGGCCGGCAGGGCTGATCTTTCCCGCTTAGGAGAACTGAACACTCGACGTAAGGGGCCGTGTCCATCGGGGCGGCCCCTTCGTCTTGTTCGGAATCGGGTGTCAAGTGTGGTCATCCGGTCACCATATGTAGGACCAAGTGACAGATCGACTGGGGCGCGGGCAGAAATCCTAGACGCCTGTTCAGATTCAACTCGGATCCGATACCGGTTTGATCTCGGTTGCGCACAATGGGGTGACGGTTGTGTCACGTGGCTTTAGCTGTGCTGAATGACCAGCCTAAACCGGGCTAAACTCGGCGCACCGAACAGCTAAAGGACAGTGGTGCCCGAATGCTCACATCCGGGTGCCACGTGACCTCAGATGCGCAAGGAGCGCGCGTGCGCACACGTCTCGTGACCGTGTTGCTCGCCCTGATCACCGCATTCCTGGTGATCCCCGGGGCGGCGGCTACGGCAGACGAACAGGGCGGTGAGTCGCTGCACGGTCAGATCACTCAGCCCGATGAGCGTGATCTCGGTGTCGAAGGCATCGAGATCATGGTCTTCGAGGGTGACGACGAGATCGAAGCGGCGACGACCGACTCTGATGGAAATTGGGAAGTGGTGTTGCCCGGACCGGGCGACTACCGCGCAGTGGTGGATCAGGAGTCCATCCCCAGCGAGTACGAGGTCCGCGAGACCGTCCTGCTCGTCGGCGGTGAGGCCGAGGTCACGGTCGAGGCCGATGAGCGGCGACCGTTGATCGTCGCCCTGGACGAGGCCGGTACGGCCGCGGAGGAGCCGGAGGAGTCGGAGAGCCCTTCGGAGGGTGAGGACGCAGCGGAGGAGGGCGAGGAGGCCCCCGCGGACGACGAGGCCCTGGAGGTCGAGGGGGTCAGCGGCGGTTTCGGCGATCGGTTCGCCCAGCTGACCGCGGCCGGTCTCCTCTTCGGCCTGGTCATCGCGGTTTCCGCGATCGGTCTGTCGTTGATCTTCGGGACGACGCAGATCATCAACTTCTCGCACGGTGACATGGTCACCTTCGGCGCGATGATGGCGCTCCTGTTCAGTACCGGCGCGGCCGGGATGGGCAACTCCCTGTTGGCGATCTTCGCCGGTCTGGGTGTGGCGGTCCTGTTGGGCGCGTTCATGGAGGACAAGCTCGGCCGGACCCTGTTGATCATCCTTCAGTGGACGGCGGTCCTCGGCGGTATCGCCCTGGCGACCCTGGTGGGTGTGCTCGGTGACGACATCCAGTGGCAGGTGCCGCTGTGGGCGGCGGCCGCGATCGCGGTGCTCATGGGCGCGGTGCTGGGCGGCACGATGGAGCGCTACCTGTGGCGTCCGCTGCGCAAGCGCAACGTGGCCCTGATCCAGATGTTCATCGTGTCGATCGGTGTGGCCCTGGTCCTGCGGCACGTGATCCTGGTGCTGTTCGGTGCGAACCGGACGCGCTACGCGGGCTTCCAGGTGCAGGAGTTGGTGCATCTGGGGCCGGTGTCGATGCCGCCCCGCGACCTGGTGATCATCGCCGTGGCCGTCGTGGTCCTGGTGCTGGTGGCCTGCCTGTTGCAGTTCACCCGTATCGGTAAGGCGATGCGCGCGGTCTCGGACAACCGGGACCTGGCGGAGTCGTCGGGGATCGACGTGGACCGCGTGACGATGTACGTGTGGCTGCTCGGTGGTGGTCTGGCCTCGCTGGGCGGTGTGCTCTTCGGCCTGAACCAGGTCGTGGACTACGAGATGGGCTTCCGTCTGCTGCTGCTGATGTTCGCCGCGGTGATCCTCGGCGGTCTGGGCACGGCCTACGGCGCGATGGTCGGCGGTCTGGCCGTCGGTCTGGTGGCGATGTTGTCCACCCTGTGGTTCCCCGCACAGCTCATGAACGCGTGGGCTCTGGCCCTGATGATCCTCATGCTGCTGGTCAGGCCTCAGGGCCTGCTCGGTTCGCGTGAGCGGGTCGGCTAGGAGAGGTAACGATGGATATTCTCATGATCCTCGCCGAGGCCGCTCGATCCGCGGTCGGTCCGGTCGCGGCGATCTACGCGTTGGCCGCCGTGGGGTTGAACCTGCACTTCGGTTACACGGGCCTGCTGAACTTCGGTCAGGTCGGATTCATGCTGGTGGGCGCCTATGGCGTGGGAATCAGTGTGGCGGTGTTCGACCTGCCGGTGCTGGTCGGTTTCCTCGTGGGGCTGGGTTGCGCGCTGGTGTTGGCGTTGCTGCTCGGTATCCCGACGCTGCGGTTGCGGGCCGACTATCTGGCGATCACGACGATCGCGGCGGCGGAGGTGCTGCGCCTGGTGTACCGGGCGGGGTTCGCCGAGCCGGTGACCAACGGCGTGTACGGCCTGCAGAACCTGTCCTCGGGCTTTCGTGAGGTGAACCCGTTCGACGCGGGTGGACGTTACGGGTTCGGGGCGATGACGTTCACCGGCAACCAGATGTGGTTGATGACGGTCACGTGGGGTCTGGTCGCGGTGTTCGCCCTGTTCACGTGGATGCTGATCCACAGCCCCTGGGGCCGGGTGATCAAGGGCGTCCGTGAGGACGAGGACGCGGTGCGCAGCCTCGGCAAGAACGTGTTCGCCTACAAGATGCAGGCGTTGGTGCTGGGTGGTCTGATCGGTGCGTTGGCGGGCGCGATGCTCGCGGTGCACCAGGGGGCGATCCAGCCGGACCAGTTCAAGCCGCAGGTGACCTTCTTCCTGTGGGTGATCCTGCTGTTGGGCGGTGCGGGCCGTGTGTTCGGTCCGATCATCGGTTCGATGGCGTTCTGGTTCCTGATGAACTTCACGGACGGGTTCTTGAAGGGCTTGGGCCGGGAGGGGCTGTTGCCCTTCCTGGAGGGGCCCGACTACGGCGCGATCCAGTTGGCCTTCGTGGGGCTGCTGCTGGTGCTGTTGATCGTCTTCCGGCCGCAGGGTCTCATCGGTGACCGCAAGGAGATGCTGATCAATGTCAAGTGACGAGGTGGACACCTCCGCGGCGGTCGAGGTCGACCGAATGGCGGACGCGGTGGCCGAGCCCGGGTCGCCGAAGTCGGATCCGATCCTGGTGGCCGACGGCGTGAAGCGTTCCTTCGGTGGTCTGACCGCGGTGGACGTGAACCACCTGGAGGTGCAGCGGGGGACGATCACGGCGCTGATCGGTCCGAACGGCGCGGGCAAGTCGACGTTCTTCAACCTGTTGACCGGGTTCGACCGGGTGGACCAGGGGCGTTGGACGTTCGAGGGTCGGCCGATCAACGGTCGGCGCGGCCACCAGGTGGCGCGGGCCGGGATGGTGCGGACCTTCCAGCTGACCAAGGCTCTGACACGCATGACGGTGCTCGACAACATGTTGTTGGGTGCTCAGGGCCAGTTGGGCGAGCGGATGGTCGGTGCGTTCCTGCGGCCGATGTGGCGTTCGCAGGAGCAGGCCAACACCGAGCGTGCCATGGAGTTGTTGGAGCGGTTCAAGCTCGTCGACAAGCGTCAGGACATGGCGGGTTCGTTGTCGGGCGGTCAGCGCAAGCTGTTGGAGATGGCGCGCGCGTTGATGACCGATCCGGGCATGATCATGTTGGACGAGCCGATGGCGGGTGTGAACCCCGCTCTGGTGCAGTCGCTGTTGCAGCACATCACGTCGTTGCGGGACGAGGGCAAGACGGTCCTGTTCGTCGAGCACGACATGGACGTGATCATGGGCATCAGCGATTGGATCGTGGTGTTGGCGCAGGGCGGGGTGATCGCGGAGGGTCGTCCTTCGGACATCCGGTCCGACCAGCAGGTGATCGACGCCTACCTGGGAGCCCAGGAGGTCGAGGGCGAGTCCGGGGAGAGTGGCGATGAGTGAGGAGAACGGCGGGACGCGCCCTGAGCCGGAGGAGGTTCCGGTGGAGGCCGAGGAGGCCGCCGCGGTCCAGGAGCACCGTGAGGAGGTCCTGAAGCAGGCGGGCGAGGCTCTGGAGGTGGGTGGTCCGGAGGACCATCTGCTGTTGGCCCGGGACATGGTGGCCGGTTACGTGCCGGGGGTGAACATCCTGAACGGGTGCACCCTGACCCTCTCCGAGGGGGAGGTCGTGGCGATCATCGGTCCGAACGGTGCGGGCAAGTCGACGTTGATCAAGACGATCTTCGGGCTGATCCCGGTGCGCGAGGGTTCCTTGACACTGCGGGGTTCGAGCATCGCGGGCCTGCCGGCGCACGGTCTGGTGGAGC
Organism: Nocardiopsis listeri; assembly: GCF_020741345.1. GTDB lineage: Bacteria > Actinomycetota > Actinomycetes > Streptosporangiales > Streptosporangiaceae > Nocardiopsis > Nocardiopsis listeri_A. The sequence continues at coordinate 7,819 of NZ_DYZD01000122.1, forward strand.
GTGGGGTGGGGTACGTGCCGCAGACGCGGAACGTGTTCCCCTCCCTGACGATCGAGGAGAACCTCCAGATGGGGGCGTTCCTGCGGCCGAGGTCGTTCGCCGAGCGGTTCTCGGTGGTCTCGGAGCTGTTCCCCCTGTTGGGGAAGCGGCGCCGGGCCAAGGCGGGTTCGCTGTCGGGTGGTGAGCGTCAGATGGTGGCGATGGGTCGGGCCTTGATGATGGACCCGTCGGTGCTGTTGTTGGACGAGCCGACGGCGGGGCTGTCGCCGATCTACCAGGAGGAGGTCTTCCAGCGGGTCAAGGAGGTCAACTCCACGGGTGTCTCGGTGATCATGGTGGAGCAGAACGCGCGGCGTTGCCTGCAGATCTGTGACCGCGGGTACGTGTTGGACCAGGGCCGGAACGCGTATACGGGTACGGGTCGGGATCTGTTGAACGACCCGAACGTGATCGAGTTGTACCTGGGGACGCTCGCGAAGGCGTGAGCGGTGGGTCTTGGGACCCGCGCGAAGAGGGGGTGGGGCCGGGCGGCCCCACCCCCTCTGTCGTGTTCGTGGCGCGTGGGTTCAGTCCTGGAGCGAGTAGTCGGTGTAGCCGAGGATCTCGTAGCCGTCGTCTCCGAAGTGGAAGAGTTCGAAGGTGGCGGAGGTGGGGTCGCCGTTGTCGTCGAAGTCGATGTCGCCGCTGGAGCCCTGGTAGTCGATGCTCTCGCCTTGGTGGAGGAGGTCTCGGCATTCCTCGAAGGAGGTGCACTCGGTGCCCTCGGGGCGGCTGATCTCGGGCAGGTGTTCGACGTAGACGGTCGGATCGGGGGATTCGGCGGATTCGGCGGCCAGGGCGATGGCGGTGACGCAGTCGAAGATCTGGGGCGCGAACTGGAAGGCCTCGAGTTCGGGGTCGAACTCACGGAGGCCTTCGTTGAAGTCGGGGTTGTCGGCGCTGGGGGCGACCCCGGTGGTCCCGACGACGGTCTCGGGTCGGTCGTCCGCGACGGTCTCGGCCAGGCCGGGGTCGTTGAGACCGTCGGTGAGGTAGAAGGTGCTGCGGACCTCGCTTTCGATCAGGGCGGCCATGAGCTGGGTGCCCTCTTCGAAGGAGATGAGGGCGATGGCGTCGGCGTCGGCCCGGAAGACACCGTCGATGACGGCACCGAAGTTGGTGCTGTCGGGGTCGTAGGTCTCGCTGACGAGGACGTCGACGCCGAGGGAGTGCAGTTCGTTCTCGACGGCCGAGAGGTAGCCGGTGCCGTAGTCGTCGGCTCGCGCGACGAGCGCGACGGAGGTGTGGCCGTCCTCGACGATCTGTTGGGCGAGGACGGGGCCCGCCATGAGGTCGCTGGGGGCGGTGCGGAAGAAGTAGCCGCCGTCGTTGATGTCGGAGAGTTCGGGCGCGGTGTTGGAGCCCGAGCACTGGACGATCCGGGAGCTGGTGATGGTGTCGTAGGTGGCCTGGGTCATGGCGGAGGCGGCGGCTCCGATGACGGCGTTGACGTTGCTGTTGACGAGGCTGTTGGCGGCTTCGTTGGCCTGGGCGTTGTCACCTGCCTCGTCGGCCTGGACGGGTGGTGGTACCTGTTCGCCGAGGATGCCGCCGGCGTCGTTGATCTGGGAGATGGCGTATTCGACGGCGGAGAGCTGGGGAGGGCCGAGGAAGGCGAGGGATCCGGTCTGGGGGTAGAGCAGGCCGTAGGTGAAGGCGCTGTCCTCGGCTTCGGAGGCGCCTGAGCAGGCGCTGAGGGTGAGCACGGCGGCGAGCGCGGTGGCGGTGAGCGCCAGGGTCGGGCGCGTGTTGGTGGTCATCGGGTCGGTCCGTTCGGGAGGTGGTGTGGGCCCGGCGTGTGCGTGGGTGGACGCCGGGCCCGGCGTGCGTGGGGTCAGTCGTCGTAGGCGTATTCCTGGTAGCCGACGATTTCGTAGCCGTCGTCTCCGAAGTGGAAGATCTCGAAGGTGGCGGTGGTGGGGTCGCCGTTGTCGTCGAAGTCGGTGGTGTCGGTGCTGCCGGCGGATTCGGCGGCCAGGGCGATGACGGTGACGCAGTCGAAGATCTGGGACGAGAACTGGAGGACGTCGAGCTCGGGGCTGTTGAGGCCGTCGGTCAGGTAGAGCTGGTCGCCCTCGACGCCGCTTTCGAGGAGTTCGGCCATGAGTTGGGCGCCCTCTTCGAAGGAGGTGAGGGCGACGGCGCGAGGACCATCGCCGTGGTCGTGGCGGCCAGGCCGAGTGCTTTGGTTCGTGCCATGGACGTGGTCACTCCGTTCGGATACGAAGAGGCACGGCGCGCGGATGGCGGCCGTGCCGATCGGGGAACGCGCGCCGGGGGTGCGGGGCCCGAGCCCCGCACCCCCGGCGCGGTGTTGCGTGTGCGTCGATGACTCCGCTACTCCGGGACGTGGTGTCCGGTGGGTCTATTCGTCGGCGGAGTACTCCTCGTAGCCTCGGACCTCGTGGGTCTCACCGTCGAAGCCGAAGACCTCGAAGGTGGCGGAGGTGGGGTCGCCGTTGTCGTCGAAGTCGATGTTGCCGCTGGTGCCCTGGTAGTCGATGTCCTCTCCCTCGGCGAGCAGGTCGCGGCACTCCTCGAAGGAGGTGCACTCGGTGCCCTCGGGGCGGCTGATCTCGGGCAGGTGTTCGACGTAGACGCTCGGGTCGACGGACTCGGCGGATTCGGCGGCCAGGGCGATGGCGGTGACGCAGTCGAAGACCTGCGGGGCGAACTGGAAGACGTCCAGTTCCGAGTCGAACTCGCGGATTCCGTCGTTGAACTCGGGGTTGTCGGCGCCGGGCGCGATGCCGGTGATGCCGTCGACCATGGACGGGTCGTCCTCGTTGACGGTGGTGCCCAGCTCGGGGCTGTTGAGGCCGTCGGTGATGTAGAGCTGGTCGCCTTCGACGCCGCTTTCGAGGAGTTCGGCGATGACCTGGGCGCCCTCTTCGAAGGAGATGAGGGCGACGGCGTCGGGGTCCTCGTTGCCGACGGCGTTGACGACGCTGTCGAAGTTGGTGGCGTCGGGGTCGTAGGTCTCGGTGAGCGCGACCTCGGCGCCGAGGGCTTCGAGCTCGTCCTGGACGGCTTCGAGGTAGCCGTTGCCGTAGTCGTCGGCGCGGGCGACGATGGCGACGCTGGTCTGGTTGTTGGCGACGATCTCGCGGGCCATGACGGGCCCGGACATCAGGTCGCTGGGCGCGGTGCGGAAGAAGTAGCCGCCGTCGTCGATGTCGCTGAGGTCGGGCGCCGTGTTGGAGCCCGAGCACTGGACGATCTCGGCGCCGGTGATGGTGTCGTAGATCGCCTGGGTCATGCCCGAGGCGGCGGCGCCGATGACGGCGTTGACGTCGCTGTTGACGAGGCTGTTGGCGGCTTCGTTGGCCTGGGCGCCGTCGGCGGCCTCATCGCCTTCGACGATCTCGGGGACCTCGGTGCCGAGGATGCCGCCGGCACCGTTGATCTCGGAGATCGCGTACTTGGCCGAGGAGATCTGCGGCGGGCCGAGGAAGGCGAGGGCACCGGTCTGGGGGTAGACGATGCCGAAGGTGAATTCCTCGCCCGCGGAGTCTCCGCCGTTTCCGCCGTCGTCGCCGTTGCCACACGCGGTCAGCCCCAGCACTAGGGCCGCGGTCGCGGCAGTGAGTCCTAGGACCTTCTTGCTTGCCATGATCGTGGTCACTCCGTTCAACCGGCGGTGCACGGACTGCGTGGCGCAGCCGTGCCGATGATGCAGATGCGTCCTGAAGTCCGCGATGTGTGGCATGACTTAATCAGGAGCGTTAGTGGAGCTTAATCATGGAAGTTCCGTTCCGTGAAGCTGGGGCGGGAGTTGCGTCCGACTCGCTTTCATGCCGTTATGAACCTGTGGTCAAGGTGAGGGCTCTCGGGCCTGGTTCTTGGACGAATGTGACTGATAAAGGTCGGCCGGCCGCAATCTGTCATGACGGCGGGGCATGGCGCGGCCCGACCGTCAACGCGTGCCGGTCGGGCCGTGTAGTTCGCCTGTGTTCGCCCGTGAAGGGTTGCTTGTGTCGGGCCCCGTCGTGGTCAGCTCTGGGGCGCCTCGCGGAGCATGCAGGTCAGGCGGGAGGTGCACACCTTCCGACCGGCGTCGTCGGTGATGGTGATGTCCCAGGTGGTGAGGGTGCGGCCCAGGTGGACCGGGGTGGCGACACCGGTGACGTGGCCCTCGGTGGCGGAGCGGTGGTGGGTCGCGTTGATCTCGATGCCCACGGCGATGCGTCCGAACCGGCGCGCGTGGATGGTGGAGCCGATGGAGCCGAGGGATTCGGCGAGGACGCAGGAGGCTCCGCCGTGCAGTAGACCGAAGGGCTGTCGGTTGCCCTCGACCGGCATTCGGCCGACGACGCGTTCGGGTGTGGCCTCGGTGACCTCGATGCCCATGGTGTCGCCCAGGCCGTCGGTGAGCGTTCCGGAGTCCAACATTTCCTTGAGTTCCTGGGCCTGCGTGCTCATTGGTGGTGCCTTCCGATCCGGTGTTCCCGTGGTGATGGCCACGGAGTGTCCCCAGCGCATCCTAAGATTTCACCTGTGGTGACCAAGCGAGAGACCCCCGAACAGACAGCCCAGACCGATGGCGGGCGCCCCCGACTGCTGCTTTTGGACGGCCATTCGATGGCCTTCCGCGCGTTTTTCGCGTTGCCGGTGGAGAACTTCGGTACCAGTACCGGGCAGTCGACCAACGCCGTGTACGGGTTCGCCTCCATGTTGGTGAAGCTGTTGCGTGATGAGGAGCCGACGCATGTGGCGGTGGCGTGGGACCTGTCGGGTCCCACGTTCCGGGACGAGGAGTACGACGGTTACAAGGGGGGCCGTTCGGAGACCCCGCCGGAGTTCCCGTCCCAGGTGCCGTTGACGCAGGACCTGATGCGGCTGATCGGCGTGACCAATCTGTCGGCGCCGGGTTTCGAGGCCGACGACGTGATCGCCACGCTCGCCCACCAGGGCGGCGAGGCGGGTATGGAGGTGCTGATCGCCTCCGGTGACCGTGACGCCTTCCAGTTGGTCACCGAGAACTGCACGGTGCTGTATCCGGGCAAGAGCCTGTCGGACCTGCGGCGGATGGATCCGGCCGCGGTGGAGGAAAAGTACGGGGTCTCGCCCGAGAGATACCGGGACCTGGCCGCGTTGGTGGGGGAGAAGGCCGACAACCTGCCCGGTGTGCCCGGGGTGGGGCCCAAGACCGCCGCGAAGTGGATCGCCAGGTTCGGGTCCTTGGAGGACCTGGTGGAGCGTGCCGACGAGGTCACCGGCAAGGCCGGGCAGAACTTCCGCGACCATCTGGCCGACGTGCTGCGCAACCAGCGTCTCAACAAGCTGGTCACCGACGTTCCACTGGACGTCGAGGTGGGCGCACTGGGTCTGGCCGAGACGGACCGGGCCGGGGTGGACGCGCTCTTCGACAACCTGGAGTTCGCCTCCAACCTGCGTGAGCGCCTGTACTCGGTGGTGCGCACCGCCGAGTCCGGTGAGGGCGCGGGCGTCGACGGCGCCGGTGAGGGCTTCGAGGTGGACGTGACCGTCGCCGGTACCGGCGACGTGGCGGCCTGGCTCATCGAGCACGCCTCCGTCGATGGTGTGACCACCGAGGCTCCGGCCGGACTCGCCCTGGAGGGCACCTGGGGTCGGGGGACCGGCCGTGTGGACGCGCTGGCGGTGACCGTCGCCGGTGGCGCCTCCCTGTACCTGGACCCCACCCTGTTGGACGCCGCCGACACCGAGGCGCTCGCGGTGTTCCTCGCCGACGCCGAGCGCCCCAAGGTGGTGCACGAGTACAAGGGCGCCCTCCTGGCACTGGGCGCGCACGGGTGGCCCCTGGGCGGTGTGGTGAGCGACACCGCTCTGGCCGCCTACCTGGCCCAGCCCGGGCAGCGCCGGTTCGACCTGGCCGACCTGACCCGTAAGTACCTGGGGCGGGAGCTGGAGGAGGACACCGACGGCGACCAGCTGGCACTGGACCTGGGTTCGGAGGGCGAGGGTTCCGGACGCGGCCGTGTTCTGGCGGTGCGCGCCGCGGCCACCCGGGACCTGGCGGTCGTGCTCGCCGCGGAGCTGGACAAGCGTGGCGGGGCGCACCTGCTGCGCGAGGTCGAGCTGCCGCTGGTGGATGTGTTGGCGCGGATGGAGCGGGCCGGGATCGCCGCGGACCGCCCCTATCTGGAGGAACTGCAGGGGGAGTTCGCCTCGGCGGGCCGCGCCGCGGTGGAGCGGGCGCACGAGGTCGTGGGCCGTGAGTTCAACCTGGGGTCGCCCAAGCAGTTGCAACAGGTGCTGTTCGAGGACCTGGAGCTGCCGAGGACGAAGAAGATCAAGACCGGGTACACCACCGACGCCGACGCGCTGGCGTGGCTGGCCACGCAGACCGACAACGAGCTGCCGGGGGTGCTGTTGCACCACCGGGACCAGACCAAGCTGCGCACCACGGTCGAGGGTCTGATCAAGACCGTCGCCGACGACGACCGCATCCACACCACCTTCAACCAGATGGTGGCGGCGACCGGACGGCTCAGTTCCACCGATCCCAACCTGCAGAACATCCCGGTGCGCACGGACGTGGGTCGGCGGATCCGCAGGGCGTTCGTGGTCGGTGGGGGCTACGACGAGCTGTTGACCGCCGACTACAGCCAGATCGAGCTGCGGATCATGGCGCACCTGTCCGGCGAGCAGGCGCTGATCGACGCGTTCAACAGCGGTTACGACTTCCACGCGCAGATGGCGGCGCAGGTGTTCGACATCGAGGTGGAAGAGGTCGACGGTGAGGCGCGTTCCAAGATCAAGGCGATGAGCTACGGGCTGGCCTACGGGTTGAGCGCCTATGGGCTCTCGCAGCAGTTGGGGATCGCTCCGGATGAGGCCAAGAGGCTGATGGAGGACTACTTCGCCAGCTTCGGCGGGGTTCGCGACTACCTGAACGAGGTGGTGGAGCAGGCCCGCAAGGTCGGCTACACCGAGACGATCCTGGGGCGGCGCCGGTACCTGCCGGATCTGACCAGCGACAACCGGCAGCGTCGTGAGATGGCCGAGCGGATGGCGTTGAACGCGCCGATCCAAGGTTCGGCGGCCGACATCATCAAGGTCGCGATGTTGCAGGTGGACGCGGCGCTCACCGAGGGCGGACACGATTCCCGTGTCCTGCTGCAGGTGCACGACGAACTCGTGGTGGAGGTCGCCCCGGGTGAGCGCGAGGCGGTGGAAAACCTCGTGACGCACGAGATGGGCTCGGCCTATGATCTGCGTGTTCCGCTGGGCGTTTCGGTCGGCAGCGGACAGAACTGGCACGACGCCGCGCACTAGCGCGGGAGATCGAGAGGGTGGGAACGGTGGCGGGGCAGGACGAGACCACGAAAGGTCTGGCCGTGGGGCCCGTGACCGTTCCCGCCGACGCCTTGACATGGCGGTTCTCCCGGTCCTCGGGGCCGGGAGGACAGCACGTCAACACCTCCGACACCCGGGTGTCGTTGTCGCTGGACGTGGCTTCCTGCCGGGCACTGGGGGAGACCCGTCGGGCCCGGGCGTTGGAACGTCTGCGGGGGCGGTTGGTGGAGGGTGTGCTGACGGTGTCGGCGCAGACCCACCGGTCGCAGGTGCGCAACCGGCTGGAGGCCCGGGAGAAGCTGGCGGCGGTCCTGGCGGAGGCGATCGAACCTCCGCCGCCGGAACGGCGCCGACGCAAGCCCTCCAAGAACGCCAAGCGGCGTCGGGTGGAGGCCAAACGGCGGCGGGGCGAGGTCAAGCGGGCGCGTTCGAGGCCTCCGATGGAGTGATTTGCGGCTCCTTCGGAGACACTTCGGGCCGGCGGGAAGGCCACGAGGTTACGGGTGGGTAAGCACCGTCGGACATGCGACGTCGTCCAGTTGATCTTCACCCGCCCGCTCGGGTAGGTTGCGGCCAATATGCCCTTCGCCGGGTTGGCGGTCCTGGGTTCCGATTGACCAGGACGCCCTTGTCTCATATTCTGGCCAGAGCGTTGTGGGTTTCGTGCGTGCCGTCTGTCGTCCCCGTAGGGGGCGAAGGGTTGCACCGCATCGGTCACCACTCTGGACTCAGGTAGTCGGCGGTCACGGACGGCTCGTTCCGTACATGTGACCCTGCTCCCCACATCTGGACGACGGATCGAACAGCCCGAGCCCGCGGCGTGCCCATTTCCTGAACCTGTCCGTATCCGGAGTCCACCCACAAATGACGAGCAGCACCGAGGCCACCTCGACACCCCAGGTAGCGGTCAACGACATCGGGTCCGAGGAAGCCTTCCTCGCGGCGATCGACGAGACCATCAAGTACTTCAACGACGGTGACATCGTCGAAGGCACCATCGTGAAGGTCGATCGAGA